>ONFP01000002.1 GCA_900317105.1 uncultured Succinatimonas sp. | reverse complement strand
GCTATTATTGCAACTGACAAAGTTGGCAACTTTTTATTTTGCAATTTTACTTTTAATATATTAACGGGCTCTCATCCACACGGTTAAAACCGTGGTTTTCGAGCCAACATAATTTATAATGACTAATTCTGATTAACTGTTTAAGAAATAGATAAATTCTATAACTGAATAAAATACTAATCAGATATTTTTTGATCTATAATAAAGACGAAGGTCGGAGTTTTCTTCCCGCCCCTCTTAGTGGTCTAGCTAGTACACTGCAGTGCTAAAGAACAGTAACAAAGCTACAACCACGATAACAATTAGGATTTTCATAGAATCTCCTAGATTAGTTAATCTAAGGCAATAGCAACTGTTAGAGCCATTGCAGTGACTCTAACAGGCTAGAGCCACCTACACGGTTAGACCGCGCGTCTATTTTACCATTTCTTTCCCTTTGATTTATAGTAGTTTTATATTTTTATTGGTTCATCCGTGAATCTGTGGAAAGCCCTGATTTGAATATAATAAAATTACCCTACCCTATCTTTAATAGTTCCAGTGATTCCTTATCATAGTTGGTAATGATAAGTTCGTTTACAGCATTTCTCTTCGAAGTATTTGAATTGATTCTTCGGCTAACTGCAACAGTATTGATGTTAAAATCCCTGTATAGTTCTCTTATATGAGGTACATCTGAGTTAGACTGCAGGAATTTAATTCCCCTTCTGTGGAGTTCCATACAGAACTCATACAATCTCTGATGTTCATCCTGTTTAAAATTACCGGACTGATACTGAGTGAAATTGGCTGTCTTTGAAACAGGAAAATAAGGAGGATCTAGATAAACAAAGGAATCCTCAGGAATTACATCAAGTAATGACTGATAGTCCTGACACAGCATTCTGATATCTTTATGATTAAAGAATGACGAACAGGCCTCAAGTGTCTGAGTATCACATATGGTTGGATTCTTGTAATTGCCAAATGGGGTATTAAAGAAGTTTTTCTTTGAAACGCGATACAGCCCGTTATAGCAGGTTTTCATAAGAAAAATGAATCTGGCAGCCCTCTCCACAGCAGATCTTTTATCAAAATCAGGCTCTCTATCCCAGGATCTGATTTCATCATAAAGCTTTCTGTCATAGATTAGAGTAGACAGGTAAACTTCCAGTTCACCAAGATTTGATTTAATGACATTGTAGGCATTGATTAGTTCTGAATTGGAATCATTGATAATAGCCTTATCAAAATTCAGAGCCATTAATACAGCACCTGACCCCACGAAAGGCTCAACGTAAGTTGAGATGTGCTCAGGTATATACTCTAGAAGACTGGGAATACTGGTAGTTTTTCCTCCAACCCACTTAACAAAGGGTTTGAGATTTGGGAAATTGTTTGGGCTATGCATATTAGAAATAACTCCTTATACTCTGCTTATTTTACAAAATAATGTAGGAGTTTTTATTGAAAGATAAATAATAACTCGGAAAATTGTTACCACAGTTATTATTATCGTGGTGGCTATGTTTTATAAACTTCTCTCTTTATCAGTGCCACAGCCAACCAATAACTGTTTGGAGACTGTCAATAACTTAAGCAAATAAGATGAATATAATTAAACGAGAATAAGCTTAATACCAAGAGTTCTAATCTGCTCTGCAACATCTTCAGGCAGATTCTTATCTGTAATTATCACGTCTATATCTCTGATATCAGATGCGGTAAAAAGCTGACTCTTTCCGTATTTACTGCTGTCAGCAAGCAGTACAATGCAAGCTCCGGTATTGATCAGCTCTCTTTTGAAATTAGCCTTCTCGGAGGTAGGCGCGGTAATACCATATTTCAGATCCCAAGCATTGCAACTGATAAAGGCATAATCAGGATGGATCTTACGCAGAAGGTTACGTGCAATTTCTCCTATACATGACTGACTGCTTGAATCAAGCTCGCCTCCAGTAATAACAACAGACACATTCTGATTACCTGATAGCAGTAGACCTATATTCAAGTCAGAAGTAATCACCTTTACAGGGATTGAAGAAAGATTTCTAGCAAGCTCAATTGTTGTGGTACCAGCATCTAATATCAGGCTGTTACCGCTGTTTACCAGTTTAACTGCTTCAGCCGCAATTCTTAATTTAGCTTCATGATGAAGACCAAGCTTTTCACTGGTTGTAAGCTGGCGAATAGAAGTATTCAGAGTGACAGAACCATGAACTCTATATACAGTTCCATCTTTATTTAATTTGATTAAATCTCGTCGAATTGTTGCAGCAGAAGCTCCGGTAACCTTTACTAAATCATCTACGGTTGCAATATTATGATTCTTAAGGTATTCAATAATACGCTGCTGTCTATCCTGGGTCATATAAAACACCTTTACGCAATATTAGGATATCAAAAACTGATTTAATACAATCATAATTTTATCATATTTGACCATATGGTTTTAACTTGCGTGAGAATAATCACTAGTAGAATCACAAATAAAGGAGCCTCTGCAGGTACAGATAGCCAATATTTGATGTTCATTAGACCTGAGCTTGTAGAATTGGATTCTAGGATAACAGGCTTCCAAATCAGAGATTAACGGAGCTTATTCTATGAAAAAAAATATGTTAACAAATTTCTACTTGTAATTTCTGACAATAACCTCATCGACAGAGCCTCGATTCTTCCCATCAGAATTGACACTTCTTTTAGCGCCGACAATAGTTACTTTGTAGTCTTTGTAAAGATCTTTGATAAAGTCAGTTGCTGAATTGGACTGCATAAATCTGATTCCCTTTGCAGTAAGCTTGTCACAGAAATTTTTCAGTCCAATCTGCTCTAAGCGAGAGAAACTATCACTTGAATAGCTTATGAAAGAAGTTGTGGATACCCGATCATATGGAGGATCTAAGTAAACAAACGATTTTGAATCAAGATAATTGAGAATCTTTGAATAATGTCCATTCAGAAAAACAATATTATTAGTTTTAAAATAATAACTTAGTTCTCTTATGGAATCAGCATATGGAGAAAATGGTCTTTTATATTTTCCATAAGGCACATTATAAAGGCCTTTACTGTTTACTCTGTATAGACCGTTATACCCCATTCGATTTAAATAATAGGTTCTTGCGGCTTTCTTTACGGGAGATAAGTCCTTGAAAGAAGAAGATCTGTCCAAAGCTCTTATTGAATAGTAGAACTCTTCATCATTAACGTAGGACTGTAATTCAGAGATTAACTCTTCAGGATAATCTCTAACAACTTTATAGAATTCAATAAGTTCGGTATTTATATCGTTAATGATTGCAGAATTAGGCTTTAAATGAAAACAGACAGCTCCGCCACCAAAGAAAGGTTCACAGTAGCTTGAGAAGGAATTAGGAACAAGAGGTGCAATGGAATTTAAAATCTGTCTTTTTCCACCCACCCATTTTAAAACAGGTTGAATCATTACTTCATATGCATTAAAAAACGGAGAACAAGTCTCCGTTTTTATAGTAGATCGAAAAACTATTATTTCTCTGGAACGATAGAAACAGTAATTTCGGTCTTAACGTCAGCGTGTAGCTGAATTTCAATCTGGTAATCACCAACTGAACGTAGAACACCGTCTGGAAGACGAACTTCTGACTTGTGTAACTCTACACCAGCTTTTGATGCAGCTTCAGCAATATCACGAGTACCAACTGAACCGAACAGCTTGCCCTCGTCGCCAGCCTGAGCAGCGATTTCGAACTTGCCGATCTGGTTTAACTTCTCAGCACGTTCCTGAGCAGCTTTTAATTCAGCAGCAATCTTAGCCTCAAACTGAGCACGCTCAGCTTCGAACTTAGCTAGGTTCTCTTTAGTTGCTAAAACAGCCTTCTTTAAAGGTAACAGGTAGTTACGAGCATAACCATTCTTAACCTTAACCTTGTCACCTAGACCGCCTAGACGGCCAATTTTGTCTAATAGAATAACTTCCATTTTAGCTCCTAATTAGCGGCTTTGTAGGTCAGTGTATGGTAATAGAGCTAAGAAACGAGCACGCTTGATAGCAGTAGCCAGCTGACGCTGATACTTAGCACTTGTACCTGTGATGCGGCTTGGAACAATCTTACCTGACTCGGTAACATAGTTCTTTAATAAAGCAACATCCTTGTAATCAATCTCGGTAACGCCTTCTGCAGTGAAACGGCAGAACTTACGACGGTGATAGTAATGAGCCATGATTAATCCCCTTATTCTGCATCTACTGAAGCTTCAGCATCTGCATCATCTTCAATCTTCTGTGAAGAAATTTCTTCATCACGTACGCGACGGTCATCACGAGCCTTCATCATTGGAGACTGCTCAGTAATTGGCTCATTGGTACGAATGATTAAATTACGGATAATAGCATCATTGAAACGGAAGGTGTTCTCGATTGAATCGATAACTTCCTGATCAGCTTCAACGTTCATAAGAACATAAGTTGCCTTGTGTACTTTCTGGATTGGGTAAGCCAGCTGACGACGGCCCCAGTTCTCTAAACGGTGAACCTTACCACCTGATTTCTCGATCTCGCCCTTGTAGCGCTCGATCATACCTGGAACCTGATCGGTCTGATCTGGGTGAACCAGGAATACAATTTCGTAGTTACGCATTAAAATGCCCCTTACGGTAAAAATCTGATAAATCAGTCAATTATCAGACAAGGAGACCAATGTGAATATGTTATCCACATGACTGAGTGCGATTATTATACGCTTTTTGAGAGGATTATCAAGAAAAAACGAGGTATTTGAAGATGTGCTACCGTATCTATCTGATACGATAGCAAAAAAAGTTGACAAATTTATTTTACAGAAAGCTGACGTACGACCTCGAACATTGCAATTCCGGCAGCCACTGAAACATTTAATGATTCAACCCCTTTGGCCATTGGAATCTTAACAATGGTATCGCATTTCTCTCGAGTCAGATGTCGCATACCACTTTCCTCTGAGCCCATTACAAGAGCAGTAGCTTTCTGGAAGTCGTAATCATAAATGGTATCTGTAGCCTCACCAGCCATACCTACAACTTCAACATTGAATTCCTGAAGCAGCTCGATAGTTCTTGCAAGATTGGTTACAGCAACAAAAGGAACATGCTCTGCAGCACCGTCTGCTGTCTTTCTTGCAACAGGGGTCAGTGAAGCTGACTTGTCCTTTGGAACAATAACCGCAGAAGCACCGGCTGCCCAGGCAGAACGCATAGCCGCACCAAGATTTCTAGGATCCGTTACACCATCAAGGATCAGATACAGCTGTCTCTGTCCTTCAAGCTCCTTTAACAGGTTTTCAAGGAAACGCTCATCCTTTGGAGGAGTTGCGATAACCTCAAGAACAATACCCTGGTGCACTCCATTATCGGTCTTCTCATCTAAGGAATGACGCATTGCAACCTGTGCCTTGATACCAATCTGAGAAAGCATCTGCTCAATCTGACGAATGCGCTTGTCATCCTCTCTGCCTTTTACAACCCAGGCAGCGGTAATCTTGTCAGGATTTGACTGAATTGCTGTAGTAGCGGCATTGATACCGTAAATGATTTCTCTGGTATTTGCCTTTTTCTTATTTACGTACATATTTTTATTTAACCTTTTTTAGATTTTTTATTCGATTTCTTTGAGAACTTGATCTTTTTCATGTCAATGGCTGAATCATATGGATCACTTATATATTCCTTTCCAAGTGAAAAAGCCTGCTTTTTGTTTCTCAAAACAATGTCCTGATCAGAAGGATCCTTTCCTTTTGATATGTCTGAAAGATTCATGAAAATTGTTTCTTTATCATTTTTTGGTGCATTTTGAACAATTTTCTGTCTATTTGCAACTATTGCATCTCTTTCTTTTTTCAGAGCGTTAATCTGAGCCTTGCTCATATTGGCGGGCATCAGGTTAATCTTATGCTCCTCGTGATTGATATCTGCAACTACAACCTTAACCTTCTTGCCAATAGCGTATGATTCGCCTCTGTTTGAAGTCAGAGTCTGGGTTCTCTCATCAAAGACCATATAGGAATTAAAGTTTCCTATATAAATCATACCGTCAATACCGAAATCATCGATTCTGACAAAGACACCGAAGCTGGTCACTGCAGTTACAGTACCCTCTACGGTTTCTCCTATAAACTTTTCCATATAAATACATGCCAGTGCAGCATCAACCTCATGCTCTGCCATGTCAGCGGCTATTTCTCTGTCAGTACACTTTACACCAAGTGCAACAAGTTCTGCCCTGGTATAAGATCTTGATCCAATCTTTCCCCAGGAGCGCTTTTCCTCTTTTTCGAGAAGATACTTGATTACACGGTGAAGCTGAAGATCAGCATAACGACGTATAGGAGAGGTGAAATGAGCATATTTCTCCAGAGCCAGACCAAAGTGGCCGATGTTCTCAGGAGTATACTCTGCCTTGGACATACTTCTTAGAATCAGCTCATTGATGACCTTTGCATCAACACGATGAGCAACAGAATCAGCAAGTTTCATATAGTCCTTTGAAGTAGGCTCCTTTCCTCCAGGAAGAGACAGTCCGAATCTTGCCAGCTGAGTAACCAGAAGACCTAATTTCTTCTCTGTAGGTTTTGCATGAACTCGGTACAAAGTCTGAGCATTATTAGAGGCAACAAAACAGGCAGCAGCCACATTTGCGGCAATCATGCATTCCTCAATAACCTTGTGAGCATCATTTCTCTCTAAAGGTTTGATTCCCTCAATTTCCATATTCTCATTGAATACAAAATGCAGTTCCTCAGATTCAACGGATACACCGCCACGATTGATACGATCCTTTTTAAAAGCAAGGTACAGATTGTGTAACTCTTTAACATCCTCAACCACACTCTCGTGCTCTTCAAACTGAACAGTGCCCTTTTCCATCATCTGCCAGGCCTCGGTATAGGTGAGACGAGCATGAGATCTCATCACAGCAGGGTAGAATTTGTAGGAGGTTATCTTGCCCTGATGAGAAATTTCCATTTCTGCTGTCATACATAATCTGTCAACATTAGGATTTAAAGAACAGATTCCGTTTGACAGTTTTTCTGGTAGCATAGGTATTACAAAATTTGGGAAATAGCAGCTGTTACAACGGTTTACAGCTTCCTTATCCAAAAGAGTATTTGGTTTTACATAGGTTGAAACATCCGCGATACTTACCCACAGTCTCCAGCCTTTTCCTTCTTTTCTGCAGTAAACAGCATCATCAAAGTCTCTAGCATCCTCACCGTCAATAGTAACCAAAGGAAGCTCTCTTAAATCAACTCTGCCTTTTGTTTCCTTTTCACTAACAGAATCAGGAATTCTGGATAGGGACTTTAACAGGTTCTGAGGCCAGACGTTAGGAATATCATTTCTAAGAACAGCCATAACAATAATGTTGTTAAGATTGCCGATATCCTTCACAACTTCTCTGGTCTTAATTTCAAAGCCAGATATATCCCTTTTAACAACCTGAGCAATAACCACATCACCAGAGGTTGCCTCTCCAAGATCATCTTTTGATTTAAAGAAGAACTTGAGCTGCTTTAAATTTGGTTCATCAGGTGAAAAGCCAACCTTTTTACCAGACAGAGGAATAACTCTTCCTAATACGCACTGTCTTACCTTGGTGATACTTCTGATATAGGCAACATCACCTGTTTTTGAAACCACAGCCTCAACCTCGTCATTAGGCAGTAGCACAAAATCTGAATTCAATCGGTATTCTTTGCCTGATTCATCACTCACATAGTAATTGAAGAATTTCTCCCCCATCTCTATAGACATGGCGGGGTCTTCAACGCAATAGACCTTTGATTTAAAAATCAGCAGATCATTAGGTGTTGTATAGGAACTACCCTGACCTAATGGAATCAGACTCCCTTTATCAGAAAGATCCTTTAGACAATCAAAATAATCTTTGTCTGAATAACGTGAAATATCGCCCTTAAAACCGACCTCTCCAAGAAGATAGGTACAGACTCCTAGATTGGATTTGTTAGAAAAATCCAGATGATATAAGGCTGCCACCACATATAGAGCCACTCTGAAATCAGACTCGATTTTTCCCTTTGGAGCATTCTTTAATGCCAAAAGTGCACTAATTCTTTTTTTATCGTTTGTATTCATATGTTTTCTCTTTGAATATCTTTACTCTTTTGCGGGGATTAAAAGTCTGAGTAAAGGGGATCGTTCTTATCAAAAATCCGTCTGTAAAGCTGCCAAGCTTCCGCAAAGGCAGATGTGATGTTGTTATTAAACCGCAATATTATTGAAATGATTATTTTTTTCTAACTAAAATTATAGCATCTTAATTGAAAGAGCTATGTGGAAGAACAGTACGTTTTACAACAGTTAAGTGTTCTACTGCTCATTTTTGACAAAAAAATATTTTCTAGAGTGGAATGTGAATGCAGTTTACACCTAATCCAGAAACATTTCCAGAATATCGTTAAGCATCCACCTTCCCTTTTCTGTAAGTCTGTAGGATTCCTTATCCATGATAATAAGACCAAGAGACTGAGAATTCTCAAGTTTATCTCTGACTTTTTCAAAGGAAAGACCTGTAGTATTCTCAAACTCGCTGTATCTAACATCATCAAAGATGCGCAGGCGATTCAGCATGAATTCAAAAGGTAGATCTTCAGGATTTACTTTTGAAAGTTTAAGCTGACTGTTCAAAACCTTTGAGATATATTCTGAAGGGATCTGAGGATTAGCATTTCTGAAGGTGTCATTGCCTATTTTAAGCTTAGAATGAGCACCTGCCCCAATACCTATATAATCACCAAAATACCAGTAGTTCTGATTATGAAGACATCTTCTGTCTTTTGTATAACCGGAGACTTCATAACGGTTAAAACCTAGAGAAGCTAAAAGATCAAAGCCTCGCTCCTCTATCTCCGACAGAGTATCTTCAGATGGAAGTACAGGTGGATTATTTCCAAAGGCAGTATCCTCTTCAATAGTAAGTTCGTACCAGGAGAGATGATTGCATCCAAGGTCAACTGCCATTCTTATATCATCAAGAGCCATTGAAGCATTCTGTTTTGGTAACCCGTGCATAATATCGATGTTGAAATTATCAAAACCAGCTCTGATAACATTTTCACAGCAGACGACTGCATCTTCAGAACTGTGAATTCTCCCGAGGAGTTTTAAAGAAACATCATTAAAACTCTGAACACCGATACTGATACGATTAATTCCTATATCGCGGTAGCTTTTCAGAAGGTCAAGATCAACTGTACCAGGATTAGCCTCCATTGAGATTTCTGTTTTCTCTGTAAGATAAGGAGAAATTCTTTTGAAAACCTTCTCCATTTCAAAAGGAGAAAACAGAGAAGGAGTTCCTCCACCAAAATAGACGGACAGCAAGGAACGGCCTTCAAGAAATTCTTCAAACGATGAAAAATCTGAAAGCAGCGCCTCTAAATATTTATTCTCAGTACAGTCTCTATCTCTTATAGGATAGGAATTAAAGTCACAGTAAGGACACTTCCTAACACACCATGGATAATGAACGTATAAACCGACAGGTAGTTCTGAAGCCATTAGATGTAGTTGTGCTCGAGCTTGTAAGTTAAGGCGGAGAGAGCTCTTCCTCTGTGAGAAATCAGATTCTTAATCTGAGGAGGGAGCTGTGCTGCAGAACAGTGTCTGCCGGTTACCATAAACAGAGGATCATAGCCAAATCCGCCAGAACCTATTTCTTTATAGCCGATTGATCCTTCCCATGAGGCAAGCACGGTCAGAGGAACAGGATCATCCTTGTGCTTAACAAGGCATAGAGCACAGTAATATCTTGCGGTTCTCTTATTTTCTGGAACATTCTTCATAAGCTCTAACAGCTTGGCATTATTGCTTTTGTCATCTCCACCTGAAAAACGGGCAGAATAAATGCCAGGGGCACCGTTCAGGGCATCAACAGCTAAACCAGAATCATCAGCAAGCGCCCACATTCCTGTTTTCTCTGCAGCATATCTGGCCTTTAAAATAGCATTTTCAATAAAGCTTCTGCCAGTTTCTTCAGGGGATACAACGCCCAGTTCTGACTGAAGCACAATCTCAAAACCTAATGGTTCTAAAATTGCGCGGAATTCTCTTGCCTTTCCCTCATTGGCGGAAGCTAGAACAATCTTATTTTTCATTTATTGACGAACTCTAAATTTGTTACTTTTCTTAAGCTTATCTACAGTATTCTGGGCCGCAATTCCAATTGCAGACTCTGCAGATAAATTTGCAAAATTATATTCCGATAATCTTTCAACAGTGTAATTATTTTCCATGGCCAATGCTAAAAAGTTAGCTATCTTATCGCCTCTATAGGCACAGATTTCAGCTCCAAGGATTCGGTGAGAAGATACTGATGTATAAAGATTAAGAATTCCACCATCTTCTCTTAAGCCTCTATAATGTCCCTGAGATAATCTGACTTCTGTTGTAACGAAAGTATCTCCAGTCATTTTCGCGTATTTTCTCATTTCCTCAAGAGAATTGCCAACTATGGCCAGCACCGGATCTGTGTATACAAGATTTACTTTTACCTGCGAAGGTTTGTTTGATAGAACAGGATAGTTGGCGGCATTTCTGCCTGCATACTTACCATCAGAAAACGCAACAGAGGAGAGGAAAGTATCTCGGCAGACATCTCCTGCGGCAAAAATATTAGGAACAGAGGTCTGCAGTGTGTCTTTATTTATTCTAATAAAACCGTTAGGCTGCAGTTTAACTCCGATTTTCTGCAGATTCATGCCTCCGACATTTGGAATTCTGGCGGTTGCTGCAACAATACTTTCCATGTGCAGATAATTCTCATAGCCTTTACCATCCACATAGTAGATGGTATAACCTTTTTCACCGTCATCCTCCATAGAGGTAACATAAGTGTCCACATAGAGCTTGAATCTTGAAGAAAGTAACTGATGAGCAACCAGTAACACAGACTCATCAGTAAACTGCCAGAGCTTTTTCTGACCGAACACCACTGTATCAACGCCAAGATATGATAAAGACTGACCTAACTGCAGTCCCACCTTGGAGCTTCCGAATACAGCAACTGACTTGGGGAGAGTTTCGAGCTCAAAGAATTCATTTGAGGTAAGAATATTCTTAAGTCTTGACTGTTCAAATGTCACAAGTGGAGAGGAGCCGGTTGCAATTACAGCAGTCTCAAAATGAATTTCAACAGAATCATCCACAACAGCATGATGATGGTCCGTAAATTTCAAAGTGCCTCTCAATCTTTTATTCTCAGGAATTCTGTACATAAAAGAAAGAACGTCAGAGGTGGCTCGTGCTCTCACTGCTCTTAGGGAGGATAAAACATTTGAAGTATCTGGATTGACAGGAATAGGAAAAGTGATGCCGCTTTGTTCGAGATTTTTTATGGCTTTTAGAGACTGAGCTGCAGACATTAAAAGACTGGTAGGAAGTTCCCCTGAACGCTGAGCAGTCGTCCCAACCGGACCGGAATCCACGATAATACAGTCAGCTCCACTATCCACAGCGCTTTTAAATGCTTCAATACCAGCAGAGCCGGCACCGACAATCAAAGTATGACACTCAATTTTTCGAGTTTCCATGACTTTTCCCTTTCATACCACATTGCTAATGAGTAGATTTTAGCAATCAGCCACTGATAATTCCATACTCCGTAAGTAATAAAGCACCAACACCAGACTGTACACTTTTTTCAGAATTAAGATTATTTCCAAATAGGATTTTCTGAAAATAACACTATTTTTTTATTTTTTTTAGGTGCCCCAAAAAAATTGAAATTCCCCTCGTGAATTTTATTTCAAAAAATTGCGACTTTGTCTTTTTAACTTATATTCAGTATATGTAGGAGTACTTTAGGTAATAAAGGATTATTACACAGGGTTTTGAAATGAAAATATTTTCTGCGTTGATTGTCGGTATGTTTTCCGCCTTTATTTCTTTTTCCTCTGTTGCTGCAGACTGGAAGCCAACAGAGGATATCACCATTATTGTCCCTTACAAGGCCGGAGGAGGAACTGACATGAGCGCTCAGGCAATCAGGTCAGTTGCAGAAAAATACATCAAGCAAAAAATCACTATAAAGAATGTCACGGGAGAGGATGGCATAGCAGGTGTTAAGGAAATTGTAAAAGCAAATCCGGACGGACACACCCTAGGTTATGTAAATCTTCCTACATTTGCGGCCATGTCTTATCTGCCGGGTGCATACTACAAGGTATCAGATGTTGTTCCTATCTGCGGACAGAATACAGAAACAGCAATTATTGTGGTTAATGCCGACGGCAATTACATGATGCTCGAGGATTTGGTTGAGGATGCAAAAAAACATCCAGGAAAAATCAAGGCTGCAACTAATGGCTACAAGGCCTCCTATCATACAGGAGCCCAGCTTTTTGCTCACTCTGCTGGTTTTAAATATACTGCAGTTCACTGTGACGGAACCGTTAATCAGCTTGCCAAACTCTTAACAAAGGAAGTTGATTTCATCTGTGTCACATTTGCAGAGGTTGCAGATCTGGTTTTATCAAGTTCACCAAAACTAAGAGTTGTCGGTGTATTCGGCAATAACAGAATTTCCGCGCTGCCAGACGTTCCAACTTTAGACGAGGCAGGATATTACAACAAGTGGTATGGAACAATAAGAGGAATTGTGGCTCCTCACGGAGTATCAAATGAAGTCATCAAATACTATACAGAGATCTTCAAGAAAATCATGAGTGATCCTGTAGTAGTAAGAGAACACTTTAAAAAACACATGACTCTTGACTATCAGGATAATTTGAACTTTGAGGCTGCAATTACTCAGTTGGATTATTTCTGTAGAAATGTTGAAGATACCATCTATAAGGATGAGCCAAAACAGGATTAGAACATGATCCTTATCTTAAAATTCCAAATATGACACCTCCAGAAACTTGGAGGTGTTTTATTTTCAATCATACAAATTCGTACAATCTATTCACATCAACAGTGTAAAAAAGACAAGTTGACCTGCTCCCCATGGCTGAATAGGGTCTTCCGGCGGCAAAGATAAGCACAGATACACAACCTTATTATTAGTCAGAGTTATTGCAATATTTGTGTTAAAATGACTCGGTTTGTCGATTCTCTAAAAAGAGAATATTGCATAAAAAACTGAGGATATTATGCTTTCGTCTACATCACAATTTTTGAACCGTCTATTCAAAATTGAACAGAAAGGCTCATCTGTTTCTACAGAACTACTTGCAGGTCTAACTACATTCGTTGCTATGGCCTACATTATTTTCGTAAACCCATCTATTCTTGAGGCATCAGGCATTCCTCGTGAAGCAGCTATTGCGGCTACACTCTGGTCTGCAGGTCTGTGCTCTATTGCTATGGGCTTATTTTCTAACCTGCCAATCGGCGTTGCACCAGGAATGGGTATTAATGCCTTCTTCGCATTCTACGTATGCGGAACCATGGGGTTATCATGGCAGACCGCTTTAGGTGCTGTGTTTGTATCAGGTGTAGTCTTCCTGATCCTTACTATTACCAAGCTACGTATTCTAATCATTAAGGCTGTACCAGACAGCATCAAAGCTGCCGTGGTTGTCGGTATTGGTATGTTCTTGGCAATCATTGGATTCAGCAGCGCTGGAATCGTGGTTAAATCAGATGCAACCATGGTTACCTTAGGTCACATCGGTGATGGTAAGGTTTTCCTGTCAATCATTGGAATGCTGCTTATTTCTGTACTGCTGGCCTATAAGGTAAAAGGTGCTTTAATCTACGGTATTCTGGCAGTAACTGTTTTAGGCATGATTTTTGGTCTAACACCTGCCCCAACATCTGTAAGTGATGTATTTAGTTTCAATATTCCAAGTTTTGCAGATACCTTCATGCAGATGGATGTTATGGGCGCAATCAACTACGGTCTGGTTACTGTTATCTTTACATTTACTGTTGTAGAACTGTTCGACAACATCTGTACTCTGATTGGCGTTACCAAGGATGCAGGTCTTATGGACAAAAAAGGAAATGTTGAAGGAATGGAAAAGGCTCTTTTAACAGACTCTGTAGGAACCATGGCTTCAGCTGTTCTTGGAACCTGTACTGTAACCTCATATGTTGAGTCAACCACAGGTATCAAAGAAGGAGGAAGAACAGGTTTAACTGCTGTTGTAGTAGGTTTAGGCTTCTTCCTTGCCTTTGTGTTTGCACCTCTTGCAGGACTCATTCCTGCTTTTGCAACTGCTCCTGCTATTATTATTGTAGGCAGTATGATGATGAGAAATATCAAAGATATTAATTTCTCTGATATCACCGAGTCAATTCCAGCCTTCCTAACCATTGCTATGATGCCACTGAGCTACTCAATCGGTAATGGTTTCGGCTTTGGATTTATCAGCTACTGTCTGATTAAAACCTTCACAGGTCACGTAAAGGAAATCTCTCCTGTAATGTGGCTGATTTCAATTATGTTTATTGTAAGTTTCTACATGCACGGCGTGTAAAACACATTCATCGAAAAGATATAAAATAAACATTTAACACCGTGTTTAAAGACACGGTGTTTTTGTTTTTTAAGGATTGAAATCAAGACTGAACGAGCAACTTTAGCTGTTCTATTTCCATGTCCACAATCTGTGAATAATATTTTTTTAGAGCTTCTGTGTTCTTCATACGTGTCTGAAAGAATATACCTGACATAAATACAGCAAGATGTTCTGTCGCTGCTCTTATATTCAGATTTTTTGGCAGTTGACCTTTTGCCACACAGTTCATAATGATTTTTGACAGCAGATCCATTCTCTGCTTATCCAGCTCGGCAAGTTTAGCTCTTGCAACCTCATTACCAGAAAAACCGTTAGAAATACCTATCAGCATATTTACAAAACTTGAATTGAAGAATTCACTGAGCTCTTCAGAAAAAATACATAAAACAAAGGCCTTTAGCTTTGAAAGAGGATCCTGTTCTGAAGGAGACGCACTCTCAAAAAAATAACGTACTCCCTCTGTATTGACATCAACGTATTCAACAAGATTTACAAGAAGGTCTTCCTTACTTTCAAAATGCCAGTAAATAGCCCCTCTGGATACACCTGAATACTTGGCAATATCAGACAGGCTTGTCCTCTCATAACCTCTCTTGGAGAAAAGTCTCTTAGCGCATTCTAGAATATTCTTTCTGGTTTCCTGGGATTCTTCCTGTGATTTTCTAGACATAACAGTTTCACCTTAAGGACAGACGCAGAGGCTGTCACAATTTTTTTCTATATTTAATTGAATAAATTGTATTATACAATGCACTTACGAGCCACATCTACATACAAGAAAATCGCTAATACAGTGCAGTTCATTGTAAAATACAGTGATAAATTTTTAACGAATCAAACCATACAATTAGACGCATATGAAATTCAGCAAACTAAAAACATATAAAGGTCTGATCTTTGACCTTGACGGCACACTTATTGATTCTATGCCCTACCATGCACAGTCATGGAAGCAGGTAGCAAATGAACACGGCTTTGATATAGACATTGCAGATGTATTCAGAATGGGAGGAGCATCTAGCTACGATATCGCAAGGTTCTATAAGAATCAGGGATTTCCTGTTGGAGATCTAAAATCATATGTAGACAGAAAAATCGAGATTTACCTTGAGAACATTCCTAAGATCAGAGTTTATGATGACGTCTTTGAATTCCTAAAGGAAAGACGTGAGGACAACGTTAAGATTGCCATCGGCACAGGATCAAGAACCGTCAATGTAAACTGTCTACTTGAAGCCAAAAATATGATGGATTACATAGATGTAATTGTTACTTCGGATGATGTAACTGCACATAAACCAAATCCAGATACTTTTCTTCTGGCAGCACAGAAAATGAATCTTTCTCCAGAGGAATGCTGTGTCTTTGAGGATGGAGGATTAGGTCTTCAGGCTGCAGTTAACGGAGGATTCGACTGCGTTGAAGTCAGGGATGGCTGTTTTGTAGATTTCTACGAAATAGACCGAAGCTAAAACAGCTCATAAGATTTAGAGCCACAAAAAAAAATTCCCTCACGAAGTATCCCCCTGTTATTGATCACTAGATTGATAACGGAGGCATACTAACGACGAGGGAATTTTTGTATCAGAACAACGGGATTATTTCTTAATCAGCTGGCTCTTTAGAGTCCAGATGTTATTAGCGTAATCCTTAATTGATCTGTCTGAGCTGAAGATACCCATGGTTGCAGAGTTTATCATTGCAGCCTTGGCCCACTTAGCCTTATCCTTGAACAGTTTCTGTGCTCTCTGATGAGCTTCCTTGTAAGAAGCAAAGTCTGCCAGTACCAGGAATGGATCACCATTGTTCAGAAGAGAAGTCTTGATTGAGGATAATGCTCCTGGCTGACCTGGAGTAAAGAAGTCAGAATCCAGCCAGTCAACTACAGCCTTCAGATCATGATCTGCGTTGTAGTAATCCCAAGGATTGTAACGAGGCTTCAATTCCTGAACTTCTTCAACACTCAGACCGAAGATGAAGTTATTCTCGATACCTGCCTGCTCAACAATCTCAATGTTTGCACCATCCATGGTACCTAAGGTTAGAGCTCCATTCATAGAGAATTTCATGTTTGAAGTACCTGAAGCTTCGTAACCGGCAGTTGAAATCTGCTCGGAAATATCTGCAGCAGGAATAATCTTCTCTGCAAGACTTACTCTGTAGTTAGGAATGAATACAACCTTCAGCTTGCCCTTGATACGCAAATCATTGTTGATCTTTTCACCAACAGCATTGATTGCGAAAATAATGTCCTTGGCAAGAGTATAAGCAGGAGCAGCCTTAGCACCGAAGATAAATACCTGAGGAACGATATCCTGATCTGGATCTTCAAGAAGACTCTTGTACAGAGACATAATGTACAGAAGATTCAGGTGCTGACGCTTGTACTCATGAAGTCTCTTAACCTGAACGTCAAACAGTGCATTAGGGTCAACCTCAACACCGCACAGCTCCTTGATGGTCTTAGCAAGAGCTACCTTATTCTCATGCTTGATCTTCATGAAGCGATCCTGATATTCCTTCTTGTCAGCATATTTCTTTAATGCTTCACACTTATCAAGATCTAAAGGCCAATCCTTACCTGCAACATCATTGTATAACTCTGCAAGACCTCTGTTGCAAGAAAGCATCCAGCGACGTGGAGTTACACCGTTTGTTACGTTGCAGAACTTGTTTGGCCATAGCTGAGCATAGTCAGGGAACAGATCCTCTTTAACCAGCTTAGAGTGAATCTTGGCAACACCGTTAACATGCTCTGAAGTAATTACGCACAGATTAGCCATGCGAACCTTTCTAACCTCGCCTTCTTCGATGATGGAAAGCTTGGACTTCATTTCGTTATTGCCCGGCCACTTGGCTTCTACTGGACCATTTAAGAAACGGAAGTTGATCTCGTAAATCAGTTCAAGATGACGAGGTAACAGTTTCTCGAAAATATAAACAGGCCACTTCTCTAATGCTTCTGGAAGCAGAGTGTGGTTGGTGTAATTGAATGATTTTGAGGTAATATCCCATGCCTGATCATAAGTTAAGCCTTCCTCATCAATCAGAAGTCTCATCAGTTCAGGAATAGCAATTGTTGGGTGAGTATCATTCAGCTGAATAGCGATCTTTGCAGCAAACTCACTGAAATCATTATGATGTGATCTCTTATATCTACGAAGAATATCGCGAAGAGAACATGCACAGAAGAAGTACTGCTGAGTTAAGCGTAATTCCTTACCAGCCTCGGTTGAGTCATTTGGATAAAGAACCTTAGAAATAGTTTCAGCAAGTGACTTTTCTGTCTGAGCATCAACATAACCACCGGCATTGAAAACGTCCCAGTTGAACTGCTCGGTTGAGCGAGATTCCCATAGACGCAGAATTGCAACAGATGAACCTCTGTAACCTACAACAGGAATATCCCAAGGCACACCTTTGATCATGCTTGATGGATGCCAAACAGAACACTGTGAACCATCAGGAGCAGTCTGTTTCTCAACATATCCGCCAAGTGGAATATTCTGTACAGACTCAGGACGGCAGGCTTCCCAAGGACAGCCATACTCTCTCCATGAATCTGGACGTTCAACCTGTTTACCAGCACGGATTTCCTGTCTGAATAAACCGTTTTCATAATGAATACCGTAACCTACACAAGGATAGTTGCAGGTTGCAAGTGAATCCATAAAACAGGCAGCCAGACGACCAAGACCACCGTTACCCAGAGCCATATCAGGCTCTTCCTCGCAAATCTCATTGATATCTAATCCAAATTCCTTCAATGCTTCACGAGCAACATCGAATTTTTCAAGATTGGTAAGATTATTGATGGTTAATCTTCCCATTAAGAATTCTGCTGATAAATAATGCACTGCACGAGTATCGTTCTTTGCATGAGTCTGCTGAGTATCAGTCAGTCTACCGAAAATATCCTCATTAACAGTTGCAACAAGAGCCTGCCACCAGGCTAGTTTACTTGCTTTTACAGGTGAGGTACCGATAGTGGTACGAAGATGTTTTTCAATCTGATCTTTAAATGCTTTTACCTGAGCCTTGTCTACAGTTGAAGTTGCCTTAGCTGCTTTTGGTGCTGAGGTAGTTGTCTTAGCAGCAGCTTTTACAGGAGCTTTTGCTTTAACAGTGGTTTTTGATGTTTGTTTTTTGGAAGAAGTTGCCATAAAAAATTCCTCTTTAACTCCTTTGGTGTATTTGATTATAACAAAGCGAAAAAACCTGTTCATACTCAAAGTACTACACAATATTAAACCAAAATTTAGTTTTTTTCTTGACCAACCTCCTAACTTTCAAATAATTGTCCCCTATTAATAGTGAAAATTTGAAATTGGACATAATATCTTTGTGGAAGGAAAACCGTTTATAGACAAGACGAATAGAAAGAGTGGTTATAGAAATTGCCTTTTAGAAACGGAGCTCGTCAGGAATTTCAGGATTCATGTCCAGATTACGAGGTCTCTGCTGAGACTTTCCTTCCTTAAAAGCCTTCATTCCCATTACCCAAGCTAGGACCTGAGCCACGGCCTTGAAAAGGCCTCTTGGTATTTCATTATCAAGGTCTGTAGTGTAGTAAAGAGAACGCGCCAAAGGAGGAATTGGAATAACAGGCACATTTGTTTCGCGTGCTATCTCTTTTATTTTTTCTGCTATTTCATCTATACCTTTTGCCACCACAAGAGGTGCAGTGGTTCCATTAGGATCATAGGAAAGAGCAACCGCATAATGAGTAGGGTTAGTTACCACCACATCAGCCTGAGGCACTTTTGCCATCATACGACGTGCTGCCATCTGGAACTGTAACTGCTTAATTTTACCCTTAACCTGAGGATTACCTTCAGTGTTCTTATACTCGTCCTTTACTTCCTGTTTAGTCATTCTAAGCTGCTTGAGATAATGCCATTTCTGATATGGGACATCTATAAGCACAATCGGCAGCATGGCACAGACCACAATAATCATAAACTGCAGAAGCAGAATCATTGCACGCTTAATAGCGCCGATAGGATCCAGATAGGATAAGGTTAAAACCTCACTTATTCGGCCAGAAAGCGCGAAATAACAGAAAGATCCAATAAAAGCGACCTTAAGGACACCTTTTAAAAGCTCAATAATTGAATTTAAAGAAAAGATTCTGCCGATTCCGTTTACAGGGTTAAGCTTATCAAACTTAGGCTGATAGGCTTCGTGGGAAAAATTATATCCGCCAATAAAAGTATTTCCGTATATCCCGCAGATAAAAAGAATTACAGATATACAAAGAATTGGAAGACCTACTTCAGTAACATTGGCAACAAACAGACGACGAATTTCATCTACCGAAAAGATCTGATCTCGTGTCAGAGTAAAGCTGTTATGCATGATCTGCTGGATTGCACGACCCAGCATTGAGGAGAAGCCCCATAAAGAAAGCACACCGGCAAGAAGAACAATAAAAGTCGCAGCTTCCTTTGAGCGAGGAACCTGTCCTTTGCGTCTGGCATCACTTATCTTTTTGCCAGTCGGTTGTTCTGTCTTGTCGTCGTTATCTGCCATACCTTAAGTTTAGTCTAGCAATTCAGCCTTGTCGCCATTATTTTCAATCCACTGACGTCGATCGGCTGCGCGTTTGCTGGACAGCAACATATCCATTAGAGCAAAGGTGCCTTCGTCAGCCTCAGTTGTGAGAGTAAGCTGCATCAGACGACGAGATTCAGGAGCAAGAGTTGTTTCTCTTAACTGCTCAGGATTCATCTCACCTAATCCCTTGAATCGCTGAATCTTGATATTCTCTTTTTTGATGCCTTTTCTTAAAAGCTGATTCTGTTTTACCTCGAGCTCATCTTCATCCAGGGCATATTCCTTGATTTTTCCAGAATCGATTCTGAACAGAGGAGGACAGGCCACAAAAACGTGACCTTCACGAACAAGCTGAGTGAAGTGCTTAACAAAAAGGCCGCACAAGAGAGTACCGATATGAAGACCGTCGGAATCAGCATCAGCAAGAATACAGATCTTGTTATAGCGAAGCCCGTCAAGAGAATCTGCATCAGGCTCGACTCCAATGGCAATAGATATCGCTCTGATTTCTTCTGAAGCCAGAGCCTCTGCTGAAGACTTCTCCCACGTATTAAGAATTTTGCCTCGCAGAGGAAGGATCGCCTGACAGCTTGAATCTCTAGCCTGTCTTGCAGATCCACCTGCAGAGTCACCCTCTACAATAAAGAGTTCTCCTCTTGAAGGATCGGTTGAAGTACAATCCACAAGTTTTCCTGGAAGAGCAGGTCCACGAGTAGTTTTCTTTCGCTCAACAATCTTGGCTGAGTTCTCTCGCTCTCTTGCAGATTCAATTATCAGATTGGCTATAACAGTCGCCTTTTCAACATTGGCGTTAAGCCATAGAGAAAATCTGTCTGAAATAATACCATCAACCAAAGCAGCTATATGACGAGATGAAAGCTTTTCCTTTGTCTGTCCTGCAAACTGAGGATCTCTCATTTTAAGGGAAATAACATAGCTGCATCTGGACCAGACATCATCAGCTGTAATCTTGATTCCGCGAGGAATCAGATTATGAAGCTCGCAGAACTCTCTAATGGCAGTGGTAAGACCACTTCTGAAGCCATTGACATGAGTACCGCCATCTACCGTTGGGATCAGGTTTACAAAAGACTCTCCAATACAGTGAGTTCCTCGACCTTCCATTTCCCAGCCTACAGCCCATTCCAGTTCTTCATCTTCATTTTTAACAACTCCAAAAAATGGAGGCTGTGGCTCAATTACTCTGCCCTGAACCTGATTGGTAAGGTATGTCTGAAGATTGCCGTTGTAAGTCCACTGATCGGTGGTGTTACGAATCTTGTCAATGAAGTTAATGGTCAGACCTTCGCACAGGACTGCCTTGGCCTTTAACAGATGTTTTAAAGTCTGAACATTAAATCTGATATCGTCAAAATAAGGCTCATCCGGCCAGAAATGCACAGTTGTACCGGTATTCTTTTTTCCGCAGGTGCCGATTACCTGAAGTTCCTCTGTCTTTTTTCCGTACTCATAAACAATGCGGTAAATATTACCGTCACGTTTTACAGTAGCAGAAAGTTTTTTGGATAGTGCATTTACAACAGATACACCAACACCATGCAGACCGCCAGAAAACTTATAGCTGTCAGAATTAAACTTTCCTCCAGCATGAAGCTTTGTAAGAATAAGTTCAATTGCAGGTATTTTTTCGATTGGATGAAGATCAACAGGCATGCCTCTTCCGTTATCCTCCACCTCCAGAGACTCATCCTCATACAGGGTAACATTGATTTCGGAAGCAAAGCCGGCAACAGCCTCATCCACACTGTTATCAATAACTTCCATACCCAGATGGTTTGGATTCTGAGTATCAGTGTACATGCCTGGTCTTCTGCGAACCGGTTCTAGACCTTTTAATACCTCAATGGAAGCGCCAGTATAATCTTTTACGTTTTCTGTCATATAAATCTAAAGTATGTGAATCTTTGCAAATTAATATTCCTCTTAATTTTAGCAAAAAGCATTGACAAAAGCACATTAGAGGAATTGTTAAGGATGGTTTATTGTGCCGAAAGACAGAATATTTCTACGAAGGTAATTACTGATTTTTAAACAAAAGCAGCAGGAACTTGTTTTAGAAAAAATGCCAAAAGATTAGATCTAAAAACCACAGAAAGAAAGGAAACAGAAAGAGATATCAACAGTTAGCTTTTTTTTAAGACTAGAAAATGATGTTATCTCTTAGACAAAATTACGCTTGGGGATAGTTACAGCAGCTCTTAACCCACCCTTTTTTCGGTTAGAAAGTTCAATTCTGCCATTGATTTCATCACAGGCTGATTTAACAATGGAAAGCCCCAAACCTGTACCTTCCACCTTGGCTGAATCTCCCCCCACACGATAGAAAGCATTGAATACCAGCTCAAGATCTTTTTGAAGCAGGCCAGGACCAGTATCATCAACATAAATTGAAACAACCTTCTTATCCGCACTTTCCTCGCATGAAAGGTCGCAGCGTCCGCCATCTGGAGTATACTTTAAAGCATTGGAAACCAGGTTAGTGACAATGGTCTTTACATTAGTTCTATCGGTGTAAACCAGAATATCGCAGTCTCCTTCAAGGCCTAAATCAATATTCTTTCTGTCCGCTATAAATCCAATTTCATCAATAACTTCAATAAAAATATCCTTTATGGAGAAATTCTGAAGTTTCAGCACATGTCCACACTGAGAACGAGCGTACTCAAGCAGATTATTGGTAAGTGTTCTCTGTCTTGCAATGGCCTGTTTAAGCTGTCTCATTTTTTCAGCTTCTTCAGGAGGCAAATCTCCTTCATGAATAGCCTGAGCCTGAAGAGAAATTGCAGTTAACGGAGTTCTAAGCTCATGAGCGGCATCTGCAATAAAGCGTCGTTCATTCTGCATCACGCCAGAGGTCTTGGTAAACAGACGATTAATAGACTCAATAAAAATATCAAGTTCTGATGGCAGCTTGGTAGCTCTGATAGGCGAAAGGTCATTGTGCTTTCTAGCATCTAGTTCAGAAGCAACCTTTTTGACTGGTCTGAAAATAACATTAACCAGAAAAACCGTACTAGGAACGTAAATAATCAAAAGCAGAAGGAATTCACTCAAAGAATGAAGCAGAGCCTGATTAACGACCTCGTCTAAAAGATCATAAGAACGGGCAACAACAAAACGGATGCCTGCCTTATTAGTGGAGACATAAGCTCTTACTCGTTTATCCTTGATTAGGACAGTATAGATTCCATCCTCAATCATAGAAGGAAAATAGAAAGTCTCTCCTGGCTTAGCAAATAGCGGAGCGACCATAATTTCCTGATGCTTGTCAAACAGATCATTCAGTGAAGGCATAGGAAGAAGAGATGAAGGAGCTCCGTGATGAGGAAACAGTAGATTACCGTGCATATCACGAAAAAGTCTTCTTCTGAAAGATGGACCTTCCCAGGATTTAGGCAGAATAACATCGTAATTGACGATTACACCTGCAATCTGGGCAAGCTCCTCATCAATAAAAGCGGCAGCCTCAATCTTGGTTTTATTGTAAGAACGATAACAGCTAAAGCCAGTGTAGATGATACCAATACCAGTCAGAGCAACGCATAACTTTAAGCGAAGAGACCTTATTAGTTTCCTTTTATTACCTTCCAACCTACACCTCTGACATTTTTAATGTTTGCAGAGCCAACCTTTTTGCGCAGGTTGTGAATAATAAATTCGATAGCATTTGATTCAACTTCTTCACCAAATGCATAGATCTTGTCTTCAAGTGTCTCTCTGGACAATACAGCTCCAGGACGGCGAAGCAGTGCCTCAAGAAGAGAGTATTCTCGCGATGTCAGAGGACAGTGACTTACAACTCCCCTCTCATCCTTAACCATAACCTCATGAGTTACAGGATCCAAAGTTAAAGTACCATTGGTGAAAGAAACAACATCATTTGAATTTGCACTTCTTCTGGTTACAGCTCTGATACGAGCAAGAAGCTCTGTCAGATCGAAAGGTTTAACCACATAATCATCAGCACCTACATCCAAGCCCTGAATGCGGTCATCAAGACCATCTCGTGCTGTAATAATGATCACAGGAGTAAATATATTTTCTGAGCGCCATGTTTTTAATAGCTGAACACCATCCATTCCTGGTAAGCCAAGATCAAGAAGGATACAGTCATAATTTATATCCTTAGGAGCATACAGAGCCAGATTACCATCAGAAACACAGTCAACAGCATAAGCACTTGACTTAAGACTGTTCTCAAGAGCATTTGAAATCAGAGGATCGTCTTCAACAACTAAAATACGCATAATCGTCTCACATCTTATTTAACTTTTTTATTATGTTACAACAAACTTAGGATAAATTTAGCAAGAAGATTAGAAAACAGAGGGGATATTGATTCAAAAAGGATTATTATTTATTTTTTTTCGAAGAATTTCAGAATATTATCAATCTTGCTTTCAAAATTATCATAACGATGAGAACCACCGCTCTCCACATCTACAGGTATATCTTTAAAGAAATTCAAAGCATATCTGTAGTCTAAAACTTCATCTCCGGACTGAAGCAGGACCATAGTCTTATCCTTTCTGTATCGTAGAAGCTCTTTTTCAAGCGACTCAACATAGTCAACAGCTTCAGGTCGTACAACAAAAGACTCACCTGTATCTAAATTGGTAAGACTCTTACCGATATATCCCATTTTCTTAATCCATGATGATGGATAAAGACAGGGATTAATAAGAGCAATTTTCAGATCATAACGAACAGAGAGAATTATAGATAGGAAACCTCCAAGAGAACTGCCAATAAGGCATGGTCTTTCACCTTTTTCAATTTCGCTTTCTATTGTTTTACAAAGATAGTCTACGCTATATTCAAGATCATCCGGATAGTCTACAGACTGAAAATCTATTTCTTTGATTTTCTTCAGTTCTCGCCTTAAAATCTGAGCTTTTTGTGCATTTGAACTGGAAAGAAAACCATGAATATAAATGATTTTCATCAGTATCCCTCAACATCGTGATTTGGAACAAAGATGTTGTTCTGAAGTCTATATACCTTAGTATCGATATTTCCATCAGGATAGAAGGTCAGATATCTCCAGCCAGGTGCAAGATTATCCAGAGAGAAATCACTAGACAGTGGAGTAAACTGAATAGATGTAGATGGCGATGCAATATAACGAATATCGTGATCATACATGTCAAATTCCTGATGGACATGCCCTGTAAGCACAAGCTTTAATCTAGGAAGCCGTCGCATGTAGGCATTGAATTCGTCACGATTATGCATAGTCTGGGTATCAAGCCAGGCTGAATGAACCAACTGAGGCATGTGATGAACCAGTACTGCCATAAACTGTTCAGGGTTTCGCTGAGAACAGAATCCCGCGTAATCCAGCTGCTTTCTCTCAATCCAGCCGTGAGGCACAGCATAGACCTCTGAATTAAGGAATACAAACTGCCATTTAGGAGTAATAACATTCTTTGCGATGTTAACCCCAAGATCCTCAAATATTCTGTACATCAGAGGACCATCATCATGGTTGCCAGGAAGGAAGAATACAGGTTTATTGAGAACAGAAATAATAGAAGCAAAATGCTGATATGAAGTTGCAGAATAGTCCTGACTTATATCACCTGTAAAGGCAATAAAGTCGTATTCAAAATTCTGCTCTTTAATTGCCTGAATCGTAGCCTTGAAACTCTCAGAAGTGTTAACTCCCAAAAGATCTTTTTCAGGATCAGCAAACAAATGACAATCAGAGATCTGCAGCACTCTGACTGTACCATCGCCTGTCATTGGAGTTAAATACCGAGGGGCCATTCTTATTAACCTTATGTTTCTATAGTAGTACCGTATCTGTTATTGTAATCAAAAATGAACCTTTATAACGTAATCGCTAGCTCATTTTTACAAATATGGTACTTTTTTACAAAAGTATCTTGGACTATCTCATATATTTTTAACTTAGCTAGTCCAAAAAGTTACGCAATTCTATAGGAAATCATAAGATTTTTAAACCCTCGATATAAAAAATGTGACTTACTTTTTATTTATTGTGCAAACGTTTTACAATTTTCGCCTTTTCCCACTTCAGGTTCATAATTGCGATAATTGCGACAGAATTATGAATACGACCATTCATTACGTTCTCGTAAGCATCATCAAGCTTAGCTTTAAACACGCGTATATCCTCAGATTCTGTTTCAAGCCCGCCGTGGTTACCAAGATTTGATAAATCAGCCTTTGCAACATATAAGGTAACCATTTCAGATATTCCGCCAGGTGAAGGATACTCTGAAGTAATAAAGCATAAATCCTCAGGTTTCAGATCAATGCCGATTTCTTCCTTAACCTCTCTGATTGCGGTCTGTTCGCAGCTCTCACCTTTATCAATAATACCTGCAACTATCTCAATCAGCCAAGGACTCTGAGCATCCTTAAGAGCCCCAGGACGGAACTGTTCAATCAATGCCACCTCATCGGTTTTCTCGTCCCAAACCAAAACAGCAACAGCATCTGCATCTCGTTCAAAAATCTCTCTTACCAGAACCTTGGTTTCTCCACCTGAAAACTGCTTATATGAAACCTCATATCTGTCCATGGCAAAAAACTGCTTGTAGACACGTTCTTTCTTATGAATTGTTACATCCTTGATGCTGAATCTAGGTGCAAATAAATTATCACTTTCACTCATTTCTTAAGAGTCTCTTTATCTTGTAAAATATTGAAAAAATTTCGGAGTTTCTATGTCAAAACTGTTATTAAAAAATGCTCTGCTGGTTACCCCAGAGCGTATTATACGCAAAGATCTGCTTATTGAAGGACAATTAATAACAAAAATCGATAACGATATTTCTGATGCTCAGGCAAAACTTATTGAATGTCATGAATATATTGTTCTTCCAGGACTGATTGATGATCATGTTCACTTCCGTGAACCGGGAATGACTCAGAAGGCCTCTATCTTTTCTGAATCCAGAGCTGCAGTTTTAGGAGGAGTTACTTCCTACCTTGATATGCCAAACAACAATCCGGCAACTACTACCATAGATCTAATCAACCAGAAAAAAGATATCGCAAAAAAGAATTCTCTTGCAAACTATGGATTTTATCTTGGAGCAACAGATAACAATCTTGAAGAAATAAAGAAAGCGCCTATAAAAGAAATTGCAGGTATTAAAGTATTTATGGGCTCTTCAACAGGAAACCTTCTCGTTGATAACGCCGAAAACCTTTATGGGATTTTTGAATCTGCAAGAACCATTATCGCTCTTCACTGCGAAGATACAGCAACGATTCTGAAAAACGAGAAAAAAGCCAGGGAAAGCTACTCGGATAATGTTCCTTTCTCAATGCATCCTTTAATCAGAAGCAGAGACTGCTGTATAGCGTCATCAACCCTGGCCATACAGCTAGCGATGCAGACAGGAGCTCGAATTCATATTATGCATATTTCCACAAAAGAGGAAATAGCAATGCTAGAACAGCTTAAGTTCGGTAACGTCAAAACCAGACAGATTTCCGGAGAAGCATGTATACCTCACTTATTCTTCTCAGAATCAGATTATCTTCAGAAGAATGCATTCCTAAAATGTAATCCTGCGGTAAAAACAGAAAAGGATAGACAAGCCATCGTCAATGCTATAGAAAACGGAACGCTTACAACTGTAGGAACCGACCATGCTCCACATGAAATTCAAGCAAAACAGGGAACCTACTTTAAGTGTGCATCAGGACTGCCATCTGTCCAGTATTCATGTTTAAGTCTTCTTGAATTATGGAAGAGAAAGGAAATAACACTTGAAACAATTGCAAAGGTAACTGCACAAAACGTGGCAGAAAGATTCCATATAGAAAACAGAGGAAGAATTGAGGAAGGATATTACGCAGATTTAGCAATCATCAATCCACTGTTAAATCATAAGGTAAAAGAAGATGAGATTGCATCTTCCTGCAAATGGTCACCATTTACAGAACACACTTTCCCTGCAACAGTTGTTCATACAATAGTAAATGGCAATCATGTTGTTGAAAATGGGAAAATTGTTGATGAAACATCCGGAGAGGCACTAACCTTTGATAGGTAGTTTGAACATATTTGTTCAAAAAAAGGCTCCTCTAGCTAGTTGTGAATAGAGGAACAGATTACCAGCTTAATTTATAATATATCCTCCTCTCTACGAGAGAGAAGGATATTATAAAGAATTAGACTTCTAGAGCAAAGCCGACTTTCTTGTAGACATCATCAAGAGTTTTCTGAGCTCTCTCACGTGCCTTTACAGCACCGTTCTTAAGAACCTCATCGAGATAGCCCTGATCAGCTCTGATTTCTTTGTATTTGGTCTGGATTGGCTCTAGCATTGCAACAAGAGCATCACCAACATCACACTTAAAGGTTCCATACATTGAATCTTTGTACTGCTCTACAAGCTCATCAATACTCTTGCCGTTACATGCAGACAGAATCTCCAGCAAGTTAGATACACCAGGCTTGTTTTCCCAGTCATACTTGATAACAGGAGGATTATCTGAGTCAGTTACAGCTTTCTTAAGTTTCTTGATGATGGACTTAGGCTCTTCAAGAATTCTTACAACGTTATTCTGATTATCATCAGATTTAGACATCTTCTTGGTTGGTTCCTGTAAAGACATAACTCTTGCGCCTGTCTTAGGGAAATAGCCCTCAGGAAGAACGAAAGTATCACCGTAAAGATTGTTGAAACGGGTTGCAATATCTCTTGTAATCTCGATGTGCTGCTTCTGATCATCACCAACAGGAACAAGATTTGCCTGATATAAAAGAATATCCGCGGCCATTAGTACAGGATAATCAAAAAGACCAGCTGTAACATTGTCAGCATAGCGCTTTGACTTGTCCTTATACTGAGTCATTCTGTTCAGCTCGCCAACCTGAGTATAGCAGTTTAAAACCCATGATAACTGGCAGTGGGCTGGAACATGAGACTGAAGGAAAATAGTGCTTTTATTAGGATCAATTCCAGCAGCAAGGAAAATCGCAAGTGTATCGTAAGAGCGGCTCAGAAGCTCTTTTGGATCCTGTCTAACAGTAATTGCGTGCTCGTTAACTACGCAATATATGCAGTCATAATCATCCTGCAGTTTAACCCAGTTGCGTAAAGAACCAATGTAGTTACCTACTGATAATTCACCAGATGGCTGGATACCACTGAAGATAATTGGTTTAGACATTTTTCTTTACCTTTATTTAAATGATTTTATTAGTTCAATTAGTTGTGTAAAACTATCAAATTTATAGTCTATGTCAAGCTCTTGTATATTTGCTCGGTTATAGCCATAAGTAAAAAAGACAGTACAAATCTTTGCATTCAGGCCTGCTATGATATCATTATCTGAATCACCAATCATCACTGCCCTATCGTTGGGAACGCCTATTTTATCAAGACAATACTGTAATGGTGCAGGATCAGGCTTTCTCTGTTTTAGAACTTCTCCGCCTAAAACAAAATCAAAATAATCATAAATGCCCATGCATTTTAACAAAGGATCGGCAAAAATTTGAGGTTTATTGGTAACAACCACAAGTTTTATTCCCCTTTCCTTAAAATATTTAAGTCCATCAACAACTCCATCGTAAACCATGAAGTCTGTTTTCAGCCCCTCTGAATACACCTGATTAAATACAGCTCTGGCCTTCAAAAGAAGATCTTTATCAACATCATCAAGAGTAACATCAAATCTGCCGGCAAGAACTCTGGCAAGCAGCATATTAACACCGTTTCCGACGTATTCCTGAATAGTTTTCTGTGGTGGAGGAGTCAGACCTAAAGCAACGGCACTCGCACTCGCAGCTTTTGCAAGCTGTACAATTGTGTCTGCTAGAGTGCCGTCAAGGTCAAAAAGAAGTGCCTCTGGGAGAGACTTTAACTTTGACATTTTATTAAGCTAATGCACTGTGTAATGAGGATAAGGCTGCTTTCTTATCGGATGTGCCAAAGAATGCAGAACCGACAACAAAGACTTCGGCACCGAATGAGGAAATCTCCTTGATGTTGGAAGACTTAACTCCGCCATCTACCTCAATTAGGATATCTCTGTTCTCAGCCTTAGCCATTGCCTTAATATCAGTAACCTTGGTCAGAGTAGCCGGAATTGTAGACTGTCCGCCAAAACCAGGATTAACGGTCATTACAAGCACAAAATCAAGCTTATCCCACAGATAACGAAGCATCTGTGGCGGGGTTGAAGGATTTAATGCAATACCAGCCTTAATTCCCATTTCCTGAATATGAGTCAACATTCGCTCAGTGTGGACACAGGCTTCAGGATGAAAGGAAATCCAGCTGGCGCCAGCCTTTGCGTAATCATCAACAATATTTTCTGTTACAGGTGTTACCATCAGGTGAACATCAAATACAGCATCAGGAAACTTCTTTCTCATTGCTTTGAGAAAAGCTGGACCAAATGTCATATTTGGAACAAAGTGATAATCCATTACATCAAAATGAATTACATCAACACCTACATCTAAAGCTTCCTTTACATCTCTTTCAAGATTTAAAAGATCTGCTGACAGGATAGAACCTGCTATCAAAAAATTCTTTTCTTTCACGATTACTGCAATCTCATTTCTGATTTAACTTTATCGAAAGTCTTGGCAAACGGTCCTGCATTTCTTATAGAAGCAGGCAGACTTCTGCTCGCATCAATAGCTGCACGAGGTGAGGCATAATCACCTGTAATAAGAACATGCCAAGGTCTTCCGTTACGGACTGTAGAATAAATCCAGTACTTGCCGTCAACATATGAGGCAGCTCTCTGCAGAGCGGATTTATCAGTTCCGGCTAACACCTGAAGAGTATAATGATTTGAGTTCATAGAATCAATTTCAGAATTCTCTCCGGCATATGCCTTTGAACTTCTTCTAACTGGTGTTTTTGAGGCTTTTGCAGGTTCGGCCTTTTTCTGAGTCTGAGCTGTTTCCTTAACTTCAGAAGAATTAGCCTCTGCTTTCTGTTTTGCCTTCTCTTTAGCCGCTAAGTCCCTTTTGGCCTGCGCCTGAGCCTCAGCCAGTTTTGCTGCAGCTTCCTCATCAGCCTTACGCTTTAGAGCAATTGCCTCATCCTCTTTCTGGATTTTATCCTTGTAAAGGATACTGTTTTCTCTGTGTAAAACAACTAAAGGAGCTTCTTCCTTATTGGCAGAGATCTCGTCAGATTTGGAAACGGCTGTTTCCTTCTCTGACTTTTCTTTTTCCTTTTTATCTATAGATCCTGCCAATCCTCGCCTGGGATTGTCTGATTTTGCATCAGCCCCCTTGCCTTCGATAGCCTCAAGAGCTTCACCCTGAAGTGTTACAGAATTCTTTGTGGTAGACTTAACTTCCTCTGCCTCAACACCACCGTCTATCTTAGGAAGAAGACCGCCTTCATCCTTGACAGCTTCCTTTTCAGAACCTTTTGGACCATTAGCCTTAATGTCACCGATTGAACCTGCGGATACAGCTAAAGGATCATCACTAACACTCTGATCTTTCTTATCTTCATCTCCGAAAGTAAGTTTATTGGCCTGTGCAGGATCAGCTATGGAAGTTGAAACCTCAACCTGCTGTTTAGAAGGTTCTTCAGGAGGAGTTCTTCCTAGGATTTTATCTACAACGTTGGTACCTAAAAATACAGGAATCAGGCAGGCCAGAACAATTACAACACAGACAATTGCAATAAAAATACCGGTACTGTTGTGTTTTTTCACTTCAGAAACATTCTTATCAGCATTCTGTTTTTGCTGATCTTTCTCTACTTCAATAGGATCTGCCATAAAAGTCTCCGTTAGTTTGATGATTCTTCCCAGATTACCATCGCAGGATTCCAGCGCATTAGGTAATTTAGGTAAAATGACGTTATATACTTTCTCAAGCCCAGCATGTGAAAACAGCTGTCTGCTGATATCCAAAGCTTCCTGCATCGGGATTTTTGGAATCTCGTACTCTTTAACTTCTAGCTTATCATTTAATGAAGAAGAGATCTTAGCCTGAGCCCACAAAGGATGAGACGTGATCAAAAAAGAAAATCGATTTTGACCTAAAAACTGAGAAAAGAGTTCAAAAACCTCATCAGAAAAAGATGTGATTACATCGTCGATATTATCAATGACCACCAACAGTTTCTGTCTTACAGGAATAGATAAGGATTTAAAACTCTGATATAGAGGAATTGTCTCGTCCCATTTATCAGCAGGAGCCGCCTGCTGAAGGAAAAGCTGTCTGAGACGTTCTATAGACATCTCCCTCTGACAGGGAATGAATACTGTCGAAAAACTCTCATCCAGTGCGTTAACAATATGTTCACAGACACTGGTTCTGCCACTTCCGGAATTACCTGTCAGAAAAATAATCTTTTCACCGTATTCCAAATCAGACTGCAGATGCTTAACGCAGTCCAATAAAGACTTAGCGGTTGAAAAATTCTTATATTTCATCGAATCCCCAATAGCAAGACCAAATAATTCCGTGTCAAAACAATTTGCTTCCGCACAGGAATATACAGTTGAAAGCTTAGATTGCCGTTAGACAATGGCTTAGAACTTTATTTTCATTAACTACTGGAATTTTACTATATTATTTCAGAGAGTTAATTAAATTTTTTATCTCTTCATCGGTTACATCAGAAAAAATGTCAACTTTTCCGATTGAGGTTGGAAGAACATATCTGATTGTCCCCTGTCTTACCTTTTTATCGTGACGCATATGCTTAATAAAATCATCTGCAGTCATGTTCTCTGGGATTTTTACAGGAAGCAGAGCCTTTCTGCACAGTTGTAGCATTCGCTCATCATCCTGTGCACTTATCAGACCGCGTTTTCTTCCAAGTGCAGACGCTATAACCATGCCAAGTCCAACAGCTTCTCCGTGAAGCCAGGTTCCAAACCCTAAAAAAGCCTCTATAGCATGACCAAAGGTATGACCGTAATTGAGAATTGCTCGAAGACCATGTTCTTTCTCATCTTCTGAAACCACGCTTGCCTTTACCTGACAGCAGTTTTTTACAATTCTGCCAATCACCCCAAGATCATAGGAAAAGACTTTATCTATATTCTGTTCAAGATAGCAGAAGAATTCAGCATCATAGATAATTGCAGTCTTAACAACCTCACCTAAGCCAGCGGTAAGCTCTCTTTTGGGAAGAGTCTTTAAAGTATCAAGATCAGCAATTACAGCTTTTGGCTGATAGAATGCTCCAATCATGTTTTTTCCTAAAGGATGATTGATTGCTGTCTTTCCTCCTACAGAGGAATCAACCATGGCTAAAAGTGTAGTAGGAATCTGAATAAAAGGAATTCCTCGCTGATAAGTTGAAGCAGCAAAACCAGCCATATCACCAACAACACCACCACCAAGAGCTATAATGGCACTGTCGCGGGCAAAATTATTTTCTAAAAGAGCTGTCTGAATTTCCCAGAAACTATCGATGGTTTTATAGGCTTCTCCGTCCTTTAGAACACACTCACAGACTTTAAATCCAGATTCTTCCAGCTGTTTCTTCAGGGAATCAAAATAAAGAGGACCAACAGTATCATTGGTTACAACCATCAGATCTCTGATTTTTGGAAGGGCCTTTCTTACCAACTCACCATAATGCTGAGATGTTCCAATGTATATAGGGTAAGTACGTTCATTAAGTCCGACTGTTATTTTTTCCATCTTTATTTCCTGATTTCTGATTTAATCTGTTCTACACATTGTTTAATTGTCTGAATATTAGTATCAACCAGACAGTCCTGAACCTCCTCATATAAAGGCTTACGTCTGGTAAAAATTTCATTTAATCTGGACTTGGGATCTTCAACGGCGATCATAGGTCGATTTGAATCATTCTTAGTTCTTAAATACTGAGTATCAACGCTTGCGTAAAGATAAACAACAAAACCATTATTCTTAATCAGCTGTCGGTTCTCATCAGAAGTTACAATTCCTCCTCCTGTTGCGATCACTGCATCATATTTAAGACAATTTTTTAAAACTTCGGTTTCTATTTTTCTAAAGCCACTTTCCCCCGATTCTGCAAAAATCTCAGGGATACTCTTTAAAGTGGTTCTGACAATTTCTTCATCAACATCGATAAAAGGTTTCTGTGTAAGCAATGCCAGTGATTTACCAATTGAACTTTTACCAGCTCCCATTGGACCTACAAGAATAATTCTGCTTTTTTCTGATCTGGACATTACAGCTCCGCGTTTTGTTCATATACTGATTAAGATATTTAGTCAGATTCTACTTCATTTTCAGAATTTTCAACAAAAAACGAGGCTGTTGCACAGAAATAGGAAACAAATCAAAAGAAAAATTGAAATCCAGGACAGAAAAAAACACAAAAACATAATTCAACATCAACCTCGTTTCAGATCAGATGTTGAAATTATGTTTTGAAATTGTTTTGTTGTTTCTACGGAGAAGATAACTTTATGTTATACAGGTTTCTCTCCTGCAGGATTAGTCTCCTCCTCTTCCACCTTAGGATGGAACATGAAGAAGAACAGAATACAGATAACCAGAGCATAAATACTGAAGCTCATCCAGCTTGGGTACCAGTCTATTGTACCGTCGGTTTCAGTATTCATATTGATCACAGACTGGGCAAACATCGAACCAACAGAAGAGCCGACACCATTTGCCATCATCCAGAACAGGCCCTGTGCACTGCTACGTATGTTATTTGGTGCCTTTTTATCAATATAGATTGAGCTTGAAATTACAAAGAAATCAAAGGCAAATCCATAGACAATCATTGAGAGGATCAGCAGATATAAACCAGAACCTGGGTTACCAGCCCCCATAAAGAAGAATCTTAAAGCCCATGCAGCCATAGCCAGAAGCATTACAGCCTTGATACCAAAACGCTTAAGGAAGAATGGAATCAGAAGCAGACAGGCGCATTCGCTGATCTGAGACAGAGAATACAGAATATTTGAGTGCTTAACCGCAAAGGAGTCTGCATACTCAGCCATTCTGGAGAAACTTGAAAGATAAGGAGTTCCGTAGGCATTGGCAATCTGCAGATTAATACCTAAGAGAGCCGAGAAAATAAAGAATATACATAGTTCCTTGTTCTTAAACAGACCAAAGGCATTAAGACCAAACATTTCTCTTAGGGTCTGATGCTTAAGCTGTTTCTGCTGCTCACATACAGGAAGAGTAAAGGTATAAAGGAAGAAAACAAGACTTACAATTCCTGACAGCATGAACTGTTTTTCAGAAGCCTCAAAGTTAAACAGATCTGTCAGCCACATGAATACAACAAAGCCGATGGAACCGAATACTCTGATTGAAGGAAAGTGCTTAACGGTATCCAGATGTTCCTGTTCCAAAAGCGTATAAGATACCGAAAGAACTAGTGAGTATGAGCCCATATAGCAGGCTATACAGAAGAAATATACCAGATACATTTTTGAATAAAGCAATCCGGCATCCGGAGATCCTCCTATATAGAACAGCACCAGCATTCCAAGACCACACAGAAGATGACACAGTCCTAGAACTCTTACTGGCTGAATATATCTGTCAGCGATGATACCTGCGATGGTAGGGGTAAAAAATGAAACAATTCCTATTAAGGCGTAGAAGGAGCCGATTCTGTTTGCAAGGCCTATATGAACAAAGTAGTTACCCATACTTATAAGATAGGCACCCCAGGCTCCCATATGAAGAAAGTTCAATATAGCAAGACGGACCTTAATACTCATAGCCACACCACTATCTATCGTAAAAATAAAACACAGCAGCCTAATCCTAACGAAATGAAAAACAATCATAATCTCAACGAATTAGGAATATTTTGCTACTTCCTATTTGAGATTTTAGTTGAACAAAATGGTAATAATTGAGCTTTGTTTAAAAAATCTGATGAAATCACAAAGAATTAGTAAAAAAAATAATAAAAGCTTTAGATATCGTCACATTTTTTTATAGACAGAAAAATACGAACCATTTGGACCTGAGAAGTAAGGTGACATATACTTAAACAGTGTGTTTTCAAGATTGCATAAGATATAATATACACACAAAATGAGAGATGCTAAGTTTTAACAGAGGCTTTTTGTGTTTTTTAAATATTTAAAATTTGCTCTTTGGTCTGGATTATTCGGAATCGGAGCTATTGGTGTAGCCAGCGCTGGTTTATATTATCAGGCTTTAGGCGACCTTCCTGACGTAGAAAAATTAAAGGAAGTCAGTTTTGAAACTCCAATGAAGATTTACACCGCAGATAATAAACTTATTGGGGAATTTGGAGAAGCAAAACGTATTCCAGTATCAATTGACAAAATTCCAGATAAACTGAAAAAGGCCTTTCTGGCAATTGAGGATACCCGTTTTTATGAACACAGCGGAATTGATCCTATCGGTATATTCCGTGCTGCCATTGTTTCTCTTACTGCAGCATCTGCTCGTCAGGGTGCAAGTACAATCACTCAGCAGGTAGCAAGAAATTTCTATCTGACCAGAGAGAAAACCATTCAGAGAAAACTAAAGGAAATATTCATTTCTCTTAGAATCGAACAGGTTCTGACAAAAGAAGAAATCTTTGAGCTTTACCTAAACAAGATTGCCTTAGGCCACAGATCATACGGTGTTGCAGCCGCAGCTCAGACCTACTATGGAAAAAATCTTGATGAACTGACTCTAGGACAGATGGCAACTATTGCAGGTCTTCCTAAGGCACCTTCAATACTAAACCCAATCTCAAATCCAGAACGATCAAGAGAAAGAAGACATCTGGTTTTAGAGAGAATGCTCTCTTTAGGATTTATTACCGAAGACGAATACAAAAAAGCGGAAGCAGAGCCTTACAGAGCAGAGTTCCACTCCTCAAAGCTTGAATCCTATGCACCGTACGTAGCAGAAGCCGTACGTCAGGCCATACTAGACAAGTATGGAGATCAGGCTTACCTTGACGGTTATGAAATCTACACTACCGTTCTTTCAAAAGATCAGGAAGCTGCAAATTATGCTGTGTTCAAGGGAGTTACCGACTATGACCGTCGTCACGGCTACAGAGGTGCTGCTGATAATATCAATAAAATCAAGGATTACTCACCAGATACCTTTGACAGAGCAAAATATCTGTATAACGCAGATAAGTTCCATTACATCAAGCCAGCCATTGTTACAGAAATCAGTGATGAAAACGGTGTATGCACAGCTATAGCCAGAAAGGATACAGAGATAAAAATTACCTTTGACAACATGAAATGGGCTGCACCTTTTGTATCTGACAAAAGACAGGGGCCATCACCAAAGAAAGTATCAGATGTTGTTGCATTAGGTGATCTGATTTACTACTACGTAAATGACAAGCAGGAAAATGTCCTAACTCAGATTCCACAGGTTGAGGCTGCTATTGTTGCTCTAAACCAGTACACTGGTGGTATTGTGGCAACTGTTGGCGGATATGACTTTGCCAAAAGTAAATTTGACAGAGCCTCCCAGTCCGTACGTCAAACTGGCTCTAACTTCAAACCATTTCTATACTCAGCAGCAGTTGCAAGAGGAATTAACATTAACTCCATCTTCCAGGATCTTCCAATCAAAACCTGGGATCCTGGCTCAATGACCTGGTGGGTACCAAAGAATTCTCCTAACCGCTATGACGGTGCCATGACTTTAAGAGAAGGTCTTGCCCGTTCAAAGAATGTTGTTTCAATCCGTCTAATCCGCCAAATCGGAGTTCAGAATGCAGTTGAACATATTCAGAAGTTCGGCTTTAATCTTCCAAAATCACAGCAGGTTGAATCAATGGCTTTAGGTTCTGTGGAAGTAACTCCTTTACAGCTGGTTACTGGCTATGCAACCTTTGCAAATGGAGGCTACAAGATTACTCCTTATCTGATTTCCAAAATTGTTAAGAATGGACAGGTTATCTTTGAGGAGAAACCTAAAATAGCAGATCCAAATGCTCCAGACAGAGTAGTAAACGGCATCAAGCTTGAATATGTTGAAGGTATTGATGAACCAGAAAACAGTGCCCCACAGGTGCTTTCCCATAAGAATGCATTTATTGTCGGAGACATGATGAGCTCAGTTATATACGGTGGCCACGGTATCTCAGGAAACTACTGGGGAACTGGCGGAAGAGCAAAAGCCGTAACAGGAAGAGAAGATCTTCATGGTAAAACAGGCACCACAAACAATGTTCATGATGCCTGGTTCTCAGGATTCAATGGAGACATTGTGGCTACATCCTGGATGGGATTTGATTCAGACAGAGATCTCGGATGGTCAAGAACTCAGGGTCCAGAAGGCGGTGCCTATTCTGCCCTGCCAATCTGGGCTGAGTTTATAAAACTCTCTCAGGCCGGAACACCTCCTGCTCCAATTCCTGTTCCTGCAGGACTGGAGAAATGTTCAAACCATGGGATTTCTGACTGGTGTATCCGCGGCGGTACCACAATTTCAGAGACTGATGTCGGAGATGATGGTGTAGAAAACACAGCAACTGACAGTCGAGGAGCTCCTGTTCAGACTGAAGTTGATACCTCAGGTGTAAGCTCTGACAACATCTTCTAAAGAGAGTCATTGACGCGGTAACTGCATTTTGCAGTTCCGCCAAAAAAATGCAAAGCTAGGTCATACTACTATAGGCCTAGCTTTTTCGTAGGTTAAAAATCTAAAAATATTCAGAACAGAATCATACTATTCTGTTGATATTAGGAACCACAACAACAGCCGTTGCCACTGGAGCACCAACAACTGGGTTTACTCCGCTAACTACGGAACTCAAGCAGGCGGCAGGTCTTCCTTTGACAAGATGATTTACCGCTGTTGTCACCGAAATTGCCCCTACACATACGGGGCCTGCAACAAGGTCACCGAGACAGGCTTCAGGTAAAGCATTAACTAGGTTAAGAGGCATACCTGGGCCGGTTACAACATCTCCTGTTGCAGTTACATTTACCAATGTTGCTGCAGGAGTCATAATCACACCTCTTTAGTTTCAAAGTCAAAAACAAACTTGCCGTCCTTGGCACTTGCGGTTGCGGATACAAGCTGTTTTTCTTCCATTGTACATTCAAGGAAACGCGCGCTCAGTTCAGGTAACAGATCATTGTTTACAATCGCATCAATCAGACGAGCACCAGATGCAACATTATTGCATCTTGAGATAATCTCATCTCGAAGTTCCTGTGTATATCTGAACTCTGCGTGATAGTTTTCCTTAACACGTTTTACAATCTTATTAAGCTTCAAATCAACAATATGATTTAATGCCTTCTTACCTAAAGGATAGTACGGAATTATATTAATGCGACCCAATAATGCAGCTGGGAATACTTTCATCATTGCAGGACGTGCCGCTTCCTCTAAAACAGAAGGATCAGGCAGATTATCTTCATCCTGACAGAGATTCATAATCGCATCATCTCCAACATTGGTCGTCAGTATAATCACGCAATTCCTAAAATTGATGAGTCTTCCTGAGCCGTCCTCCATCTGGCCCTTATCAAAAACCTGGAAGAATATCTCATGAACGTCCTTATGTGCTTTTTCAATCTCATCCAGTAAAACCACACTATATGGTCTGCGACGAACAGCCTCTGTTAAAACACCGCCCTCGCCATAACCTACATATCCTGGAGGCGCACCTTTCAGGGTAGAAACCGTATGTGCTTCCTGGAACTCACTCATATTGATTGTAATCACATTACTTTCAGTTCCATACAACTGTTCTGCCAGAGCCAGGGCGGTTTCAGTCTTACCTACACCGGACGGACCTGCCAGCATCAGAACAGCAATTGGTCGATTTGGATCAGAAAGATTTGCTCTTGATGTCATCAGGCGCTTTGCAATCAAATCAAGAGCATGAGGCTGACCGATAACTCTCTGCTGCAGGAATTCAGACATCTTGAGAACAGAGTTGATCTCATCCTTCATCATTCTGCCAAGAGGAATACCTGTCCACTCAGAAATAACAGTACAAACAGCCTGGGCATCCACCTCAGGAAGCAGCATTGGGTTTTCACCCTGCATATCATTGAGTTCTTCTCTGAGTTTTTTTAGCTTCTCAAAATCAGCTTTTGAAGGCTTACTGCCTGAAGCTTTTTCTTTCTTAGAAGGCTTCTCTGCAGACTTTGCATTTTCAGCATTCGCAGCTTTCTCTTCAGCATTAACCTCTTCTTTTTTATCCTTATGAGGAGCTATCTTCTCGCACAGGTCAAAATACTCTTTAGCTTTTTCTTTGATCTTATTTAATTTTTCATTAAGCTCATCGTAATGGGTCTTTTCCTTATTAAGCTTATCAGCAAGAGCTTTCAGTTCATCCTCATGCAGAAATCCCTGTGAATTTTCTCTGCTCAGAATCTCCTGCTCCAAGGTCATAGCTTCAATTTTGCGTCTGGAGTATTCAATTTCATATGGCTCCTGACTCTGACTTAAGGCAACCTTTGCACAAGCTGTATCAAGAACGCTTACACCTTTATCAGGCAACTGACGCGCTGGAATATAGCGACGTGAAAGTTTAACGGTAGCACTTAGGGCCTCATCTAAAATTCTGACTTTATGATGTCCCTCTAGCATATGAGTCATGCCGCGAAGCATCTGCACAGCCTTGTCATCATCTGGCTCTAAAACCAGAATATTTTCAAAACGTCTGGTTAATGCAGGATCTTTCTCAAAGTACTTAACGTATTCCTGATAGGTTGTTGCGGCAATACATCTCAACTCACCTCGGGCTAAAGCAGGCTTCAAAAGATTTGCAGCATCATTCTGACCTGCTGCACCACCGGCACCGATTAAGGTATGGGCCTCATCAATAAACAGAATAATAGGAGTATCTGAACTTTTAACCTCTTCAATTACCTGTTTGAGTCGATTTTCAAACTCACCCTTCATTGATGCGCCAGCCTGTAAAAGACCTAAATCCAGAGAACGCAGAACTGTGCCCTTAAGGCAGTCAGGAACATCTCCATCAGCAAGACGTTTGGCAAAGCCTTCAACCACTGCAGTCTTACCTACACCAGCTTCACCTGTCAGGATTGGATTATTCTGTCTTCTACGCATCAGAATATCTATCATCTTGCGGATTTCTTCATCACGTCCGACAATGTTGTCAATTTTTCCTTCCTTAGCCTGAGCTGTAAGATCAGTTGTGTATAGATCTAGAGCCTCCCCCTTGCCCATTGCAGGATTGGAAAGCATCTGTCCTGCCTGACCGGTAGCGCCTTCGGACCCGCTTACTACACTTGAAACTTCAGGAGAGTTCTTCACTATTTCGGCAAATTTTTCCTGAAGCATGTCTCCGTTTACCTTGATAAACTCAGAGCTGATGTCAGAAAGAATACGGGAAAGCTCCTGATTCTGCTTCATCGCCAGAAGCAGATGACCAGTTCTGATGGTTCGTTCCTGATAAACAATTGAAGTTGCCATCCAGGCTTCACGGATAGCCAGCTCAATGGTACTGCTGAAATCACTTATTGAACTTGCACCTCGAGGCAGTCGGTCCAGTGCGGCAATAAGATCCTTAGACAGCTGTGCTTCATCTAAAGAGAAATAACGCACTATCTCATGTACATCACTGGCATCCCCTAAAAGAATCTGATTTATAAAATGAACCAGTTCTATATATGGATTTCCTCTGGTTTTGCACAGTACTGTTGCACTTTCTAATGCCTTATATGCCGTCTTATCGAGTTTTCCGAAAATCTGAACTCTTTTAAGTTTCAACATTTACTGACTCCTTATTGTGTCTAGGCAGCATGTCCATTAAGTCGAGAAACATTAATGACAATCTGACACTCTCCCTTTTCATTTGTGTATTTAAAATAACAGTTTGACCCTAATGAATAATTACCGTTCAGATAAATACCTTTCAGGGAATTCTTCCTTAGAATAAATATCAGGTCATAATCCAGTGGTTTCTGAAGATACAGGTTTATAATTTCTATCAGATAGTTATAATTTTTTGTTCCAGGAAGCATTGCATAACAATCTTTAAAATCCATAGGACCAAGCTTTAAATCAAATTTCTTGGTGTGACTGTAGAAATGCTTTCCTATCTGCATACTTACCCCCAAAGTACAGGTATCTCTATGCCCTAGTCTGCAACGCAGATCTTCAGGGATCAAATAACGCTCAAAAATATTGCTTTCAATTCTGATATCAAAGCCAAAGAACTCTCTTAAAATTGTCCTTAAACCTTCTGCTCCACTGTTCTTTGAAATAACAAAAGGCATCATTGCTTCAGCCGCAAACTTTGGAAGTTCAGGATCTCTGTCGGCAGGAGCTCCAGAAAAGGCTCTGAAAATGCTGCGAGGAAGATTATTCTCCTTTTTATCAAAACCAATGGCCAAATCCTTTTGAGCATACGCACGATAATAAAGGGACAGAAACTCATTATTGATGATATCTATAAAACGCTGCAGAGCGTAATCATAGTAATTGTTTGAAAGCTGCAATACCCTGCTGGTGAATTCTAAAGGCATAGGTCCATCAGTTCCGGTTAATCCCGGACCTGAAACTTCAATTACCGAGTTGCCATTCTTATCTTCACTTATTGCAGTAACTGCAGGAAGGACTCCACTCAGTGTTGGTTTCTGAGAAAAACGGACATTGCATTTTGATGATTTTCTATAGCCAATTCCAGGCACGATGCCACTCGCTTTTTCGAAATCTCTTACAACTTCAAAAAAGTCTACACCACCAAAATTACGCATGGCTCTTAAAGCCTGCTTTACCTGTCTTTCTCTTGTGTCCATGAGCAGATTAACCCCGATTTTACGCCATAGAGAGAAAACCTAATCAGCAGATTTAACGAAGTAAAATCACACAGCACTCTTCTAAGCACTGACCCCAATGCATAAACACCGAAACCTGTAAGATTACTTTCGTCAAGAACTATGTCAACTTTAAATCCCTTTTCAAAATATATATGTCCAGTTTCAACGAATCTGAATACACTTGGACCTGTTTCAACCTTATTTATAGCTCCAATCAGAATCTTCTTTTCATCAATAGAGCCATGATAAAAAATCTGTATCAGATTCTGCAGTACAACCTTACACTCATCACTATGCTGTAAAAGCTGTGCAGATAAATTCATAAGAATAAACGAGAGTCTGGAAAATCCGTTGAGATCTCCTCTCATAAAGAATGCAGGACGAGGAGAAGTTAACGGAAAAATAAATGATGCAGATCCACTTCCATCAGGAGTTGTTACTTTTTTGTTTGATCCGACAAATAGCGACAGATCCGCATTTGAACACCACAGATTTGCGGTAAATTCCCGAAGATCTCTAATAGCAGAATTGTAAATAGCCCCTGACAGAGATATGAATACCTCTGTCTTCTGGTAATTACTTCTTGGTCTGTATATACCGTTAAGACGATCTCGTCTTACCGTTGAGAAAAACACCGCATTATCCTCATTATCCAGTGTATTTCTGAATGAATAGAAAGGTAGTGCTGTATTCACATGAACGTTATGTGAATCATATAGCTCAACATTCTCAATTTTGATAATTTCATAATCTAAAGATTTTGTTCTATCTGCGCTCACAAGGAACTCATGTTTTAAATTAAGTGTAGAGCGACTGCTACGCATCTTGAACAGATTAATTACCGGAAGACACGAGAATTTAAAGGAGGACTCTGTTACTTCACCACCTAACTCAACTAAAGACGAAAAAGCAAAAATAAGATTTAATGTATTCTGGGATGACTTCTTTAAGATATCAAGAAGGCCTCTGACAGATATAAAACGATAGATGAAAGGATAGGAGAAATACATCTGAAGAAGACTTACTCCTGGCATATAGCCAAAAATCTCATCAAAAATGTTCTCACACTGTTCGGCTTTGTAGCCACATTCAAGTTTATCGCTAACCTTGGTTATATTGCCGGACTCATCCTCAATATATACAGCTTTAAGATGACGATTAAAACAGTACGCCATTCTTGAAGCATTAGAATCCGCCATATCCAAATAAATATCGATACCATTATTATCAGAACCGGTATCTTTAAGATTATTGCAGCCAAGCACAGTCATGCGCAGAGCAGATTTAAGATTCAGAGCATCAATTTCTTCTGTTGGCAGAATATTCACCAGCGAAGACTCATAACTTGCAGCCGAGACACTCAATGGATAAAAACGAGTTCTCCACATTGGGGTTAGTTTTAGGGAGGCTGAAAACTTACCTGCAACTTTACAGTCGAATACTGTTGAAAATCCAACCTGTTCGGTTTTATATTCCTGACCAGAGCCAGTAAAATTTAAAACCGAAGCTGCAGGTACAGGAGTAGATGCTAAAGGACATACTTTGTTTAATATCTGCTGTAAAAGTTCAGGATAACCGTCATCAAATTTTTTTTCTGCACGAGCAACAAGAAAGGCTGTTCCCTCAAGAAGTCTTTCAACAAAAGGATCCTGGGAATCCTGTTTTGTAAGATTCAGTCTTGAAGCAACCTTTGGAAACTGAGAGCCAAATTCAGTTCCCATCTGACGTAAATGAACTAGGTTCTCTCGATAATACGAAAGGAAATCTTCATTCATAAATGCTCCTTTCTTTTATTCTCTTTGTACATGAGGAACACCTGATTCCAAGTCCAGAGTAAACAGAAAATCAACCTCATCAATATAAGGAGGAACTGAAATTCGTCCTGTAATCTGAATCTTCACATTAGAGGACACATCCTCTTTTTTTACTCTCTGAACTTTTATACTTGCCGGATCTAGCCTTGGTTCATAGAATTCAATCAGACTTCTTATTTCTTCTAGCAGCTTCTCTACAGTAAAAGAATTATGTGATATTCCGCAAAAATCGCTAAGGCCATAACCTAAAACCGAACGATATAAAAAAGGATCATTCTCAAGGTCTTTCCTTTCCGGTCTAACTCTTGAATTCAAGAGCATAAAAATATTATCCAGAATTTCTTCTTTAAGCATGTCTATATCAGAAAGTCCATCAATATCTTCTTTGGTAAGCCTTGATAACAGGCTAGGAAGATAAAACTGCTGACCACTTTTTGAACTATCTGCCATAGAAATCCTTAAAGAAGGCTCCCCTTCTCAGGGAAAGGAAGCCCTTCTGAGTTAAGCGTTCTCAATCTGATTGAAGTTTGCCTCAACGGCACCATCCTTGGTGTTATCAGGCTTAATAGCGGTGTACTTCCATGTAATCTTGCCTGCAACCAGATCCACCTGCTCTAAAGGCAGATAGGCACCGTCAGATCCCTGGAAACTGTCAATCAGTGCATCTGCGCCGTTACCGCCAGATACTACTGACTTTACAGAAGCCTTAGAAATCTTTACATTCTCCAGTGTCACCTCATATACAGGCTCCTGCTTACCGGCAACAGCACGGCATACCTGGAACTGTACCTTTGCAACCTTCTGACCTGACATACAGAACTGCTGAATCTTTGGGGTAGCCTTATCAATCAGATGAACAAAGGTGAATGGCTCAAATGCACCACGACCTGATACATCAGTTGCTCTTCCAGCTCCAACATTCTGAACAGACCCATGAGAGAAAGCTACGACTTCAATCCATTTGCCATGGCTTTTATCGTTGGAATCTCCATCAATACCATCAATTTTTACATAAAAATCAGAGGCCATATCTTAATCTCCTTTGTGTTACTTAGCTCCGTTAGGAACCTTTGTGGTTAATCTCAATGATGTAGTTAAGCCCTCAAGCTGATAATGAGGTCTTAAGTAGAACTTGGCATTGTAATATCCTGGCTGACCTTCAACATCCTCCACAACAACCTTAGCTTCTGCCAGAGGATACTTTGCCTTTACCTCTTCAGACGCATTTGGATCAGAGGTAACATAGTTTGAAATCCAGTTGCTCAGCCACTTCTCCATATCGGCTCTTTCCTTGAAGGAACCAATCTTGTCACGAACAATACACTTCAGATAATGAGCGAAACGTGTTGTGGCAAAGATATAAGGAAGTCTTGCGGATAAATTAGCGTTTGCAGTTGCATCTGGATTGTCATATTCCTGAGGCTTATTTACAGTCTGACCGCCGATGAATACGGCATAATCAGTATTCTTCCAGTGACATAATGGAAGGAATCCATTATTGGAAAGTTCTGCCTCACGACGATCAGTAATCGCAATCTCTGTAGGGCATTTCATGGTTACACCGCCATCCATTGATGGGAAGGTATGAGTTGGAAGAGACTCAACAACACCACCAGACTCAACACCACGGATATGAGCACACCAGCCATAGTCAGTAAAAGAACGGTTGATGTTTACGCCCATAGCATAAGCGGCGTTCATCCAGTTGTAATTTGCTGAATTACCGTTGCTGGTATCCTCTTCAAAGTCAAATGTTTCTACAGGATTGGTAGTAGCGCCATATGGAGCACGACTTAATACACGAGGAAGAGTAAGAGCCACATAACGGCTGTCCTCTGAATCTCTGAATGATCTCCAGGCCGCATATTCAGGTGTTGAGAAGATCTTTGAAATATCACGAGGATTTGCCAGCTCCTGCCATGAATCCAGATTCATGATTGAAGGGTCGGCAGCTGCAATAAATGGAGCATGAGCAGCAGCTGAAATCTGAGCAATACCCTTTAACACCTCAAGATCAGGACCGGTATGATTAAAATAGTAATCACCAACAATCGCACCTATTGGCTCACCACCAGCGGTACCGTATTCCTCTTCATAAATCTTCTTGAACAGGGGGCTCTGGTCCCAGGAAGTTCCCTTGAACTTCTTCAGAGTCTTCGCCACATCCTTTTTGCTGATGTTAAGAACTCTTATCTTCATCTGGGTGCTGGTTTCAGTATTATTTACCAGATAGGAAAGACCACGCCAGGCACTTTCAAGATTTTCAAAATCCTTGTGATGAATAATCTGATTAACCTGAGCGCTGAGTTTCTTGTCAATCTCAGAGATGATGCCTTCAATAGTCTTAATAGCATTGTCACTGACTAAAGTTGCATTCTCTAAAGCCTGAGAGACAAGGGTTCTTACGGCTCCCTTTACGGCAACATCGGCCTCTTCGGATTTTGGCTTGAATTCCTGATTAAGAAGTTTATCAAAATCAGAAAGTTCCATCTCCGCAGATAGTGCGCCTTCTTCTTTTACTGTATCTGTCATAATAATCTTTACTCCTTATCAGTCTTTTCAGCAGATTCGTCCTTGGCCTTTTCCATTTCTTCCTTTGCCTTGGCACTCAGAGCCTTCAGCAGAGCAGGATCTTCAAGCAGCTTACCCAGAAGTTCTTCGGCACCGCTCTTGCCATCCATATAACTTAATAGATTAGCCAGCTGCTTTCTTGCATCTAAAAGCTGCTTTACACCTTCAACCTTCTCTGCAACCTTGTCAGGAGAAAAGTCTTCCATATTATTGAAGGTAATATCGACTGCAATATTGCCTCCATCGTCATTAAGGACATTTGGTACAGAGAAAGCAACTCTTGGTTTGATGCTCTTTAATCTGCTGTCAAAATTTTCCGCATCGAATTCCACAAAATTTCGCTCTTCAACGTTTGGAAGAGGCTCTTCTGGTTTACCAGAGAGGTCTGACATAACCCCCATAACAAAAGGAAGATTTACCTTTTTCTCAGCACCATAAAGTTCTACGTCGTATTCGACCTGAACTCTCGGAGCTCTGTTCCTTCCAATAAATTTCTGAGAACTGCTGTTTGCCATTCTATTTACCTATCCTTATTGTTGTTAAAAAATCATTCTTCGGCTTTCTGGATCACGCCAAGCTGTTCCATTGCCTTTGAAACCGAGTTTTCATCAATCTCTCGCATAATGTCCAGAAGATTCATATCCGACATACGCAAAGCTCTGTTTAATAAAAAAGGAAGAGGACTGGTAGGTTCTGTTTTCGCAAAGAAATCTGAGCATTTCTTTATAAGCATCAGGGCATCACCACGGTCTGAAACAACAAAAGACTTTATATCAAAGCCAATATATTTTTTACCAGACTCGCTACCACCGTTTCCTAAGTCAGTTTTCTGTTCAGTAACGCCTGTTTCCTGAACATTTGAAGATTCATCTGATGAAACGCCTCCTTTTTTATATGCTGATATGAACTTCTTGACACTCTTCATTTCAGCAATTAGAGCCTCAAGATTCAAATATCCTGCATTCCCCATCTTTTCATTCATGCTAGAAGAAATCTTATCGAGCAGAGCAAGAATGTCATCAACACACTTACTGCGGCTTTCCATTTCTTCAGCAGGAACACCATTAAGTTCTGCATTAACAATAACAGGGTCAACCTCGTTCTCTGTCTTTCCTTCGATAAAGCCTTGAACCACCATCACATCTCTGATGGAATATGGCAGAGAATCTACAAAACGATTCTGTCTTAGATGATAAATAAACCTTATGGGATCATTGTATGAGCCGCTTTGAGGGGACAGCATATGGAGAATATTTACTCGTTCGGTAGGATCGTTATCATCCTCAGGATCAAGCTTTGGATAAAAGTCCTCCCACATATTGTCAATCAGGTAATCGATAAGCTGAAGACCGAATTTCAAACCTTCAAGGCCATTACAGCAGGACATACCAATCGTGTAATAGGTTGCAACTCTAAGATCTCTGGTCTTTTCCCATAATGAAAGGCATGACGAGCAAAGCTTAGAAAATTCTGGCTCTTTTCCCTCAGTTACAGAATCCCCCATCTCTGAATCTGGGACTCCAACTGCAAGAGAATCTAACTCCATGTACAACTGATCATATTCACAGTTATCGCCACAGCGATTGTCAGGCAATTCAGTCGTCAGTGTCGATAAGTCAGGAAAATCCATTTTCTCCCCCACTTGTTCTCTAAATACCGCGATTATTTGAATAAAACAAACAAATTCAGATATATAACTGCTAACTTCAAGAGTAGTTATTGACTGCCATATTTACTGTGATCATCTCTTTGTTTTAGCTAACTTTAAAGAAAAAAAAGCAATTTTTAGAAACTATGTCATAATTATTTTGTTCAAAATATTAAACTGCTCGCAATAACATCGTGCTAAAAAGTGCTTTTTATCTAAATTTTTTCTTATCTCAATCCCCCATATCGTTTTACAGTAAATAAAAAAGGCCTTCTCCCTAAGGAGAAAGCCTCTATAGAATTAAGCATTCTCAATCTGGTTGAAGTTTGCCTCTACTGCACCATCCTTGGTGCTGTCAGGTTTAATTGCTGTATACTTCCAGGAGATCTTTCCTGCTACAAGTTGTACCTGTTCTACAGGCAGATAAGCTCCATCTGCTCCCTGGAAAGTGTTAATCAGACTCTCTGCGCCGTTTCCTCCAGATACTACAGATTTTACTTCTGCCTTGCTGATCTTTACATTTTCCAAAGTAATCTCATAAACTGGTACCTGCGCACCTGCAACCTCACGACAAACCTGGAATTCAACCTTTGCAATCTTCTGACCAGACATACAGAACTGCTGAATCTTTGGTGTTGCCTTGTCAATCAGATGAACGAAAGAGAATGGTTCGAAAGCGCCTCGACCAGACACATCAGTTGCTCTTCCAGCACCAACGTTCTGAACTGAACCATGGGAGAAAGAGATTGCCTCGATCCACTTGCTGTGGCCCTTATCGTTTGAATCTCCGTCAATACCGTCAATCTTTACAAAAAAATCTGAAGCCATGATAAGTCTCCTTTCAAATTTTTACTCCATCTGGGAATTCCCCTTTGGGAGCTATTCTGTTAGGACATCTGAGTTACCAGAAGGTCCTAACTTGTGCGATTTAAACTAAAAAGTCCTTTAACAAAGTCCAGTTACCCAAGAATCAGATTAAGCATTCTCAATCTGGTTGAAGTTTGCCTCTACTGCACCATCCTTGGTGTTATCAGGCTTAATAGCGGTGTACTTCCAGGTAATCTTGCCTGCTACCAGCTCTACCTGTTCTAAAGGCAGGTATGCACCGTCTGCGCCCTGGAAGCTGTTAATCAGAGAGTCTGCACCGTTTCCGCCAGAAACTACTGACTTGACAAATGCCTTGGAAATCTTCACGTTTTCAAGAGTAACCTCATATACAGGTTCCTGCTTACCGGCAACAGCACGGCATACCTGGAACTGAACCTTGGCTACTTTCTGACCTGACATACAGAACTGCTGAATCTTTGGAGTTGCCTTGTCAATCAGATGAACAAAAGTGAATGGCTCAAAAGCACCACGACCTGATACATCAGTAGCTCTTCCGGCACCAACGTTCTGAACAGAACCATGAGAAAAAGCAACGAGCTCGATCCACTTGCTGTGGCCCTTATCGTTGGAATCACCATCAATGCCGTCAATCTTTACAAAAAAATCTGAAGCCATAATAAATCTCCTTTTATGATCATCACTGCTCTAAAAGAGCTGAAGTTTGACCGTTAAAAAAGTTTTTAATCTCATTTACATGAAAATAAAAACTGTTGATTAAAAATCTGCCTTCTTAATTTTCATCGGAGAATCTCAACAAGAATATATTTCTCCTTAAAGTCACCGGCAGAAGAAACATTATCAAAATAATGTTGTTCTGTTATTACACAATATAGATCATTTTTTCCTGTTGTTTTAACTACTTTTAAAATATATGAAGATAGTCACATATTTTCTAATATAAAAGTTTAAAAAAAAAAGGAGGTGAGGAACCAATTTTATGTATTAGTTTTTTGTTTTGTAAGAATAATTTTCTGTAAAATACTTTTCTTTCAGCTAGACAGTAAAAATACAAAAAGTAGATCAAATAATCTTAAAAATATGACAAAAAGCTTATGTAAATATATGCGTATTATAAGTTTCAAGAAAAAAACTGAAAGATCAAGCCCATCTTGATTATCATGCATTACACAAAAGATAGAATTCGGTAATTGTCACCAACCAAAACATCACAAAGACAAAATAATGATTATTCCTTTATTAAAGGAAATGAATATTTCAATTAGAATATATAGACAAGCCAATGCTTTTAGCATTTTACATCTTGACTAAGTTTTTCTTAATATTTTCACTACTTTTCATATTTTTGACAATAGTCACATATCACACACATTTTTTTACCTATTATTAAGGATAATCGAATTTTTTTCTACATATGTGATCTTTGAGGATTTTATTTAGAAAAAAATGCAGAAAAGGCAACTGTTTAGTTTATTTTTCTCAACTATGATTGAAATATGCGAATTGAACTGTATCTGCATAGCAACTAGTACACTTGCAGCCCTAATTTGTATATAGAATCAGTTTTCGAGGGAATATAAGATGAATACAAAGCTAAAGTCTATTTATTTCAGCATTACTCCTGAACTCACTGAAGGGCAGGCTATATTTCCTTCATACTCTGTTTATGAGTTTTCTATGAAAGAAGGAATATCAGATCTGTATTACGGAAAACTGTTCTTCTATGCGACAAACTCACTAAAAGCGTCTGAACTACAGCAACTCATAGGAAAAATGATTAATATCGAGGTGGAGATTCTTGATAATCTGCATGCTCCTAACAAAGATAAGCAAATAAAACAGAATTACAGCTTTAAGCGAGTAGTGAACGGACTAATCTCTTCAGTAAAATTTCTTGGTAAAACCATGGATGTGACTACCAAGACCGACAGCAAGCCTGCTAATATTTTCGAGATTAATTTCGCCTCCCCATTCGAACTTCTCAAAGGAAACAATTACAAATATCATGATCTTACCTATGGAAAACTTCAGGATAAGCTGGAGAAGTTCCTAAGTAAGCCAGAGAAAGTTGTCTATGGTGAAGATTACAAAGACAGTACTTTTTTATCAATCCAGTATGAGCTGCTAGATTCAAAAGACAAGAAGCTTTTCTCATCTCTTCCTGACAATGTGTGCATTCAGATCGGAAATTACACTCCACTGTATTGCTTAAGAAAAATCCTTACCGATTTCGGCCTCAATTTCAACATTATTCATGCAGATAACAAGGAAAAAAAAATAATAAAGGTCTTCCTGAGCAAGGGCTATGGAGTCAGCAAGAGTAATGGAGTTATAAGTAGCTATTTTGATGACTCAAACTCAGATAAGCTAAATTACGATATTGAAGTTACCTGCGATCAGTCTGATAGTGGATCCCCTAAATTAACCTCATTCAGTATCGATGTAAATAATGAAGATCTTGCCACATTCGACAGTAACAATGAATTCCTTATCTACTCCACTACTACAGAGAAAAATGCTATTGCATCAAAGACAAATTCAGAAATTGAGAACCTGAAAAATCTGAATAACAAGACAGACAGAGAAAAGATGCGCTACAGGCTTACAGCATCACATCTTATCTTCGTTCCAGGAACTGTTATTAAGGCTCAAAACTACATTGACAGTGAAGTGAAACTTATTGTTGATAATGTTGATCTGCACATTCTTGCAGGTTTAGACAGTTCTGTTTTCAATACCAGCAAAAAACATGAGCCTAGCATCGAGGAAACAATCTGTGCATATGAGCTGGATCAGAACAAAGAACCAGGTTCCTTTACTGACTTCACACCAGTTGAAGAGCAAAATGTATCAGTAAATAAAGAAATTACAGTTCACGCTTCACACCATAACGTAATGGTACTAGAAGCTGTTGTAACTGATGGAGAAGGCAACTACTCTGGAAACTGGCCAGCACCAAAGGACTCTCCTGATTTAAAGGAACCACTGGCCGGCTCTATCTGTATCTGTGCAGGAGATAATACCAAGAGCCCAAGCCTATTCTACGCTCTGCCTTCAGGACACAGCAAGCCGGTTCAGGTTCAATTAACCTCTACAATATATAATAAAGAAATATTTAATATTCCTCGTATTGGACAAAAGGTTCTGATTATTTCAGGAAATAATAATTACTATCTACACAGCTTCCTCTCCCAGAGAGCCTCAGATACAGTTAGCGAAGCTGATAAAGTGGAAAGAAACAATAATCTAGCTTCAATCAAAGGACTTGCAACCCATAGCCACGGAGCACGTGTTCACGTATGGGATGCTACGGATAACAGTAAAAATACCGGAATTAAAGGATATGAGGTTGACGAAAGCAAATTTGGCATTTCAAAACTTGCTCTAGAAAAAAATACCGATATAAAGCAATACGTTAAAAATAAGATTCAGGATGGAACAGAATCATCTCTTGTCGAAGCCTTAGTTAAAGAGGATAACACCTATAAGTATTATCAGGATTATTCTGGAACAAAAGCTATCAATGCAAGCTATCTTGGAGGTTTGAATACTGAAGACTGCAAACCATTAAAAGCTGAATCAATAAAAGCTCGCTGTTCTGAAATAAGAACACTTTTGGAAAAAACAAAGAAAGAGTTTAAAGAAGCAGACAGCGCTCTAAAAGAAATAGAAAGCAATATAAAAATTAAAAATAACGATAAACAGATAGCAGAAATAGCTGAAAAAACTCTTACTGGTGACGATCTGAAAAAAAAGCAGAAGGAGATCAAGAAAATTGATGATGAAATAAACTCACTAAACGATAAGAAAAAAGATGCTGACAAAAAGCAGAAGGAAAAGAATGCTGCATATCAAAATGCGCTAAAAGGTCTAGAAGCAATAACCTGCGAATTCATAGGAGAAATAGGATATCCAGAAAATACTTCAGAAGGCTTCGATGATGTATTTAAAATTGATCATGACGGAAATCTGGAAATTAACGCAAAAGGAACCGTAACCATCAATGCTAAGAATATAAATATATCTTCATCTAAGTCCACTTCCCTGACTGGCTCGGGATCAATTACCATGACCTCTCCAGGAAGTATCAAGATGGGATGCGCAGGAACAACCTTCTCCATAGCTCCTTCATCTATGAAAGCTTGTTCTATGCCATTTGCAAACGGTTCTCTGGCAAGTTTTGGCTCAACTATATCCTTAGATGCTTTTGAAGGTACAAGCGTAAAAGCACCAATGGTTAATATAACCGGCAAATTTGCCGCAGCTGTAAAAGACGGAGTTGGAGCAGGATTCAAAGTAAGTAAGGGTGTATCTGGACTTAGTGGTAACGAAACTAGCCTAGCAACAACAACCTTGCCTAAAGCAATGCTAAGTGTCATAAAATTCGATGAAGATTTAGTCTCAGAACTGGGTAATACCATCGCTGTTAACGTTGGCCCTAACGCCTCAAAGTATGAAAAAGGAATCTTAGATGGAGTGTTATTCCCTGTTCTTAATGAGGCAATGGGCGTTTATGTTAACGGAAACGTGTTTACTAACTACTTTTATGGTAAATGGGACGAAGAGAAACAAGAAAGGAAAGGAGGCGTAGCTGGATATAAAGATAAAAGATACAATGCTACAGATGGTACAAATACAAAAGTTACAGAAGCTGAGAATAAAGTAACAAATGCTTCAACGCCTGCAGAGAAGAAAGCCGCAGAAAACGAATTGAAAGAAGCAAAAGATGCAGATTCAAGAACTGTTTGCCGTTTTGTCGTTGACACCTGCGATTTTATCTGCGATGCATTAGATCTAATTTCCAAAGCAATGGGAATTGTTAATGAAATATGGAAAATGGCAGATGAAGATGGAAACTGGTTTGAGAAAAAAGGCCATGTAGGAAAAAATAATGCTCAGGATATCAAATATGTTTTTGCAAGCCTTAAGTACGCCCTAAATACAGTTGCTATTCACGCTGTTGTTGGAGCTAATGTCTGGGGATTAAAACCTGCCAAGGTTGCTGTTTCAGGAGGAGCTATAACAATATCATCAACAACAAAGAAAGATAGTGTAATTACTGAAGTCAAAGCAAGACCTGTAGTTTAGTTGTTTATTTATACAACGTCTGAATAAATAGGAGCAGAATTATGGCACTGACAGAAGAAAGTAAAGAACAGCTCAAAGCACTTGGTCAAAGTCTGGCAACCGATATAGCAACCGGCGTAGCAATGATAATTGCTGAAGAAGCACTGGAATCAGTTCTTGCTTCCAATATCAAAGAAAGTGATCCTTCTGGAGACAGAGAATCCAAACCAACTGATGATAAGGCTGTTCTTGATGAAAAGAAAGCTGAGGGTAATTCTAACGAAGGCTCTCTTGCTAAGGATGATGTCAAAGCTCAAGGCGGTGAGGTTGCAGCCTCTCAAACTGACGCTGAGGCAAATAAGAACAGGGCAAAAGCTCTTGAGTCAGAAGCAAAAGCTCTACAGACTAGCGCCGGTGCAACAGAAATCGCAACCAAAGCTTTAAAGATGAACTAAAAAACATACGGAGTAAATTTATAACATGGCTAATGTATCAAATCAGCTTGAATGGATGAATAAACACCTGGTACTTCTAAAGTACCAGACTGTAAACGAAGCTGTTGAGCAGGAAATGTATCCTGCAACCACCGACCTTCTCGAAATTTCAGAAAATAATCCAAACAGTGAGGATTTTCTGCATGAACTTGAAAACAAGAAAGAGTACAAGGATGCCTGTGCTTTTCTTGCCTACAATCTTCATAATCGAGCTGCGGTCTGGTGGTCATATATCTGTGTTCTGGATTTACTCAAGGAGCTAAAAAAAGCGCCAGCAAAACCTCGCGATATTGAGGATATTGGTAAACCAAAGCCATTCTCTCTTCCAGATTGGGCCAAGAAGCCAGAAAAACCACCTTATGATGTCGATCAGAAACTAGCAGAATTTCGAAACTACAGAGATAAGGCCTTTGCAGATCACCAGGAAAGAATAAAACACATTGATCCTGAAATTCGAAAAGACTGTGAAGAAGCTATCGAAATTGTAATGAGCGAAATTCGAAAAGAACATGGAAAGGATTTATTTGATCTACTAAATGCAGCCTGCGAAAAAATGATCAGAAATCAGGGTCAGGATTTCGTTATTGACATAGAAAACAGTCCTATTACCAAGGCAAGAAAAGAGCTTCAGGATAAAATCGAGGCATCCAGAAAAGAGACAATAGAAACAATCAAAGCTGCCTTACCAAAGGTTGATCTTAAAGCTCAGATTAAGAATAAACGCTCTGCTCTGGATAGCGTATACAGCTATATAGTTTCTCCAGATGAGGACAACGCTAATAACTGTTTACAAATCGGTAACAAAGGCCCAGACACACCTGAGGGATTACTGTCACTTGTGGCTTTCTGGAGTTTTGGTGATCTTGCTCCAAAGGGAACAACTGTAGTAAAAACTCCTGCAGGACTGCTTGGCAACGGAATCAACTCACTGATGCTGATGCTTGCTCTGGCTCCTGGAGGAGAGAAAAAGCTAAAGGAAAGATATGAGACCTACTTTAAGCTCGGTTATGAGGTCGCTGCCGGAAGAAATAACTGGAGTAAGAGTGTTGAAGAAGGAAAAGCTCCTCATGCAGAACTGAATCTTTATGCAAATCTGGAAAAAGAGGCTGGTCTGACAGAGGAAAAGGCTGAAGAAACACCAAATGCATCTAAGAATGACAAACCTCAAGCTACACCAGTGAAACCTGTTATCAACAGATTTAAGTAGAATTGAGTATATTCTATTTATTGAAATTGGATCTGGTAGCTTCGGCTACCAGATTTGCTTTAAACGCAGTTTAATCTCAATATTTGGAAAGTATCTTACTTATTTACCTCAAGTTCATCGATATACAGAGGATCGTATTCTTCCTGATTCTTTGAGGTAGAAGTGACTACACCGCCTGTAGAATGGGATGATTTTACATCTTGAGTAAAGAACTGACCTATAAACTCCACCTCATTGAGAGCTGTATGCCCAGAAGGTCTCTGATATCTCAAATCAGATACCATAATTCTATTGTATTTCTTCTCGACCTTTTTATAGTCAATCTCATTCACAACCGTATCAACATACAAATAGGCTATAACATCCCTGATATTTTTGGAGTATCTAGGAAGAGTTCCGTAGAATAGTGCAACATCATTATCAAAGAAGAGCAGATCGCCTGGTTTAGCATGCAAAAATGCACTAATTCTCTGCTCATAAGGCATTCCTACAAGATCAATTGTTTTGGGAGATGCGGACTTCATGGAATTAAAATCCAGAGGCATATAGACACCCACAGAACGATAGGACCTTGCAATAATGCGTGAATTTGAATAAAGCTCAGGAAGATACGCGTATTCAGATCTGGATAGATTCTTATACATACGAGCCTGAGCAAGAATATTCTTTCGTGTTAAATCCAGATAACCAACATTTACTCTCTCAGGGGATAAGTCTGCATTTTTATAGGATAATACCCCTCCAGCATTTACAGGAAGCAGTCCAACTGGTTTTTCAAAGGTTGATTTTGAGGTATCAAGAAGGATTACATCACCCATGTCATAATCATAGGTTTTCTTATCCTTTGTTCCTAGAGTAATTGTATAAACAGGCGACTTAACCACAGCAAAATCGGATGGCTTTACTACTTTTAGCCAGCTTAAATATCTGGTAAAAGCAAGATTTACAATTGGAACCCAGCCCCTTAAGTATCTGGTCTGAACCAGATAATAGCGCTTATCCGCACTTACAGACAAAACAGCAACTGGATCACCAATCGACAGGTAATCAAGATGAAGAAGATTTCTGTCCTTAGTTTTCTTATCCTTATGCCAGACATCGTTAGATGGCATAAGCAGCAGAGGAGTTTTTTTGGTTACTACTGCAAAGGCTGAATTCATAGAATCCGGAAGAGATTCTATATTACAGTTCTGTACCATTCTTTTAATGGAGGTCTCCTTGAGAGGCCCTGCCTTGTTTACAGCTCCAGCCTCAGCTAAGCTATAGGCCTGAGACTGCTGTTCTCTGACAGTCTGTTTAATGAATACGCTTGAGAATTTCTGAGGAAACCTTATAAGGTTGTATCCAGATGGAAGTCTGTTCTGTATTCCAGAATTGATATCATCCAAAAGCTTTCCAGCAGAGATAGTCTTCTGATTTACGGAGTCAGAAACATAATGATCATCATTGGAGTTATCTCCAACAATCTCCGGATTGACCACTTTTTTCTCATCAAATAAACCGCACGATGACAAAAGCAGAACTCCGGAGACCATAATTAGCCATATTACAGTTTTTCTAAAGGAAATCTTCATGCACAACATTCCTTAGTAATTGGCAAAACTATCCGCTGCAGGCCAGTTATCGGAACCAGGCCATTCCTCAGGAGTTGGAAGCTTTCCGACAATTCCCAGTGATACGAAGAATACACTAGGCTCACCTTCATCAGGAACAATCTCAATAGGAACAAAGGTTGATTTTGTATCCTCGTTATACTCTCCCCTTTCATCAAGATACAGCTGCAAAGCAGGATATCCGCCATCAATTACCACCTGACAGTCAGGATCGGCAGAATCTGAGAAGCGATAGAATCTGAAAACAATCTCACTGTTATCAATAGGAGCAGAAGAAATTGCAATATTCTTATTTCCGTTTACAAATGCAGGAAGTTTCTGTGTAGTCTTACCCTCCCCTACTGTTATATCGAAATAACGATATCTTGCAATTGCAAGCTCACTGTTGATGTTCTGAGCTGTCAGAAGACGGCTCTGATCTGATGCGTCAACTAGACCAATCTTAAACTGCATATTCTTTCCACTGCCAGAAAGGATACCCAGGATATTGGAAATACTTGAAGCCCAGGATTTGAAATCAGCCTGTCTGTTTGTTTCAGGACTGAAAATCAGAGGACTCTTTAGATCATCATTCTTCTTTAAGACATCATTCTGTTTTGCAAAAGCTGCAAGAGGATCTGAGGCCTTTTCTGATGAAGTATCTGACAGTCCAAAGGATTTAAAGATAACCAGAAGACTCTTGATATCGTTCTTGCTCAGTATTCTTTCCTGAGGATCTGCATCCTTTACAATAGGGAATACCTTTAACTCAGACTGGAACTGCATCAGAGAGAGACTGGCCTCGTGTGATGCATCTCGCTTTAAGAGCTTAACACCAAGTTTTGTAAAATCTGACCACCAAGGGATATAAGCATTGCCCTTTGGAGGTTTGCTCAGATTCAGAAGTTTTTCATTGACCTCCTTCTGAGACATCTGCATAACCAGGTTATTGGCATATGTAGCATCGCCAGACAGGAGGCTCCACTCCGTAAGAGTTTCATTACAGATATCAATAAAATCAAGATCGATAAATTTACGACGAGAGTCAAGCTGTGTCAAAAAGTTATTTCTGAGCTCAACATCTGATTTATTCAGCATTATCGGATCTATCTTGGTGATAATCTCATAGCTGTCTGTATAAAGACGCTGAAGCTCATTATTCACCATATAAGCTTTAAGATCTGAACTTATATCATAGAATTCAGCATAGCTGTTGGCTGTCATATGAACAGTATCAGGCAGGTGATACCAGTATTTCATATAGCTTGAAGAATAAGTTGCAAAAGCATTCAGAATCTTCTTAAGTCTTGAAGAAGAGGCAAGAACACGTTTTGCAAATACGAATTCCTTAGACTTTGATTCCATAGCTTTCTTGATGAAAACAAGTGGCTCAAAGTAACGGAAGAATACCTGTGGATTATATTCATCTCTAATCTTAAAGTCTCCAAGGACCTCTCTTGCAGACTGGTACTTAATATTCAGTTCCTCACTGCGGTTTAACTCATCCTTGGCAATTATTACTGACAGATTAGAAAGAATCTTATATTCTGATTCATCATATGGATACAGATTCTGAAGCTGCTTTATGATATCCACATATTGCAGCGAATAATCAGCAGCAAGAAGACGTTTGGCATTAGTTATCCAGTGATTTACCAGCTCATTTCCCTGATGATCGTTCAAAATAGACGTTAAATTCTCTATATTACGCTCATATTCACTATCAAGAATGGTGGTATTTTTATCAAGCTCATCTAAGGTCCACTGCTCCATTTTTCCAGATACTACAGATAATTTTGATAACTGAATAATCTGTCTTAAAAGATTATAGTTGTATTGATTAATGTCATTTTCAGAAGATTTATCTGTGTCATTCTTTTTCTGTGTTTTTGTCTTCTTATCACGTGTAAACAGCTGGGACTGATTAATCTTGATAAGAGATTTTTTCATTTCCTCATTCTTATAATCGATTAAAGTTAAGGCCTGATGTTTTACAGTATCAAAGCTTGAAAAATCGACACCTCCAAAATGGACAGTCTGTCCTCCGGCATTATCATCTAGAATATGCAGTTTATTCTCAAAATTCTTAAGCTGACCAAAATCTCTATCAAGCAAGGCCTTATATGAACTGTATGCAGATGAAAGTCTGGATGAAAACGGATTTACTTCGATCTTAGCATCAGTTTTACCTTTTTCACCAATAACTTTTTCTGTCTGTTCAATCAGAGTACTCTTGATAGATGAAGAGGTATCAACAGTCGCATACTTCATTAGTTCATCAATAACAGGGCTCTTTGTCAAATACATGGAGGCTGCGGCACGTGCACGATAAACCATGCTCTTTACATGCTCATACTCCATTTCCTTGTAATCCTGATTTGCAATTTCTTCAAGCTCTTCATAAGAATTGAGCATGTCATTTGCCGCATTAATGTAAGAGTTCAGCTGGATAAAATTATGACTTGAATAATTTCCTAAATTTCTCCAGTTGGAAACCAAACCTTCAATACCAGCCTTACATGCAATTGAATAATTCTCATCCAGTACAATCGCAGAATTGGTCGTATTATTTGAATAATCATACTCAGGGATGAAATACTCGAACTGTGATGACTGTACTTCTGTAAAGGAAGGAAGAATCCATTTAATAAAGGATTTCATAATAGAGGAAGAGTAGGCATCATTCTTATAGACATTCTTGTGGTATAAATTAAAGAAAGAGATATCCATAAGATTGAACAGAGCGTCAGTTTTTTGCTCGTCATATGGCTCATGGCCATACTTAATCATATTATACTCAACTATATCGACAACCGGGAAAAATGCCATCTTAGTCTGAATATAGTCATAGATAAAGTAATTGTCACCATAGATGCTGTCATTACTCCAGTCAAAATGAACCATTGACTGAGGGAAAAACTGCCATGGTGCATCTACAGGTCTGACAAGTCGTTTTTGAGCCTGTGAAAAGAAATTCAATCTGGAGATGGAGTTTGAGTTTGGCATCGGAATATCAAAATTCCTAATGACTTTTCCATCATCGTTGACCGAAAACAGCTGAGCAGAATCTACAGCGCCAGATTCAATATCCTTAGCAAGTTCCTGATAATAAAAAGTTCCATCTTCTAGTTTCTTTTCAAATTCACCAGCCTTAAACAGAGTGCCGTACCAGTAAATAAGTGAAATCAGAATAAGTCCGCCACAGCAGGAATAGAAAGGAAGATTTCTGATAAAGAGTTCACGTTTGGTGAAAATAGCATCTTTCTTTTCTCCAAATACCTTTAGAGATAACAGTTTTTTAATAAAAAATGCAGAACTGAGCTTATTATTATCAACTATTGGAGCATCATCCACGGTTGAATTCTGCAGCTGAGCAAAACGGTTACTCAGACAGTAACCCTTATCCTCTGCAGAGGTAAGGAAAACACCTTTAAAAGGAAGAATAGCCCTGCCTCTAAGTGAATTGGAACCAAAAATAGTTTCAAGATATATGATCAGATTATCTTTAAGCTCACTAACGCCATCAGCAAATAAGTAGATATTTCCTGTAAGAGGCATTCTGCTTTCATTTTTGTTGGTCAGATCAACCACATCCGGGCGCATCAGCTGATTTACCGCGCCAGCCTTAAGTCTTTGAACTAACTTATCAAAGCTGATATTAAAATCGTCAGAGTGGAAGAAACCGTCTTCAACCTTTGGCTGATAACCCACAATCTGATTAGTGATAGAATCATTGGCCACACTGAAATACTCACGGAAGCCTAAGACTGTATCAAGTTTTGTAATAACCACGTAACATGGCAGATTCATTCGAAGAACAAAAGCCAGATGCAGCAGTTCATCCACAATCAGATGAGCCTTCTTCAAGGTTAGTTCCTTATTGTCTGCTATCAGGGATTCAGCAGAGATCGTAACAACGATCGATTCAAGAGGTTTTCTCCTGTTGGCCTTTCTTATCTTGCTACAGATGTAGTTCCATTCTGCACTTGAACCCCCTGCCCAGTTATCAAAAAAGACCTTTCCAGAAACATCGACAACAACTTCTTTTGAATTGATATAGAACTTTACTGGAGGCTTATCCTTTCCTTCATTAAAGGAAGGATTGTAATCCAGACCGGATTTCTCAAGAAGAACAGATTTACCACAGTTTGGTTCACCTACAATAAGATGCCATGTCAGATTATGACGGTACAGCTTGCGATTGACCTTGAGAATGGTAGAACAGTCCTTAAACAGACTGTCAATTGTAACCAGCTTGTTATTCAGCTCAAGCTTTGCCTTATCGGTCTCTTTTCCGCCACGAACAAAAGAAGACAGTCTTGACCAGATCATCAGGTCTTTTTTCAGAGAAGCAACTTCAACAGTTTTCTGACGTTTTCTGTTAAGGAAGAAAACAAATCTGATCATTAGGAATATAAAAATAATAATTCCCAGAATGATCACTACTGTCCATATTGGATGAGCCATTATAAAACCGACATCCGCCCCCTGAGAGGTAACTTCTTTTTCGTTCATACCTGATTACTCTCTTATTATGTTAGCTATGATGTTTTCTCTACTGTCCGTCCTGACCATCTTCATGAGAATTACTGTCATTAAGTTCCTCATACAGGCCAGTGTTTTTAATACTGGATTTACTCATGGCCGCAGATGTAGTTCTGTCAACAGCATCTACATATGAGGAGATTGAGGAAGCAAAGCTAATCCAGTTAATTACAAATGAAAGAAAGGCTAAGCCACCAAATAGCAGTATCCAAAACTTTGACTGTCTGAACAGATCTTTTTTATCAGGATTAACCGCTTCAAAATCCTCTTCAATAATTATGTCTGGAGAAATCTTTTCCTTATGAAAGTCAGGACCAAGATTAACCTGCTCAGCACATTTCTTCATAATATCAAGAACATCAGCTCGGTTTCTCTTGTAAGAACCGTCAAAACCAAGTCCCATCATAATGTAGAAAAGTTTTGCAACTGCTTCGTCATCACTTCGTCTTAAACAATCAGAAAGCAGATCGAAGAATTTTTCATCTCCGGAGAATTCATTGAAAGTTCTAGCTATTTCCTGATAATTATCTGAATAGCTAAAGCCGCCTTCTTTTATGGAGTAGTCAATAAAGAATATTAGAGGCTTCTCAATCTGAGAATACTGCTGCTGAAGAATAGGATATGAAGCACATTTGTGACTAATGTTAGTCAGTTCATTCTTTAACTCTGAAAGAATGAATTCCTTAGGAACCTCATATCCGCTTTTTTTAAAAGAATAGTATTCGCAGATCTTTTTAAAAATAGGATTAAGAATATATTCAATTTTCTGATCCATAATCCTTTATCCTCAATAAAAATAATTACATTAAAACATTAATGTGTATCAACACCCACGTACAGTGTTGCTGTTAAATTAGGGAACAGAGCACCTGCACAATCTATTGCCATATTCTTCTCCTCTTTAATATATTTCCAAATTCTCTCAGAGCTATCACAGTCAAGCTTAAACCAGAGAGTATGCGCTATATTAGGCAGATACTGTGGCGGATTACGAATTTCAAGCAACTTGACTCCACGGATACGATCGGATAACGACTTCTTATCAATTAGACGGAAGTTATCTCCTATTTCAATATCATTTACACGATCACGCAGATTGCCGGTAAACTGAACTGCAAGGAAAAGCTCCTTGGCCTCAAATATTCTCTCGTCCAGATCATCCAGCTGCAGCACAGAATTCTTTTCAAAGAATTCAAATGCCAAGGCAGAGCTGACACCGCCTCGCAGCAGAATATCTCGGATTCGCTTTAGAAGAGACTCAATAACTGGTTTTAAATTATCATGATCATATATAGGAATTGGCTTATACATTGAGCTAGGTGTCAGAGATTCAAGTTCTGAGAGCAGAGAAACCAGCTCTAGATACAGGGTATAAGTTGTTATACGACCAGGAACAAGCTCAGAATCAAAACGGTTTGAATACAGAGTTACTATTCTTAATGTAGCTAACTGCAGAAGCTTTGCTCCTGAAAGATTATTTGGATCAAATATATCTGTATCAAACTGATCAAGAATACTATTTTTTACTGCCTTGAGCTGGAATATAAGTTCACTTGCTATTTTAAGTAAAGGGCAGTCCTGACTTAGAGACACAAAAGGAGGCATGTAGTCATTTACAATCTGAAGTGAAGGCTGTCCAGCGTTAATTGATACCCAGCGTAATTTGCAAAGCTGAATATAAGAGCAGTCTGTTGCATTTTTTACATCAGTAAGCAAAAATGCGTTGATATTTCTTGAAATTAAAGGAATTTCATTCTCGCCGGTGTTCTCATCGACAACAAGATTCTCTTTTAAGATATAACGCCCATTGGATTTATTTTCGCTCACCAGATTCGCACCAATGGTAGAGCGAATAGGAACAGTCAGATAAACATTAACTTCGGTCTGACCTGAATTTTCCATGGTCAGCTCTAAAGTCTCAACATTACAGTTACCAGGCATACTGATTTCAGTTCCATCTGGCATTACGGCAGAAAATCTTTTTATTACAACACGTCTGGTTATGAGAGCTTCCGGATCCAGTTCAAGATCGTAAAAGCCATAATCAAAAGGAACGCTAATTTTTCTCTGTACTCTTGCAAGAGAAATTAAACTTGCCTGCATCTGCTGCAGGTGCTGAGGCTGAATAAATAGCCCCTCACTCCAGTGAACCTGTTCTTCAAATCTCATAATTACTTATCCGTCTTTTCCTGTTTCTTAGGCTTTTCTACACCGCTGATCTTGACTGTCTTCTGATCCTTCGGTTCGTTTCTAACTTCAACAACGCCACTGCCTCCAATCACAATGTAATGAGAACCAGGGCTTATGAATTTTTCATTAAGATCAATAATCAGTTTTCTTGGATCTGCCTGTACATCTTTTATCGTATTTACAAGTGGCAGATTGGCTATGATGGCAATGTGGGTTACTCCCTTGTCATTCCATTTGTCCCATATATCATCACCGCTAGGTAAAACCTTTCCTACCATATCCTTGTCAGAAAATTTAACTGTAACCGCACCGAGGCTCTTACGGAACTGCTCTGGAGGGGAGAAATACTTGTCAACATCATAGCCTGCAAGTCTTTTCTCTTCTGCCTTTGTCAGTCCAGCTATATCAACTTCAAGTGTCGGACAGTAACCATAAAAATCCTGCACATCCTCATTCAGATATATTCCAATATCACTTGTAGGCGTACTTGAGGAACAGCCTGTAAGATAGAGTCCACAGAACAAAAATACTTCTGACGAGATTATTTTTATATACTTCAATTTTGACATTTTAAATCCCACCATAAAGCCAAAATATAAGTGAAGTTCTTTGCTGTTAGGCGCTTAATAAGCGTTATCAAAAAATACAACTCACCACTTCTAATATAATTTTTAAATCAAGACTTTGCATAAATGCAGGGCGATCTTTATCGCAAATCTATTAAATAAACCCTAGATTTTTAAGAAAATGATCAATAAAACAGCAAAAGAAAAGACGAGGTTAAAAAATAAGTTTTATGAAAACTTTTAACAGGAAACTCAACTTTAACGAAAGGATCTCCTGTCTCAAAGGTAAGATTTTGGGACAGGATGTTAAGATTTGCAAAGTCAGATAGATGGAACTATCTGTTTTTGAAGAATTCTCTTATCTGAGGAATTGGTTTGTGACCTCTTGATTCCAGGAAGTCCAAAACCTTATTTGGAGAGGTATTGAGAATCTGCTCTTCAGTAATACCTGCATTTTTGATAATTTCAATTGAAGGCTCAAAATTACACATGTAATAGCATATATGCGCATCAGAACCAATGGCGATAGTATTACCGATTTTCTTTGCCAGTCTTGCAATCTCAACGCAGTTGTCATGGGAGCCAAAACGGGTATTAACATCTGAGGAGGAATTGATTTCAATTGCAACATTATGCTCTTTAGCAGCCAGAAGAACCTGTTCATAATCACAAGGATAGGCTGCACAGCCAGGATGAGAGATAACATCAACGTTCCCAGACTCAATTACCTTAAGGTACATTCTGGTATGTGCGGCTGCATCTGACGGAGGATTTGAAGGATGAAAACCTGCAAGAACAATATCCAGAACCTTATCCAGCTGCCCCTGAGTTACATCAATATCTCCGTTGCGGTCAATGTTGGCTTCAATACCGCGCAACACTGCAACTCCATCGCAAATCCTAGGAACCACCTTAAGATTGTTAAAATGCCATGGATGGGGGCCATCCTCAAGCGCAGGACCATGATCGGTTGTGGCAAACATTACAATACCATTGTTCTTAGCATAGTTAACACATTCCACAATGGTTGAATAGGCATGATCACTTGCAATGGTATGCGTATGAAGATCAATAAAAAACTGCATAATTCTATCCTTTTATATCCTAATCTATTACCGGAACCCAGTTTTTAGAATTAAAGGCTTCGGAACACATTCTTATCTGTTCTGTGGTGGTTGTTCCAAGTCTAAGCATTTCATCAGAAACCTCTTCTACAGAGAAGAACCTTCTCTCAAGAGTTTCTGAATTTGGAGTAAATTCCCCTTCCCCTTCAAGGCAGACAGTAAAAGAGGCAAGTATATGAAATGGCTGTGATGACTTGTTCCATTTACTCTTATCAATCATTCCCACAAATTTTAACGGTTTGACCAGCATTCCAGCCTCTTCACGCACTTCCTTAACGGTATTGGAAATAATTGATTCTGCTTCATCACACCAGCCACCAGGAAGAGACCATAAACCGTTTTTTGATTCCTTAACCAGAAGAATCTGACCTTTCTCATTGAAAACAGCTGCTCTGGTGTCGATTTTAGGAGTAATGTAGCCTTTATCCATACAGATTACATCTTTGACCTTTTCAAAAGGAGTCTCGGTCATGGTTGAGATTATTTCACAGGAAATCTCACGTAATCTTTCAAAGCGCTCGATATCAAAAACGTTAGTACAGTAGGTCAGACCAATCTGGCCTATAGCCTGAATTTCCTTAGCCCATCTGTACCACTGATAGTTCATATCATCATGTGTAAAGATAACCTTGATAATATCCCATGGGTTCATAAAATAATGGGCACACATAATTGAACGCTTTATTCTAGCCCCCCAGACTGCAAGGCCAAAATCAACTCCGGCAGAATGAGCACACTCAATGTCAGAAAGCGTATCTCCAATAAAAAGGATTTCCTCTCTTTTTGCTCCGGTTATCTCCATATATTTTAAGATTGAATCAGGAGCTGGTTTAGGATTCTCAACATCAGAGGCACTGATTGAATAAGTAAAGTATGGTTTAAGCACTGATGGCAGAGGAGAAGCTATCTCACCGAGGACATTCTCATACGTTTTAGCTCTGGAAGTAACAATACCAAGCTTTATTCCATGATCATGCAGATACCTGATTACAGCCATAATCCCATCAAAGGGCTTGATTGAATCCTCATAAAGTTTTACGCGCTCAATCCACGCATCAGATAAACGTTTGGTATCCTCAAACGGCAGATTCAGTTCAATACGGGTATTCTCTGCGGTTGAGCCCATAAATCTGGTTAAGGATTCATAGGTTTCCTCTGTATCAGGACGTTCTGCCTTAAGTACGTCATATAGTGCACTGGTGTAAGCATATTCGGTATTGAAAATAGTACCGTCTAAATCAAACAGTACATGAGAGTATCTTCCTAGCATGAAGTTTCTCCATTGTCATTCACACTGAAAACGTGGATTCTGCTGTCTTTAACAATGAAACTTATTGAAAAGCTGTAGATTTTTACGACATAAACCTTATCATCCGTTGCATCCTTGTATGCGGGACGAGGATCCTGGGATAACGTCTGACAGATTGCTCTGAATTTCTGTTCTCCAAGTTTTCTTAATACAGATTCAGTATCATTCTCAAATATGACCTCAAACATAGGAGGAGGTGCGCTGGCGAATCCGCCTACAGCTTCAGGCACACTGTCTACAAATGGAATATAAGGTTTTATATCAATTATTGGAGTATTATCAACTAGATCTGCACCTAAGACCTCAAGACTAACCTTGCCCTTTTCCCTTATGACTCTATGAATTTTTAAAATAGAGAGTCCTAAGCGGTTTGGACGAAAAGGAGATCTGGTGGAGAAAACTCCAACTGAGACATTTCCTCCAAGTCGAGGAGGACGAACTTTTGGTTTGAATTTCTTATAGTCGATCTTGTCAAAAAGAAAGATCACGTGAATATGAGAAAACCCGTCTATACCTTCAAAAGCCAGTTCATCATTGTATGGAGGGTAAAACTCAATCACAGAGACAGCATCAGGCGCTAGGCCAGGCTGCCTTGGAACAGCAAATTTCTCCTTATAGGGACTTCTTATGAAGCCTATTGGAGAAATGGATAATTCATTATTTTCTGTCATTAACAACCAGAGCATCAGCATAGCAGGTTACTGAAACCTTGCATGCAGGAGTGTTTGTTAATGTTACACACTTGCCAAACTTGATAGCATTAGCACCAAGGTCAACAGCTTTCAGACGAGCATCTGTTCTAGCCTTAACCTCTGTAGCAACATCATCGCTATCCTTGATCTGACAGGATAGACCACTAACTACACCAAGGCTGCGGTTAGGAACACCGGCCAGCTCCTCTTCAGAGTATTCAGTAACACCTGATGGCTTGAAATACTCCTTGAAGTTGGATGGATTTAAATTACTCTTAAACTCGTAATTAGAGCAGGCAGACAGAAATAAAGCTGCCAGTACAAACATGTATTTCATAAGTTATCCGGATTAAAAAGGCAGGTTAGACCTGCCTTGATCAGAATTAAGCACCAAAGTGCTCGATAGCTTTTTGAATTCTAGATAAAGTACGATCTCTACCGACCAGCATCATTGTATCGCCAATGCCAGGAGACATTGCAGAGCCGGTTACAGCAATACGCAGAGGCTGTCCAACCTTACCCATGCCGATTTCACGCTTAGCAGCGACTTCCTCTAAAACCTTGTCAATGGATTGAGCATTCCAGTCTGACAGTGACTTAAGAGCCTCAAGAGAATCCTTAAGCACATCAACAGAGCCTTCCTTAATCCATTTCTTAACACCTGCAGGATCATACTCTGTAATATCCTGATAATAGCATGCTGCTTTCTGAGCCATTTCCTTCAGAGTATGAGTTCTCTCGCAGTAATTGCGGACAACGTCCTCTGGCTTAGGACCGCATGAAAGATCGGTAATGCCGATTCTGTTCAGATGCCATACAAGTTCCTTTGCAACCTGCTCTGCAGGAAGAGTCTTCATGTAATGAGCATTCAGCCACTCAAGTTTCTTGGTGTTAAAGCCTGATGCTGACTTGGTAATAGCATCAAGAGTAAACAGATCAATCATTTCCTGACGTGTAAAGATTTCCTGATCACCGTGAGACCAGCCAAGACGGACAAGGTAATTTACCAGAGCCTCTGGCAGATAACCGTCCTCACGATACTGCATTACAGAAACCGCACCGTGACGCTTAGACAGCTTAGCACCGTCATCACCAAGAATCATTGCAAGGTGGCAGAATACAGGCACAGGAGCGCCTAATGCCTTGTACAGATTAATCTGACGAGGAGTGTTGTTAACATGATCATCACCGCGGATTACATGGGTAATTCCCATATCCCAGTCATCAACAACAACGCAGAAATTGTAGGTAGGAGTACCATCTGAACGCTGAATGATCAGATCATCAAGCTCACTGTTCTTAACCTCGATGTGGCCCTTAACCATATCGTCAAAAGCAACAATACCGTCATCAGGGTTACGGAAACGAATTACATATGGCTCGTCAGGAGCATGCTCTGAGTGGTCATTTCTGCAGTGACCGTCATAACGAGGTTTCTGACCATTCTTCATCTGCTCTTCACGCATCTTCTCGAGGCGTTCCTTTGAGCAGTAGCACTTATATGCCTTGCCTTCCTTTAAGAGCTGATCAATAACTTCGCGATATCTGTCGAAACGCTTGGTCTGATAGTAAGGACCTTCATCCCACCTCAAATCGATCCATTTCATGGACTCAATAATCGCATCGATTGCTTCCTGAGTAGAGCGTTCTCTATCGGTATCCTCAATACGTAAAACAAACTCACCCTTACAGTGTTGAGCATATAGCCAAGAGAATAATGCAGTTCTAGCGCCACCTACATGCAGAAAGCCGGTTGGAGATGGTGCAAATCTGGTTTTAACAGTCATGATTAATTCCCATATAAAAAATTTGCACCATTCTATCACAAATAGGTATATATGGGCTCAAAATCACAATTTAAAAATCACCAACCTTTGCTTTTGGAATAGACAGATCCGGATGCTGTCCGGACCAGCCGGTCTTTTCAGCAATACCGCGCAGAACATATAAATCATCCTCTGAAAGCTTGAAATCAAACAGAGACAGATTGTCCTTAAGTCTCTCCTTCGAAGAGGATTTAACCAGAGGAAGTACATTGTGAGCAAGACAGAACCCCAAGAGAACCTTCGCTGTGCTTACTTTATGCTTTTTAGCTATCTCCTCAACTACAGGATGATTTAAAAGAGCGCCACGGCCCAAAGGAGACCAGGCCTCAACAACTATTGAATGACGCTGACAGTAATCAACAGTTCCTGTCTGCATATATCCAGGGTGGAACTCTATCTGGTTAACTACAGGTTTTTCTGAACAGGAATGAATAACATCAAAGTGCTGAGGAAGGAAATTTGATACACCAATGGACTTTACCTTACCTTCCTGCTTTAAGAAAATAAAGGTATTCCATGCCATTAATAGATGCTCCTCCCACTCCTCATCATTTTCATTGGCTCTTGGCCAATGAATCAAAAGCAGATCAAGATAGTCGGTGCCAAGTGCATGAAGACTTCTGTCAAAAGATTTTCTGATATCTCCAGGAGCCATATCATCTTTCCATACCTTACTGGTCAGAAAAAGCTCAGCTCTGGAAACGCCTGAAGCCTTAATTGCCTTTCCCAGAATTTCTTCCGAGCCGTAAAGGGATGCCGTATCAAAATGCCTGTACCCGAGACTTATGGCAGTCTTAATAATATCCTGGCCTTTTTTATTGTTATCAAGGCCAAAGGTTCCAAAGCCGATACATGGGATTTTATTTCCGTCAGAAAGTAGAAAAGAATCTTCAGAACTAGAGATTTTCATAAAGCACCTTAATGTAATAAATTCGTTAAAGTTTTTATTTTATTATTAACATTACAGAAAAAACGTAAACCGCTTTTCTGACTAATTAAAAAAAAGGTCACAGACTTTATTTGTATTTTTTGACAAAGATACTGATTTTAATTTGCAGAATATATTAAACAACACTCATATTATTTTTCCCCCCAAAAAAACGCAATCTATATATCCACTTTGTTTTGTATACATTTTTTCCTATTTATAGCGCTGTATCTGATTGCAAAACTGCAATCCAATGTATAATTTAAGAATATACATATAACTGTCAGCAGGAAAATGGTGATATTTTGAACGCAAAGCATCACAACCTTACATTAAAAGGTACAACAGCAAACAAAGGAATTGCTTTTGGAAAAATCTGTTTTCTCAAAAGAGTAGCATCTGAATTCGATAAAGTTACTGTCAGAAACGTCACTGCCGAGTGTCAACGTTTTGAAAAGGCAAGACAGCATGCCATAACACAGCTTGCAGCTCTTTATGATGCCTCTCTTGAAAAACTTGGAGAACAGAATGCGGTACTGTTTCAGATTCATCAGATGATGCTTGATGATCCTGACTATGTATCATCCATTAACGACGTTATCAGAAAAGAAAAAGCAAACGCAGAATACGCAGTCCATAAAGTTGCTTTACGTTTTGAGAAACAGTTTTTGGAAATGGACAATGACTACATGAGAGGAAGAGCCTCTGATGTCATTGATATATCTCGACGCGTCAATGAAATCCTGATGATGCATGCAGGAAAAATTTCACGCAAGGGAATATCCATTGAAAGTGATGGTCCGGTTATTCTGGCAACCGACGATCTGGCCCCTTCAGAAACAGTTCAGCTTGATCAGCATACAGTTACAGGAATCATTACCACCAAGGGGTCAGACAGGTCCCACACAGCAATCTTTGCCAGAACCATGGGCATTCCTACTGTTGTCTGTATCGGCAGCAGACTGACAAAACGCTATGAAGGAAAATTTGCAATTATTGATGCAAATTCCGGAACTGTCTATATCGATCCAGATGAAGAAACCATCCTGAAATTCACTGAAATCAAAAAGACTGACGATGCTCAGCATTCTCATCTTGAGGAGTACCGAGGAGTTCCTACCAAAACCCGTTCAGGTAGGAAAATCAGACTTTACGCAAACTCAGGTTCTCTATCGGATATTGATCTGGTAAAAGCCTCTGATGCCGAAGGCATAGGTCTGTTCAGAAGTGAATATATCTATCTGCAGTCAAATGACTACCCTACTGAGGATGAACAGTTTGAAATCTATAAAGAAGTGCTCAGGGGCATGGGAGATAAAAAGGTAATCATCCGAACCCTTGATATAGGTGCAGATAAAACCGCAGAATACTTTATGCTAAAGCCCGAGGATAATCCAGCCATGGGGCTTAGAGCCATAAGACTGTGTCTTAGCAACAAGGCTCTCTTTAAAACTCAGCTTCGAGCTCTTTACAGAGCATCAGTCTTCGGCAATCTTTCAATCATGGTTCCAATGATAACCTCAGTAGAAGAGGTTACAGAAACCAAAAAGATTATCGATGTTGTTAAAAAGGAACTTACAGATCAGGGACTTGAATATAGGGACGATGTTGAATTCGGAATTATGATCGAAACACCTGCCGCGGCCCTAATCTCTGATGAACTGGCTCCTTATGTTGATTTCTTCAGTATAGGCACCAACGATCTGACACAGTTTACTCTAGCAGCAGACAGACAGAATGCAGATCTGATTAAATACCTAAACCCATATCATCATTCAGTTGTCAGACTTATCGAAATGACAATTCAGAATGGTCATGCTGCTGGTATTTGGGTAGGTATCTGCGGTGAACTTGCATCTGATGAGAATTTCCTTGGAAAACTGATTCAGCTAGGAATCGATGAAATGTCAGTGGTTCCATCAAGTGTGTTGACCCTGAGAGCAAAAATCGCAACCCTAGGTTAATACTAAAAAAATTACCTATACAGCCCAATATAAAGATTATTCGCCAGATGTCACTGTGTAACATAAAAATCTAATACCTGCAGTGAACACGGCTAAAGGAGATAAAAATGCCTCAATGTGTAGTTATTGCTGATGAAATTACCGGCGGAAGCGCTGTAGGAGCAATGCTTGAGAAAAACGGAACTTCAGTTTGCTCCCTTATGAATGCACGAGGATTGAAAGATCCTCTCACAGCAGACTACGACTGTCTGGTTTACTCAACAAATTCAAGAAATCTTACTGATCAGCAGAGCTATCAGATGGTGTTCTCTGCAGCAAGACTTTTAAAATCAGATGAAGTTAAAATCTACGCAAAGAGAATTGATCCTGCCATGAGAGGCAATACCTGTGCCGAAACCGTTGCTCTTTTAGATGCTTTGGGAGATACCGATAGAGTTGCAATTGTGGTTCCAGGATTCCCTGCGCTGAAGAGAACCAATGTCGGTGGTTATATTCTTGTCGACGGTAAACCTCTGCAGAAATCACTTGCAGGCCTTGAAGATCTTTTCCCTGCAGAAACAGGAAGAGTAGCAGATCTTTTTACAGAAAAATTTCAGTATAAGGCAGAAGCTCTTCACTTAAAGGAATATCTAAAGGGTACAGAAAACCTTGCAAATACAATAAAAAAAATGGCAAAAAAAGGAGTAAGAGCAATCGTTCTTGACTGTACCTCTCAGGAAGATATCAATATGATTGCAGATGCAGTCCTGCTTTCAGGAATTAAGTTCATCGCAGTTGATCCAGGTCCATTTACTGCAACTCTGGCAAGAAAGGTAATGAGACCAAAGAATGTTGCAAAGGAAGCCTCTGAAACCAAGATTTTTGGAATTGTTGGCGGTGTTAATCCGCTTATATCAGCTCAGGTTGAACAGTTACGTCTTGAAGAAAAGGTTCTGATTGTAATGGTAAGAAATCTTGAGCTTTTAGAAGATTTACAGAGAAGAAATGCAGAAATAAATCGCGTGGTAGATGAAATTGTTACAAAATTCAACACGTTTACCATCGCTTTTGCGGTATCGGACAATATGGAAATCAATAATCAGCTAGTTCCAGAGTATCAGGAAATGCTGCTAAAAACCAACAGAACACAGGCAGAAGCTATTGACATAATAGCCACCGCCTATGGACAGATCGTTTCCAAGGTTCTTGAAAAGCGACCAGATATCAAAGCGTTATACACCAAGGGAGCTGAATTCACAGTTGCAACCTGCAGAGAATTAAAGTCAATGGGACTAAAGATCCTAGGGCAGGTTCTTCCTCTTACCTGCTATGGAGAAATGATAGACGGTGACTATGCAGGATTAAAGTGTGTGACCTCTGCCTCATCTGCAACAGATACAAATACTATCACTGACAGTATTCAGTATCTGAAGCGTAAACTCACTATTTAACAATCCAACTGATTTAATTGTCCTTCATGCAGGAACCATTCTTCTTCCTGCATGGAGTAAGTTCCTGCCCATTAAATAATATTTTTTCATCAAAAAAATAGCAGAGCGGAAACCTCAGACTTATAGTCTGAGGCGGAGCTCTGCCGACTTAGGCAATATATCTTAAAGAATTTCTTTACAATAACTGTTAGAATATAGGGATTATATGGCTTGGAGAAAACTATTTTGATATTTACAAAAACATTAAAAATAAGAATTAATGTACCTTCAGAACAGGAAACACTGTTACGTCAGATGACGGAGCAGTATCGACAGGCATGTACAAAACAGTTATTGCAAGATATAACACTGTAAAAGAACAGCTTTTAGAGCATCCATACCGCTATAAAGACGAGAAAGGCGAATGGCAGAGCATACCAAAAACACTGGAATGGCTTTTTAAGCCGGTGTCTTTCAGCAGACCTCAGACAGATTTGGTTCGCAACAGAGATTACAGTTTTGTTGAAAATGGAAGTCTGTTATCAATCAACACTCTTGGTGAAAGAATCAAATGTACTTATGAGAGAGAACATTTCAAAGAATATTTTGAAAAGGCCTATGGTATCTGCATATTCCTGTAACCAGAGAAAAAGAAGATTTCAAAAAAGAGAATGTAAAACATATAGTGGGAATAGACAGAGGCTTACGCTTTCTGTCTGTAAGCTATGATGAAGAAGGAAAGACCGAATTTATAAGCGGAAAGAAGATTGCAACAAAGCGAAACAAATTCCTTGAGCTGAGACGAGAGCTTCAGGCTAAAGGAACAAAATCAGCAAGACGAAGACTAAAAGCTATATCCGGACGAGAAAACCGCTGGATGTCAGATGTAAACCATCAGATATCAAAGACACTCGTGAGGAAGTATGGCAAAGATACACT
>ONFP01000137.1 GCA_900317105.1 uncultured Succinatimonas sp. | reverse complement strand
GGTATTGGTTGACACGGGAGTCGTGTAAGTGGGCAAAACTTTGGCACGACTCCCCCCCTCAGAAATTCAATTCAGAACTTCCTTTCCTAAATTTAGATTAGCTTTTGTTTTTATTCCAGAAATCAGCTTACAAAAGCCTCTTTAGATAATATTTAAGATCGCTATTAGATGGTGGACAAAGTATTATGGCAGAGGGTATGGAAAGGGACAGAATTTTATATCAATTTGTGGTCATTATTAGCTAGCAGTAACAAATGTATATTTCATAGCAACATCAACATTTAACACGTTATAAAACAGCTTATTATAGATCCTGTCTGATAATATTTTTATCAAGGAATATCATATAGTTGAAACTTGTTCTGCCGAAGAATTCTACTGAAGAAGTACAGCGTTACACTGTAAATTCATTGATTTAAAAATAAACAAGAAAACAAATCCTGTATAATGGATTTATACAGATCAGAGGTTTGACAATGAAAAGAATATCAGTATCAGAGAATATAGAAAATTTTGGAGATAGATATATCTACGTAGATAAAACAGAATATATATATAATCTGATAAATAATTATGAGAGAGTATTCTTTTCACGCCCTCGCCGTTTTGGTAAATCTCTTACACTTAACACCATAGGGACTCTCTTTGAAAAAGGAGTTGAACCTTTTTTTAAAGACACCTGGATTTACGATAAATGGGATCAGGATAAATCCCCTGTACTTCATTTAAGTTTTCTTGAGTACTCTGCTACAGATTTAGATGCATTTAAAAAAAGTTTATGTCAGCCACTTCGTGATTTCGCAAGACTCAACAAAATTACAGACTATACTGACGACAACGAGCCGGGTAATCTGATTAGAAATATTTTTACGGTCATGCCGGATCAGATGCAGATCGTTCTTCTTATTGACGAATATGATCGTCAGCTGACAGCCAATATTAATAATCCAGAATTGTACGAGAAGTTCAGGATCTGTATCAGAGATTTTTATGGAGCGATAAAGGGTAAAAAGGCGATTAGATTCCTTGCTGTAACAGGAGTAACCCGACTCAAGGATGTATCAATCTTCTCTGTTGGTTCTGATATTAAGGATTTAAGCTACAATAGTGCCTATTCTAAGCTGATAGGTTTCACTCGCGATGAGATAAAACACTTCTATTTAGATTATCTCAAACTTGGTGTAGCTTTTGAGAAAAACAAAGCACCAGAAAGCGTTACAGATTCTGAAATAGAAAATATTATCGATAGAATGGCTGATCATTATGACAGCTACTGCTTTGATGAATTCAATAATAATAAAGTATTCTCCACATATTCTGTTAATGGCTTTTTACAGGATATATATGAGAAAAGAACGGTCAGGTTTGGCGATTACTGGTACGACGTCGGTGGTCTACCATCTATTCTTATGAACTACATGGAATCTCATGACCTTAATATAGAGAAGCTTCTAACTTCAGAAATTTCAATTCCCTATAATGATTTTATGAACCCAACTTCCCTTATTGACATCAATGAGAGTGTACTGATGTGTCAGACTGGCTACCTGACTTTAAAATCAGAAATAGATCGCAATGAGGATGTTATCTTAGGCGCAGCGAATCGTGAGGTAAGATCAGCTTTATTTTCACTTTTAAGTCTAAGTGTCTTTGAAAAGAATGTTTCTCCATACGCCAACGGCAAAAAGTATGTTCTTGAACATGGCACTGCTGAAGATATCATCACCCTATTCAACAGCGTATTAGCGGCTTTATCCTATGATAAATATCCTGTAAATGACGAGTCTGTTCTAAGAGCTCTGCTACAAGTATACCTTTTAGGAAAAGATCATGATGTAAGAGTAGAACAGCATAACTCTAAGGGAAGAAGTGACATTCTTGTAAACTTCCCAAAACGCAGAGTACTGCTTGAACTGAAGTACACAACAGAAGAAAGTGAAGAGCAAAATAAACTTGATGAGGCTGAAAATCAGATCATAGAAAAGGGCTATGGCCTTGAGAATCTTGGAGATAGAGAACTTCTCCAGATAGCCTGCGTATTTAACGGAGCCAAGAGCAAACGACAGATTACTGCCTATAAGCCAGTGTTTTCGCAAAAAGGCTCTTACAGAAGCTGATTTCACCCACCGAGTTAAGGATCATTTGATGCTAGACTCTGATGATGAGATACGAAGTAGAGCATCTGTTGACGCTAAACTCAGATGCTCAACCATAAAGTTAAACATCTTTTTTAGTTTTTACTCCTCTAATAGCCTCACTCATATTTCTTCACAAATGTTTTCAGCGGATCATCAAACTGATTTCTGATAATCTCAAACTTACCAGGAAATGGAGGAGCCTTACCGTAAGAAGTATCCATTCCTACCAGACCATTCTCAAAATACTTTCTATGATCCCACATTGCATAATCAGGAAGATAGGAGAAAAGCACCTGAGCTTCATTTAGGAAGTCCTTTACCAGATTCATAATCCTGTTAGCCGCCTCGATACACTTTGTCTCATCCGCACAGTGATAAAGAGCTCTTGAAACCAGAATAAAGAGGTTCTGGATACTACCGTTCAATACAGAGCCATAATAGAAGGTCTCCTGATATTTGGTAAGCTCAGAAATATATTCCGAAAGCTTTACCATCACCTTCAGATAATCGACTCTGTTATCAGGCAGCTTATCAAGCATGTGAAGCGATTTTCGGCAGATTTCATTAAACTTCTCTGAATCAAAGAGCTTACTGAACGCATGTTCAGGGAAGTGCAGTTCTACAGTCTTCTCCCCTATTACATATTCAGAGAACTTCTTCTTATCAATATCCTGCTTGCAAGAAAACTCTTTTACAAGCTCTTCAGAATGAGTAGGTATGGTATTCTCCATAAAAATACCATCCGAGCAGTTATGACAGGTAAGCTTATCGTTATTAAGTTTCTCCATCTGCAGCAGGAAGCCTATATTATGTCCCGACATGGCAAAGAAATAGCTGCTTTCACACTGTCCTCCAAAGTTACCAGGAAGAACCTTCTCTATCTGATAAGGGCCTGCATTATCCACCACGCCTCTATTTGAATAAAGAGTGGTAAAGGAGGAGTGCATCTGATTGGTACCAAGCTTTTTACCGTTATCAACGCCAAATAAATAGATATTTTCAAAACCAAAATAGATGGCAGAAGCAAGGCCCGCATTTCCCACCACAGGATTTGACAGCTTGATCTCCTGTATATTCTCAAGCTCTGGGTAATACGAGGTTAAATAAGGGAAAAACGGTTCATCATTCTTGGCAAAGATAGCAGAGTTCTTAAAGTATTTTAGAGTATTCCTATGACAGGTATCAGAGGCAACAATAATGATATCCTGAAGAAACTTCTGATCGGGAATAACTCCAAGAGTTGAATCGCCAATATTAAAGGTTCTTTCAAGATTTACATAAAAATCAGGTTTAATTCCTGCGTGATACAGAGAATCGATTGCAGTACCACAGGCGATAACAATCGCCTTATCCTGATATTTTCTTAAAAAAGGAATATCGTGATCCAAGGATGGTCCTGCACCTATGACAAACACCGGTAAATCCTTATATTCTTTCTTTAAAGGCTTATTTAAAACAAACTTATGTTTATTATTGATAAGCTCAATGCCCTGACTTGTAGCAAACAGGTGATCGTCAAAGTAACCAATAGCTTCGTGAATCTGATCAAAGTGTTT
>ONFP01000141.1 GCA_900317105.1 uncultured Succinatimonas sp. | reverse complement strand
GTTACGAAAAAAGAGAAGCAGTTAGATACGACAATATTGGAGCTGAAAAATATACATTTTTGTTAGCAGTTTTTTGGACAATCTAAAGAATCACTGACAAAAGCCCTGCTATAATAAACATGTGCAATATATTGACTCAAGTTTCCCACTTGAATTTCAGGGGATAAACCTTAATCCATACGATCCTGAAAGTCGACTAAAGGTTACCTGTTATTAAGTTAAGATGTTGTTTTTGATTATTTCTACTATAAAACAACGAAATTTTTGGTAAAAACGCAGTAAATTCTGCGTTTTTTTTGTTTATTTTAACAGGTATCTATGTTATAATATCAATAATACTATAGATATCTGTTAAATTAAGAGGGCCTTATGTCTAGACCAATTAAAGGTGACACCAGAGTTATTCAGGTTAAGCAGAAGAAAGCAAATGGGGTTATTTATGTTTACGAACGGAAAGTAAAATATAATCCTGAAACTAGATCGAATGATATCCTGTCTAGTAAATTGGTCGGAAAAATAACACCTGAAAGCAATAATGCAATCATTCCAACTAAATTCAGAGCGAAGCCTCAAACAGAAAAAGAAGAAAAGAGAATACCTGTACGTTTTCATATGGGAATGTTGTCAATTCTTGATTGGATTGGCGCATCTTCCGGAATAGAAGCAGACTTAAAAAAAGTAATGCCTGATAGCACCTGCGGTTCCCTTGCGGAAAGAATAGCTGCAATTGCAAAATTCTGGGTGGCAACGGGAGGAAATACCTTGCCAAATATGTACGCCTGGCAGGTTAAACATGGCATTGATAAAGACTGTATGATCAGCGAGGATATTTACCGTGCTGTCTTTGAAATACTGGGGACTCATGATGGTTTTATACAGGAGTATTTTAAAAGTAGAGCAGCAAGATTGGATACAGGTGATTCCGTTGCATATGACAGTACTACGATATCCACATATTCAGACAGCTTAACTCAGGCAAGATACGGCTTTAACAAAGATAAAGACGGGCTTCCTACAATCAAAGTTCTTACCCTTTATTCTTTAAATACTGAACAACCTTTTGCCTACTGGTCACAACCTGGTAATCTTCCTGATTCCATTTGCGTTGAAAATGCATTGAAACAGCTTGATTATTTAAATGTAACCAAGCCCACAGTAGTCACAGACAACGGCTTTTGCTCACAGGAGAATATCATCCACTATATTCAGAATCATATAAAGTTTGTAACACGAGCTACAAGAAGCGATGGTAAGTGGGTTAAAGACAGCATAGATCAGAACCTGTCACTGTTAGATGATATTAATAACGTTATTGATTTTGATAATGATATAACCGGCACCTGTATCACCATCAAACCAACCCTGTCTTATACTGCAAAATATTCCTGTTCCAGCCATAAAAAGGGAGACAAGATTAAGTTAACTCCACGTCTTTATTTAGGAATATTCCGAAGCAGGAGCAGAGCTTATGAGGCGGAAAGAAATTTTACTCGGGAATTGTATCAGTTAAAAGCTTTGATAGAAGAAGGTAATGAAGACCAGTTAAGCGAAACAGCATTAAATAAAGCTAGCACCTACCTAAGCTGGAGCAAGACTAGAAACGGAGGGATTAAGGTTGTATTTCGAAAAGAAGCTGTCGATGAGGCACTGAAATACAAGGGAATCTTCTGTCTGTGCTCCAACAAGATTAATGATGCAGCAGAGCTTCTAAAACTTGGACGTAAACGTGAACATATAGAAGATATGTTTGAGTTGTTAAAACAAAAAACAGATGGTAAGAAAACAAGAGTACAGGATACAGATAGATTGAAGGGACGGCAGTTTGTTCAGTTTATTGCATTAAGTTACTATGATTTTCTGTATAAAAAAATAAAGGATATGAAGGCAACACTCGGCAAGCCTAACGGGGACTCGAGACATGATTTAAAGGATAATCTTGATAGGGAAAAAGACTTGTTAAAGTGGCTTAAAAATTCATCATTAAACGAGGTGTTGCAATGGTTTGATGCAGTTGACTTAATTCAGTTAACAGGCAAAAGGCATAAGAATATAAAACTTATAACTGAAACAACGATTCGCGATAGATTATTCCTTGAGAGATTAGGATACAGCGGGCAGATGAAAATAAATTAAAAAATTTTGTAGATTTCGATAATTTTAACAGATATTCATCAGCCTACTTTCAGGATTATATCGAAAAAGCAAATCAAAAAGAGGATAAATACAAGGATATTAGGGGTTTGCTGAAAGATATTTTTAGCAATAACTATGAGTGCTATGGCTACAGAAGGCTTTATACAGAATTAAGGAAAGCTGGTCGTTATATTTCTGAAAAAGTCGTTAGAAGGCTTATGAAGGAGGAAGGAATAGAAGTTACTAGATGCAAAAAGAAGCGTTATTATTCATACCTTGGGGAACTATCTCCTGCTGTTGATAATATCGTGAATCGTGACTTTTCAGCTTCATCTCCAAACGAAAAATGGCTTACAGATATTTCGGAATTTGCTACCAGCAAAGGCAAACTATACCTATCAGTTATTAGGGACTGCTATAACGATGAAATTATAGCTTATAAGATTGGAAATAAGCCTACAGCAGCTCTAGCTAACGATACATTATCTGAAGCCATCAAAAGGCTGAAACCGTTTGGTATTAAGCCGGTTATTCATAGCGACAGGGGCTGTCATTATAGATGGCCCGGATGGATACAAATTACCAAAAATAGTGGTCTTGTACGGTCAATGTCCAAGAAGGGCTGTAGTCCTGATAATTCTGCTTGTGAAGGATTCTTTGGCAGAATGAAAACAGAGTGCTTTTATAACCATTCTCTAGAAGATCTTTCACTTGATGAGTTAAAAACATACTTGGATAGGTATATTCAATGGTATAATAACGTTAGAATCAAAAATACATTAGGCGGATTGAGCCCTGTTCAATACAGACTTAACCGGAGTTAAAGTGAGATAAGTGTCCAGGATATTGTCCGCATCCCCCTCTCTTTAAAAAGAAAGAACCTAGGATAGCATCCTAGGTTCTTATATTTAAATCAACTCAAACTTGTATTATGATGATGCCTTCTTGTCACCCTTACCACACAATTTAGCAGCAATACAAGTAGAACCTGTATTTACTTCCCAATCTAACTGACCAGCAGCTGTCCAGTTACCATCAAGAATTAAAGTATAACCTTTTGTACCACCAAACTGAGTTTTATTTACCTCTACAGTAATAGTAACCAATCCAGCCTTAGTAGTACCTGAATTACCATCTCCAGCATTTGAAGCATCAACGGTAATGGTATCTACATACTTAGTTGCATAGTCACCTGCAGCTTTGATCTCCCAACCAAAACCATCCTGACCATTGACGCAGTGGTCTTCAACGTTGTTGATACCGAATTCCTGAATACAAAGGGCTACCTGAGTCTTAACTGATTCAACCTGCTGAGTAGCTTCAGTGAACTTACTGCTGAGTAGCTTCAGTGAACTTAGCCTTCTTCATGTATGAAGAGTAAGCAGGAAGAGCGATAGCAGCTAAGATACCGATGATAGCGATAACGATCATTAATTCGATGAGGGTAAAACCTTTAGTCTTTTTCATGATAATTTCCTTTTATCATAAAAAATCCATAAGTTTTCCATACGTTTTCTTCTGCTTAAAATTACATTTGAAACCATCTCATTTGGATCAATTTGAATGGATTCTTGAATAATCTCCTGAATCTTCATTAAGTGGTATAGTTGTTTGTGATGTAAAGCGAATCAGTTTTACAATCAAGCAGATCACACAGCAGGTATGATGCTGGGATATAACATATCTCTATTCTCCTGTAATTGGGCAGTATTACTATCTGTACTCCATAATGGATTTACACAGTCGCTATATTGTTCATTTTGAAGTGCATGATACCCAGAGTGATAAACTTGCAGCCGAATGTATCAGAAATGCTGTTAATAAACAGAAGGACAGCCTTATAGGAGCAAATGTTGATCTTCATGGCATCAATATGACCAGTAATGGTTCGCAGCTTATTTTACACTCTGATAACGGCGGACCTATGAAGGAACAGACTATGCAGGCAGCGTGCTACAGTCTGGGTATTCTATGCACCTTTAACCGACCAAGGACAAGCAATGACAATGCGCATATGGAAGCAAGCTTTAAGCTTCTCAAACACGGCCGTGTCATAGAGATACCAAGCTATTTTCACTCCATCGAACATGCCCGTGCGTGGTGTAAGGGCTACTACGACTGGTATAACAAAGAGCATCGCCACAGTGGTATATGCTACGTTACGCCGACATTATGTTTCGAAGGAAAAGGCTACGAGATTATAGAAAAGCGAAACAGATGTCAGTGATTCTTTAGATTGTCCAAAAAACTGCTAACAAAAATGTATATTTTTCAGCTCCAATATTGTCGTATCTAACTGCTTCTCTTTTTTCGTAAC
>ONFP01000139.1 GCA_900317105.1 uncultured Succinatimonas sp. | reverse complement strand
CCTTCCCTGTTGGCAGCTTCAAAACTGTCAATTATGGCTGAGGCGTGCTCTGCCTGCTGCAGCAGTTCTTTTGCTGTTAAATCCTGATCCAGAATCTGAGTTGTATTTCTGCAGAATTCGGCGATTTCCTTATGGATTTTTCCTGCAGCTGTATTTTCCTCATAGAAAGATTTATATTCAGGAACTCTGAGTACAGCTTCAAGTTTTTTTACAGCATTCTGCGCATTGGTCATAGCCTGAGGATTATCATCAGGGTGAGTAAGGCTGATTAGCGCTGAATTAACTTTGTTAAGACTCAGACTTAATCTTTCTGTACAGTTTTTCTGTAGCACATACTCATTCATGCTGGAGATAATATTTATTGAACCTACTGCGAAAATGATAATTGCAACTGCGAAAGAAAAAATAATTCGCTGAGCAATGGAAATATCTCCAAACTTTAAGGTCAGTAGTGATTTAAAGAAAGGGGCAGATTGGTAAGTGAAATTTTCAACACTTAGATCAACGGAATCATCATTTTCATCCTCATCATCGTCTGAAGCTTCCTTTTGAGTGTTGTACTCTGCCTGCGATTCTGAGTACGCACCTGCGTCATTGTCCTGCGTTGCTGAGTTGTATGTCTGTTCATTTGCATCAACAGCATTTTCTGTCTCATCGAAACTGCGCTCTGATTCATAGTAGTTATCAGTGGTTAGTACAGGTGGAATATCCTGAGAGGCATTTTCATATTCCTGCAGCTGAGCGCTGTCTTGTGGATTTTCGTTCTGACTGTTATCGATTTCAGACTGTTCCATACCCAATCTCTCTTAAAGGCTTAAAGGTAATAGCTTATCCCGAGCATTATCCAGTACCAGATACTTTGTTAGGACAGATAAAAAAAATAATAATGCTCAGAGCTATTTATAAATAATAGAGATACAACCCCACATAATAATTGTATGTAATAAATTCGAATTCCATGGTGACTTTTTTGGAAGAATTGGAGTTATCGCATGTTTTTGAGGGCATAAAAATGAGAAAACCACCTAATTAAGGTGGTTTTCAAAAATTGACAGGTTGTTTTCTAGATAATAATCTCTGCAAGAGAGAGTCCTACGCAGCAGGCAACAACAACACCGATTAAACCTGGAACCATAAAGGAGTGGTTGAAATACCACTTTCCGATCTTTGTTGTACCGGTAACGTCGAAGTTTACGGTTGCAATATCTGATGGGTAGTTTGGAATGAAGAAGTATGCATAGGTAGCAGGCATCAGACCGATCAGAACAGGACCAGGAAGTCCGATCGCAATAGCTACTGGTAGCATAATTTTTGCGGTAGCTGCCTGTGAGTTAACAACAACAGATACAGAGAATAATGCCAGAGCAAATGTCCAAGGAGCATCATTAACCATTCCGGTAATAGCAGCCTTAAACTCAGGCATTGCATAAGCGAAGTAGGTATTTGACATCCATGCAATACCAAAGATTGCAATACATGCAACCATTCCTGACTTGAAAACTACGCCGTTTGGAATAGTCTTTACTGGTGTCTTGGTTGCAATCAGAATGATAGCTCCGAAACCAAGCATCATCATCTGAATGATAACACCCATAGAAATAGGTCGTGTTCCTTCACCAATAGTTCTAACTTCTGGGAATATGGCGATTAGGACAATTAGAGCAAGGGATAACAGGAAGATTGCTACTGACAGTTTTGCTCCGAAAGGTAATTCCTCATTTAAGGTGGTCTTGGTTGTATTCAGAATCTGATCTCTGTAGGCAGGATCCTGTAATCTTCTCTGATACTCAGGATCATCCTCAAGTTCGCGACCTCTGAAGTTGGAGTAGATTGACATACATACTGTACCAAGAAGTGTTGCAGGAAAGGTTACAGCAAGAATGTGCAGAAGATTTAAATCCTCTAGTCCTGGTAGCTGAAGGACATCTTTTCCTAAATAACAGGCAACAACTGCAGCAATTGGTGAGCCTGTCAGTGCCAGCTGAGAGGCAACTGAATGATTGGCATGATTGAGTAAACTGCATGTCCTGTACCTAGCATGATACTTAGAGTAAAGGTAACCAGAGGGCCAAGGAAGGTAATTCTCTTTGGATTTTTACGCAGGATTTTTTCTGCAATCTGAAGCATATACTTCAAACCGCCAGCAGCTTCTAAGATGGCAGCACAGCTTACTACTGCAATAATGATTAACATTACGTCTACAGGAGCACTTGCTGGAGGCATTCTTAAAATAAATACCTCAACAAGAATACCGATACCTGATACTACACCCAGGCCAATACCACCGTAGCGGCTACCGATGTATAGCATCATTAACATAAAGATAAATTCTGCAATCAGCATAAATATTCCTTTTATTATAATTTTTGAAAATAGTAGTTTAGCCCAAATTCCGCTTACAGACTAGGTTTGACTGTTGCTTCTATTATTCAATTTCGATAAATAAAGAGTTTGATAAAACTATTGCTTATCAAACCTTGCTGATTCTATAAATAATGTCGTAAAAAATATAAAAGGCATGTCAATTTTTTGTATATACCCAATAGAAATAGTTACTGTTATTCTTGGTTTTGAGATATATTTCGTACTTTTTCTGATTATCTATTTGGGCTGAGAATTATTTTTCAGTGATTTTTTTTGTTTTGCTCATGTTGTGGGATATAATTTTTCAGATTAAGTAAATAGTGGAGCAATATAAGTGGCCAAGAAAGTAAAACAGGCAAATAACGTTGTTGCTGTGAACCGTAGAGCCTCCTTTGAATATTTTATTGAAGACAGATATGAAGCAGGATTATCTCTTCAGGGGTGGGAAGTTAAATCCTTAAGAGCTGGTAAATGTAATATCTCTGAAGCTTATGTAAATGTAAAAGGTGGAGAGGTTGTACTGTTCGGTTCTGTAATCAACCCTTTAAAGACCAGCTGTGCCTTTGTTGTGAGTGACCCTACCCGCACCCGCAAGCTTCTTTTATCCAGAAGAGAAATCGATAAGCTTGCAGGTTCTGTTCAGAGACAGGGATATACTATTATTCCTCTGAAGTTGTACTGGAAGAATCAGTGGGCCAAGCTTGAAATCGGTCTTGCCCGTGGTAAGCAGGAACACGATAAGCGAGATTCAATCAAAGATAGACAGTGGGCTCGTGATAAAGAGCGCATCATGAAGAAGAATTTTAAGTAATTTTTTTCCTCTATCTTCTTCTTTTCAATAAAAAAAGGCCTGAACTACTAAAGTAGCTCAGGCCTTCTTCAGTGCTCTAAATTGTTTAAGCTTTCGTTGGATCAATGTGCTTCATGATGAAGTCTTCATCCTTAAGAAGCTTCTTTGCCATCTTCAGAGCTTCATCAAAATCAGGAGCAATTGCACCATCGAGCTTCTTATGAAGACCTGCTCTCTCTAAGATCTTACGAGGCTGAGGTCTTACTGCAGAGAAGATCACAAAGGTTTTATGCTGTCTGCAAATGTTCAGAATCTCTTCAATTGAGTTCTCACCTGAAGCATCTAAATAAGGCATGAATCTCATACGCAGAATAAGAATTCTTGGCAACTGTTCTACAGCCTTTAATCTGTCGCAGAACTCTGATGCGAAACCGTAGAATAATGGACCATTGATCTGTAAAACGGTAACATCCTCAGGTATTTCAATTTCATCGTCTGAAGGATCTTCTCCATCATGGGTTTCGTATTCTGACTTGCAGTGTTGTTTTCTGATTTCAACTGAACGGGACATATGTCTCATGAACAGCAGGGAGGCGAATGTTACACCTACACCGATGGCAACAGTCAGGTCAACCATTACGGTTAGAGCAAAGGTTAGGAACAGAATAGTTCTGTCTGATGGGCTGATCTTAGCAATCTGAGTGAAATGCTTCAGATCTGACATACCCCATGAAACCATGAACAGTACAGCTGCTAATGCGGCCATAGGAATAAAGGCCAGAATATCCATAGCGGTATACAGGAATATCAGCAGGAAGATCGCATGGAAAATACCTGCAACAGGGGTTCTGCCGCCAGCCTTAATATTGGTTGCAGTTCTTGCGATTGCACCGGTAGCAGGAATACCGCCAAAAATACCTGAGGCGATGTTTGCAACACCCTGACCGACAAGCTCCTGATTCAGAGAATGTTTATGGCCGATAAGTCCATCTGCAACAACAGCTGAAAGCAGTGCTTCAATACCTGCTAGGAATGCAATGGTAAATGCTGATGGAACCAAGGCTCTTATCTGTTTTAATGAAAACTCTGGCCATACAGGAGAAGGAAGGCCTGTTGGAAGGCTAGGGAATCTGGTTCCGATGGTCTCAATATCCATTGAGAAGCCATAGGCAAGGGCAGAAATTAAAAGTATAGAGACCAGATAAGATGGAATCTTTGGGGAAATCTTTTTGCAGACAATGATAGTTGCAAGTCCAAGTGCACCCATTGCCAGTGCAGAATAGGTAACCTTATCAAGGTTTGAAAGGTATACATACCACTTGTTCAGGAAATCAGCAGGAACGGAGTCGACCTGTAATCCTAAGAAATCCTTTACCTGGCTTGAAGCAATGATTACAGCAATACCGGTTGTGAAACCTGTGATTACAGGGTAAGGAATATATTTTATGAGTTTTCCTAAACGGGCATAACCAGCAATTATTAGGATGAGTCCGGCCATAATTGAGGCCAGAATCAGACCGTTGAATCCGAATCTCTGGATAATATCAAAAATAACAACTACAAATGCGCCAGTTGGTCCGCCAATCTGGACTCTGGAGCCGCCTAGAAATGAAATGAAGAATCCGGCTACAACTGCGGTAACCAAACCTTTATCTGGTGATGCTCCGGAAGCTACAGCCATTGCCATTGCAAGAGGAAGAGCAACAATAGCAACGGTTAAACCTGCAATCACATCAGAGCGGAAAAGCTTGAAATTATAGCCTTCACGCATACAGGTTATAAAAGCTGGAACAAGAGGATTTGCTGTTTTCATAAAAAATAAAATCCTAAAGCTGTTATATCAGCATTGCTGTTTTTATTAGATTGAAGTTAAAGACCCTTTTTATTGCTCTGACTGCATTATTTACAGGTATGCAATAGGCAATATCTGAAAATGTGCACATTATAGCAAAACAGCATAAAAAAATTCGTTTTTAGAAAAATATTTGTGTTTGCCCAAATATAAGCCATTCTGTTCGTGGAAATTAGTACGTATCTTAGTTTTCTGCTGATTAAATTTTCTCATTACAATAGAAAAAGTTTCGGTATTTGTTGTATACTCTTTCTGTTCACTTCTTGGGGGTGTATTTTTGGTTTCGACCGGAAGTATGAATTCCTAGGAGCATGTCGAGTGGCGAAAGCTCGTTAAAAATTCGTTTAAATATAGTCGCAAACGACGAAACCTACGCAATCGCAGCTTAATAACCTGCTGAATGCCCTCAGTTCTAAGTCTTTCTAGTGACACTTAGTCTTACTGGGGTCGGTTCTTCACTAGATCGTGTGGATGCCCCGTCTGTGGTTGAAGCATTAAAGATTATACAGACTGGGTACTTTGTGGCGTGGCGGTCGCGGTCCGCAGCGGGTATCGAGATTAATGATTGCCTAAACATGTAGCGCCGAAGATGCAGTCTTTTGGGACGAGGGTTCAACTCCCTCCACCTCCACCAAAACTCAAAAATCTTGTTTATATTCAAATAGTTGTATCTTTTTTTAGAATAACTAAGTGCCAAAAAATTTGAAATTTGGCGTTCAACTGATTCAATTTTTCAAAATGTAAAAATTGAGATGAAATCTTTGTTATTTTTTTTGTAAAATGACTATCCTTTAAATAAGATCATGTTTGAGGTGAAAATCATGTATTACAGAATTGGTTTCCCCTTTTGGAAATTTATGGCTCGTTTAGGATTTGTATTGAGCTATCGTTATGATATTTATTACAGCCGTGAGTCTAATGATTATTGTGCATACAGTCCTGATATTAAGGGGTTGTTTGCTGAGTCAAAAGATTTAAATGAAGTTGTATCTGCTATGCAGGAAGGTGCAAAAGAGTTGGTTTCTATTGATCTTGGCAGAAATGTAGATCATCTATGTCCTACAGGAATTATTTCTAAGGCTCTTCCTGTATGAATGGTTATTACTCGCTAGTTATTAAGTTACTTCAACAAATCGGCTACGAATACTACAGAAACGGAAAAGGCTCACATGAAATATGGGTCCAGAAAGACAAAAATGGAAATATTTGCGGACGCTGTCAGATTCCAAGACATTTAGACAATAAAGTTTGGGCAAATAAATTGCTAAAAGATGCCGGAATAAAAGAAAAGATCAGATAAATTTTGTTATTATTAGGTACAGTTCTTATTCGCACTCTTAGTAGGAATAAATGATTTTATATTCATAAATATGTTTTTTTAACTAATTAGTTCCCTACATTACGTAGGGTTCAAAGTCCTATATGAGGCATCCATAAGTCCAAAATACAGGCCGCTACAGATTTGAGATTTGCAATCAACTGTAGTGTCAGGGCCCCTCTCTATGAGGGGCTAATCATTTCTACATAGCCATGGTTACGATGTAACCAAGAATCTTAAGTGCTTAATCAGACTAATCATTAGAACTGTAATAAAGAATAGGGACTTAGTTTCTATTTTGCTCATTTTCAAATGAATAGATTCATTAAAATCTGTAGTTTTTTGTAGTGTTTTTATATTTAATTGATTTGTAAAATAATTTTATATCGTTTTCTCCCTCCACCTCCACCAAAGCCTTTAACACCTTGATGCAGCATGAAGAGAGCTGTTTCAATTCTGTTTTCTTGTGTTAATTTTCAAATAGCTGATCAATTGTTAATACATGAACAAAATCACCAAAATAATTTGTTTTTCTTAATCCATAC
>ONFP01000136.1 GCA_900317105.1 uncultured Succinatimonas sp. | reverse complement strand
TATATTTTTTCTTCCAATATCTTCCATCAAGAGAAAGTTCATTATCAGGAACAGACTCATAATCGGCTAATTCTTTGAATTTTAATTGGGATGAGGAGAACTGATTCTTGGACTTAAAATTATTCCAGGAGTCTTTAAGTGCGTTCATACTGAACAGCGAACCCGCATCCGAAAAGAAATCTAAACCCATAAACCAACCTAAAAAAACAATCTAGCACCATTAAAAATCATCGTGTTCGAATAATCAATCGGGTTTTAATTAATGTGATCCTTATCTCACAAGTTATTTTGTCAATTTGATCCTTGTATCACATTTGTTTTTAAATTTGTTGTTAGGTATTGCAAAATCAGGGGGATTTGGGTGTCGGTTTAAAATTTTGGTATTAGGTCTTAAACCCTAATTTTTACACTGTTCTGAGAGGAATTATACCATCTAAAAGATGGTCGATTTCACTCAATTTTCGCATGTAAATTTTGCGAGATATACATCACATTCCGGAGTAAAAATATTTTTTTGAAGGTATGTCGTAAATTGCCTCTGGCAAGCGTTCTACGGCGATGTTTTTTCTTTGATGGCAGTTTTGTCATTTTTTCACGTCAGGGATCCATATGAGCAATATACAGGCATATACGGATCTTTTAGAGAGTCAGTGTTAGTAAAAACAGGAGTTTAAAAGCCCGAAAAAAAGTGTTTGGTATAATACTTACATAGCATAATATCAGCAATATCAAGGGTTGACGATGTCAAAGGAAGAGATTAAAGCTCAATTTGATTCTGTAGTAGAGCAGTTAAATGGAGAATTATCCACACTGCCAGAATCGGTATCTCTTCTTGTTAATCTTCTGATTGCGACCTTCAATATGCTTTTTGAACTTACTGCAAGTCAGACAGATAATTTAAAGGTATCTATAGATTCGCTAAAACAGACGATAGAGCAGCAAACCCAGACGATAGAGCAACAAACACAAACGATAGAAAATCTGACAAAGTCAAATCAGGAACTTTTAGAAAATCAGGGGCAGAAAAATCAGCAGATATTACAATTCCAGGAGCTGATAAAGTCTTTGAGGACTCTTCTTCATTCGAAGAATGTAGATTTGGATGCATTAAGGCGGCTTGTGTTTCAGGGAGGAAGAGAGCAAAAGGAACAACCGGCGCCTCAGGAGACGACTGAAAAACCGCAGAGTAAAAGAAAAAACAGCAAGACAAGAGAAAGACAGAGTAATAAGACAAAGCTGGACTGTTGCGATATTGAACGGACAGATTTTCTTGATGTAAACGGAAACGTTCTAGGAGCATCAACCAGAGAGGAAGCAACAGCAAAAGTTCCTCAGCAGATAGAAAGGGACGGGAAAAAGTATGTTTTCAAAGGTTGGAAAGAATGTTCCGACAGCAGGGTAATAACCTATACAACAAAGGTTAAGGTTACAAAATACGTTCCTTTATATGAAGAAATCCGGGAACATGAATCAGCACCGGATGCTGAAGCAGAACGTATTGCCGAACAGGATTCAGCAAATAGAAATACTCCTGCCGCAACAATTGTCGGATTAAATCCGGAAAAGGATTTTCTTCCAAAGACAGTTGTAGGTTTCGATTTTATGTCAGAGATGATTGAATCAAGGATGATGAATCGAATACCGATGAACAGGATAGCACAGGATGTCAGTGATTCGCTCGGGTTCAGTATAACAAGGCAGCAGCTTGCAAGATATTTTATTTTTGCGTCAGACTGGATAGAGCCTGCTTATCAATATTTGATTAGCAAAGTGCTGGATAACAAGGTAATACATCTTGATGAGACCTTTATTCATTGTCAGGCAGAAAAGAACAACCGCCAGTACATGATAGTGTTTACATCAGCAACCGGATGTTTCTATCACTATGCGAACACCAGATCGCAGACAGTTCCGTTTGCAATTCTGCATAATCATTTTGACGGCAGGAACTGGGTCGATAACGATGGCAACGATATCGTGATTTCAACAGACGGCTGGTACGATGTGGAATGGTTAAAGGATGATAAAGAAAACTTCTACGCAGTTCTGGTAGGTTGCATGGTTCATCTTCGCAGATATTTCTGGGAAGTCTATGACGTGCATGAGAATCACAGAAAAGCAGACAGTGAAGATTACAAAATTTCGGAGCAGATAATTAATCTTCTGAAATTCATCTTTCACAGGGACAAGGAATGCAAAACCTCTGAAGAACGAACAAAAATAAGAAAAGAGGGAGAGGTAAGAGAAAAATTCGACGAAATTAAGAAACTGGTTGATGAATGCTACAAGAAGATGCAGAAATGTAAAAATCCATCGGAGGTATATACAGCCAAGTTTATAAAAGCTGTTAAGTACGCATATAACCAGTGGGAAAAATTCACCAGAATCATGGAGGATGGAGATATTCCTCTGGATAACTCTGACGCAGAGAGATCCATACGAGACTTTGCAGTGTTAAGGCATTCAACCGCCAGTGGATTTGCTTCAGTTGAAGGAGCAAAGTCTACAGCCGTATTCTCATCATTCCATGAAACCTGTAAAAAGCACGGAGTGCATCTGGGAGAATACCTTGCATACCTGTTCAGGTATATTGGATTGCATCGAGAAAAATTGACAGATCCGGGTATTCAACCTGAAGAGAGAAATGCAATTCTTGAAAAGGCTATGCCTTGGAATTTTAAGAAGGTCTAAGCTGGGATTTTAGACCTAATACTAAAAAATCAATAATAAATTGTGACTTATATCAGCAGTGTAGTAGATTATCCTACGATTCTTATGTTCTGTCATAAAACTTTGAAAATCTAAATGATACCCGGACGATAAAAATAATTAAGTTATTATTTTGCAAGTGAGCTTTTGTTGTATTCTTATTTGTTTAATTATTTGTGCGCAATGTATGACATTATCACTTAACGTATTCATTTAGGGTGTTTATTTTGATTTTTATGGTTTGAAGTTGAGGCGCAGAATTTATTTGTTGCTTGGATCAACTGTTATATAAACATCTGCAGAACGTAATTATCGTAGGTTATTTTTTATTATCTTTCTTGTTTTCTTATAGGATAGTTATCATATGCAAACAAAAATTAGCAAACTAGCTCTTTGGACAATGCCTTGCTTTGTGGCAGTGTCTTTAAGCGCTTGCGGTGGCTCTTCGAGTTCATCTTCATCATCGTTTGATCCTGCAGCTCCTTCTAAGTATGCTGTTAAAACCATATATTTGCCAACTCCTGAAGAAGATGTTGTGCAGTCGGAAGCAGGGTATTTGATGGTTCAGTGGCTTGACCCGGAATATGGCAGTCAGGGGTCAAAAGATCCAAGCGGTTTCAGTTTACATTTGTGGGATCAAGGTTGTGCTGCAACAACTCAGGTAAATGCCAGCTGGGATGATCAATCAGTAACTCCGGAAGGCAAGAATGATTACGGTCCGTATTGGAAACTTACTATAAATAATGATAACGCTGACGGATGTATGGGCGTTATTGTAAGAGATGCTGATAAGAATAAGTTGCAGGGTGACCAGAAACTGGTTTGGACTGGTGATGATCACTCTATTACGCTCTCTGCTAAAAAGACAGGATCATATGCAACAACCAAAGAAGCTTTTGAAGAAATGGGAAGCAGTGCAGGTCTGAAGGTTGATTATGCATCAGCACACTGGTTAACTGAAAGAGTTATTGTGTGGAAAAATGCCGGTGATTAC
>ONFP01000122.1 GCA_900317105.1 uncultured Succinatimonas sp. | reverse complement strand
CGCAAAATTCGGTTCACATCGGTATAGAAATTCGGGCTAACCTCGGTATACCTCATTTATAAAAATTCTGCTTAACATCGGTACACCTCCTTTCGAGAAATACGCCGTAACTTCGGTATATTTTTTTTGAAAAATTCTAAATAACCTCGGTACACCTCTTTACCAATAATTCGGAATAACCTCAGTACCCCTCCTTTTCAATAATTCGTTTCAGCCTCGGTAATGTTTTTGAAAAAAATACATCAAATATGCGTTTATTATATTTTACGCATGTAATGGTACATGTGTTTAATTTTAATAAAGGAGGTTCTTCTGTGCCTCAAGGAAAAAATATGGAAATAACACAATTGCGGGCAATTTGTAATGATTTTGCTCTTGGATACTCATATAACTCCATTAAAAACAAACGAAATCCTGTCGCGAAGTCAACTTTGCAGAAAATAAAGGAAAAACTACAGATTGGAGGGCTTCTAGACATAGATAAACTGCAAAAAACTTCTGATGAGGATCTGGTGATCTTAATGTATGGAGTGAAATCTCATCTTGAGAAAAAGCCTGGCAGTAATTCCTGTGAAATCGTAATAGATCGCACTGCTGCAGACCGAATAGACAACAGCAGAATGCATCCAGCTCACTTTGAAGATCTGATTATAAGATTTGAGGATAACAGGCATCTGACAAAGGAGGATTTATACAGAGATTATGTTGATGAAGCCATAAAAGCTGGCCATGAATATTATAAACGAACGGCTTTTATGACTAGATTCAATGCCCTCATAAAGAATCGTAAAGGTCCAGATGTTTACATGCACCGTGAGCACATCATGGGAGACGAACTGCAAATGGACTGGCTGGGGCCGAAATTTGAGGTAAGAATAGGTGCAAGAGGTGAAACAAGGGCCTGTAGTGTAATTGTTTTTGTATGGGCTGCCTCTAATTATGTTTATGCCCAGCTTGTCCCTGATATGACAACCAGAACCACCTGTGATGCAATAAGGAATGCTCTTATCTCCTTTAACTGTCTGCCTCGCAGACTTGTTATAGACAATCAGTCCTGCCTGGTAAACAAGCATGGGAAAGGACAAGAAGGAATTCTAAACGCCAGTTTTGAATATTTTTGCAAAAGGTGTGGCATCGGCATTGATGCTAATAATCCTTATTGCAGTAATGAGAAATCTGCAGCAGAAAATTCTGTTAGGCTAGTTGAACAGCGAGTTTTAACCAGATTGGAATACGCTAGAGGAGTGTTCACCATAGATGAATGTAATCGAGAAATCATCAAGCTGGTGAACACCTACATTAATAACACCAGCTACCGTGGTGGCGGTGTTAAGGACACAAGAGGAAATATTTTTAGAAATAAAGAATTACCAGCTTCCCTAAGAATAGATTCTCCTCTGCCTAATTTTATAGAACATCATGCTTTTTTGAAAGTCGGAAAGGATTACCACATCAAGCTAAACGAGGCTAGTTATTCAGTTCCCTGGAAATACGCTGAGCAGTATGTCAATGCTGATATTGAAGGAAATCAGATAACAATATATGACTTTAATCATCTAAATATATTGGCAAGACATCCTGTTAAAAATAAGGGTGAATGGTCCACGATGAAGGAGCATATGCCTGAAAGTCATAAAGCTGTAAAAACTAAAGAATTAGTCTATCAGGATAAATCTGACATCAGGGAGGCTGCAATGTCTATCAGCACTTCACTAGCTTCGTTCTGTGAGTTTATGCTTAATCGAGGAAACTGGTTTGAAGACAAGAAGGCCTGTATTCATATCATAAACCTGTACAAAAGGAACTTCAGAAAGAAGCTTATCTACGATCAGGCAATCCAAAAGCTGTTACATCTTAGTAATCCAGTCTTAATTAATTCCTACGAATTAAAAAAGATTATAAAAGAATACGAAAAGTATGCCTCCACACACAATGGAGCCCTTCCTATTCAGACAGATCTTTTTGACAGCATTGGTACAAGTATTGATGCAGACTGTAATGCCGCTTGTCTGCGTGGGGCCTCAGGATTTAGTGATTTAAACGCCAAGTTTAATGAACCTGCCGTAACGTCAGATGCAACTAAAGCTAACTCAAATAATCAGAATTCAATATTAGAGGAATAAACAATGAATACATTAAATGAGCAGAATAACCTTATCAAGACCTTAAAGAACCTAGGCTTAAATGGAATGGCAGAGGCTGCAACTAACCAGTTTAATAACGAATTCTCTTATTCAGAGCTAAATTTTTGTCAGAGACTGCAAGAACTGCTGGAGAGAGAAGATTCATACCGTAAGGAAATGAAATATCAGAGAATAATCAGACAAGGTAAATTGAAATATCAACTTACTTTTAATGATATTCATTTTGGTGAGGCTGATGGTTTGAAAAAGGATGATCTAAAATATCTGATCAGCAATCACTGGGCTTTGGTCAGCCCAGTTAATATCTATATTCAAGGGAAAACAGGTGTGGGCATTCTGGCGTATGTGTGACCTTCAAAATGAGGTCGAACGACTGGCAGATGATCCTGGTAAGCTAAAATCATTTACTACAAAATTAGCAAAATATGACGTGTGTCGTAGACGGCTTAGTTTGTCAGTAATTTTGATGCCAATTTTGTCTGTTCTTCACAGATGTTTTCATCCAATAATGCAATCTATTGCTGACGCCAATTTTATCCACAGAAGTTGCTATGGCCTCGTTTCTAAAAACATAAAAAAAACCGTAGAACTATCTACGGTAGGATGGTCTGTCCAGTCAGTTTAGAAAGGAACTTCATCATTTAGTGCTGGAGCTGAATTGAACTTTTCCTTGCGTTCTATTTCGAGCTCATATAGATGAGCTTCTACTATTTCCTGTATTACTTCTGCATTTTTTTCCAGCTCTTCTTTTGTCAGGCTTGAAATAATACTGCTGTAAAGAGATTCAGAAGCATCAAAACAGTTTTTAACGTGCAGATCTATATGGATAAGCGCCTTTTTCAGTTTTCTCATTATTGCCAGATAACTTCTCATATTATTTAGCTTATATTCCAGTTTTGCATGCTGATCTAAAGAGCGCATATCCCTAATTTTGTAATCAGATATTATAAATGACGCTGTGTCTAGAATAGACTTCAACTCCTCAAGTTCATACGAAAGGGTTCTGGCATCAGAACTGATCTCAGGTCCAATCTTTCCCTTCCAAAAAGACTCTTCTTCCAGGCAAACAGAGCTTTCTATTTCATTTACCGTCATAATCATCTCTCCATTTGATTTACTAGGACACTGTTGTTCAGGCGTTGACGCCTTTTAAAATAATATCAATAACCTCATTGTTTGCTGCCTGAGCTACCAGTTCAGGTGTAACAACTGACTGATTTTTTAGCGCGGCATAATTAAGAGAATGAATACAGATTTTATTGATCAGACGAGGTATTCCTGAGGAAAGATCTGATACCAGCTCAACTGCTTCAGAGGAAAAAAGAGGCTCTGAACTACCTGCCCAGCGAAGGTGAGATGCAATATAAGGCCCAACCTGTTCTTGTGTCAGATTGCCTGTTTTGCATACGTACATTATTCTCTGGGTAATTGCCTTACATCTTTCTGTTTTGAGAATATTCCAGATTTCTGATTGACCTGACAGAATTAAAGTCAGAGGTGAACCAGAATCATAGCGGGAACCATTCAGTAAAAAACGTATCTCCTCAAGCAGGTCATATTTCTTGTAACTCATTGAAAAGAGATGCGCCTCGTCTACGACCATAATGACTTTCTTATGATAGGTTTCCCTCTGGATCTCCAGTTCTTTATGAAACTGCCTTCTTGCATCATTAACATATGTATGAGCTTTAATTCCCAGCATTTCCAATGGAACTGAGTATAACCATCTTGGTGTTGCGTTTGACATTGAAACATACAGCACGAGAAATTTTTCTGGATTCAGTGATGATGTAAAATTTCTTAAAACTGTGCTTTTTCCTGTACCAGGTTCTCCTGACAGCACAGCAAAGGAATTATCCTGAACCGCCAGCTGCAGTTTATTTTGAATTTCTACAATACTGTCTGATTTGTAAAGATATTCAGTACTGATTCTGTTGGTAAACGGCATATTTTGAAGCTTAAAATATGATACAAAGTCTTTAAGTTCCATGCTTAATCCCCCTTCTGGCACAATTTATAGAGTGACTGCTGAGCAGGTGCCTCTGATTCTTTCTTTTTAAAAAGAAGCTCCCTGGAGAGCTGCTCTTTAAAAGAGCTTTCATCCTTATAGGTGCCGTTCTTTTTAGCTATATCTCTGTAATAACGCTCAACTACCGGTGTTACCACAGACTCTCCCTCGAAACTTTGCTCCTGATGGAGATCAGTTTCTTTTTTTGCGGTTCGATCTGTAAAATCTACATCTGCAGTAATAACATGCTCAAACAGTGGTACAAATTCATATTCATTACCGTCAGCCCCGATATCCTGTGGAGCTTTCTTTACAGCCAGTTCAATTTTTGCATCAACTGAAGAGTAAACAATGGTTACTCGTTCTCCTGCTTTTGCATAACCGGCATTTATTTTGTAGAGCTTTCCCTTGAAACTGATGGTTCCGTCCTTGGACACTCTTCTTGAGGAACGTGTGGTAAATGCGTAAGTTAACAGCTCTAAATCTGCAATTCTTACCATGGTTCTATCGTTGTTGAAGGCTTCATTTGGGGAAAGCTTATGCTTTTTTCCTTGCTCATCCGTATACAGAAGGGCTGAATGAGGGCGATTATTATATTCTTCAATCCATTGAGCGATAAGTTCAACGAATTTGTCGTACCTTAAATCATTCATCAGCCTAATCTGATCCAGAAGTGCATCAAGCGTACCGTTAGCCCTCTCCAATGCACCTTTAGATTGAGGCGTATAAGGTTTAGAGCGTTTATGTGTAATGCCAAGACAGTGGCAGCAGTGATTGAAGGCCTGCCCGTGATATATAGACCCCTGATCGGTGAGAATGGTTTCAGGAATGCCATACAGCTCTATAAGCAGCTTGAAACTGCTTAAGGCAAGCTCTTCCCTTTGGGAAATATCAATTTTATAGGTTAGAATTTTTCGGCTGAAATTATCCATCCATAACTGGATATAAGGTGTTACCGGAAAGCCCTTTTCATTTACAACACAATGACGAGGAGGCTCTTTTACGTCCCCCTGTATCTGGCTCATTTTGTGGAGTTTTCTGTATCTTCCGAAAAAAGCTCGACCTGAGACCTCTGCCTTTCTTAAAAGTTCATTACGACCATAGCCGTTTTTACTCAAATGATCCTGCAAAGTACTGCGTTTTATAATTCCAGCGAGATCAGGATGACGGCCTTCAAGGCAGGCGATAATCTCATTTACACTTATGGTCGGAGACTGTAAACGCATAGCCTTTGCCTCATCCAGTAAAGATTCAAACTTGATATACAGTTTCTTGTCAGTTCGAATCTTTGGATATTTAGTATTCAATCCAGCAATACCTTTTTCAGTGTAATCCGCAAGCCATCTTTTTATGGTTCGTTTCGATACTCCGGAATCACTTGAAATTGCTTTGAGTTTATTAAAAAACTCTGTTTTTTCGATTTTGGTTTCAGCTTTAATATGCAACAGAGGTGCTATTACCTGCAGTCTGTAGTCTGCGGTACTTTGAAATTTGTCGTTAGCTGCGTATTTATTTTTGCTCATAAGACTCCCTTAATCTTAAAAATTAAACTTAAGGAGGGACAATATCCTTCCGCAGAACAATATTACTGGCACTATAAGGTAGAGAGATCTTATGTAATGTGGATGAAATAAGGCCACGCCGGCAGATGGTCAGTAAGATGTTTGATAATGATAAATCTTTTGAGGAAAACTCTTTAAAATCAGTAGAAAGATAGTCCTGACCAGATATATTTCCAGCGACAATATGCTGAGTTCTAAGCAGATTTGGGGTAATATTCCGAAGTAAATTCACAGCAGAGTGTAGTCTTTTGGCGTGTCGGCCCAGTATATAACGCGCAAACAGAAAACTATCACCATGGTATTTCTTAAAAAAGTAGCTAAGGTAAGGTTCACCTCTGCAGAGCTCTTCAATATGTTTCTGGGTTAATTTCTTCCTTGGCTGAGGAGATAGCTCTAATATTCTGTAGAATATTTTATGAGCTTTAAGAACTTCATCTGCAGTTACACTATCAACAGCCTCTTGAGGAATCATATCCTCTCTTAGCAGAACATGAATTTCTTTTGAACCGTGACATTGTCTGTTAGCACATGTCAGCCTTTGCAGCTGAAATTTTTCGACACAATTCTTTCCGTAGTTATAGATAACTTTCTCATAATCTGTAAAACCGTCCTTGATCAATAACATTCCACAGATTGAACAGCACGGACGAGCTGATTTAAGAAAAGTTAGCCGTAAAACTTTTTTACCATCTTTTTTAAGATGCTCAAAAATCCTGCAGCCAGAGTATGCTATATTGTAGAAAGTACACCGCCTTGGCGTCTGTACTGGGATGGGTGCCAGCTCGGGTTTTTGCAAGAATTTTAGAGCTGGCACCTGACGCCTATTCTAAGCATAGTACATACCTCTTCTAGTATTCCTATCCATCAATCACAAAGCATCTCTTTATGAATGAGATTCAAAAGGCTTTTATTTCATTTTTAAATTTGAAGAAGGACAGACTTACGTCTGTAGGTGAGGAAATTTATAGGGCAACGGAATGGTAATTATTGGCGGCAGATCTGAGGACAAATTGAGATAGCATTAACAACGTGCTCGCCATTGATGATCTGGGCTTAAATTCAGAAGTTATGCCAGCAAAAATTGTTTCCTTTATCTTTAATGTGATAGACGCAAGAAGCCCAAGAA
>ONFP01000161.1 GCA_900317105.1 uncultured Succinatimonas sp. | reverse complement strand
TGTAGACTGCCATTTTATATGATCTCATTTCACCCTGGTTTTATTCATTTTGATTGATCCGGCCGGATCTCCGAAAGTGACGAAATTTTCTCAATCGCTGTGCAACGATTTTGATCTGTTTAATTTTTAAACCGACAAATTCCTAAAACTAAATTGTTCAAATTTTAAGCTAAAATAATAGTATAATTGGCATCACGTGATTGCATGTCCGAAGACGCGCTGATTTTTAGAACGGTATTGTCTGAGGTCAAGGGATTGAATTCCCTTCAAGCACGGGGATTTATGTGAAATAGAAAAAGGCAGTGATTCGCAGTCACTGCCTTTTTCTATTGTTCGCGGTTTATCGAACTCCAAAACAGTACCATGATAACACTGATACACGATCAAATAGAAGAGTTAACTCAAGAAAAATACGATCAGCTTATCTCAAAGCTGTTTAACGGTCAGAAACTTATAAAATCACCATGCTGTGAAGGCGGAGTACTGGAAAAACACGGATATTATGAACGAGGCTATAAAGCATTGAACGGCAGGGAGGAGATAAGACTTAAAATTCTCCGGGTCAGATGCAGTGCCTGCGGAAAGACACATGCCATACTGCTGATGGAGATGATCCCGTATGCCAGGGCCGGAAAGGACATTGTTCTTACTGTTCTCAGCAACTTCGAGTCAAACTGTCCAGTCAGCAGCATTCTGGAGAAGGTGGGAGGTTTAGTTGACGAGAACGATTTGTAAGTCAAACTGGAAAGCACGTATGCAGTCACTGCGTCTTTCTCTTTCGTCATTTTTTACGGATTTTGCCTCATCTGCAGTTCTCTGTCTTGATTCATTTTTTCGCCATTTCATGCAGATGAGAGATCGCACCTGTTTTAAAATTCTAAAAACCACATAGCAAAAAGGGCTTCTTTATAGGCAAAGTTCTATACTGCCGCGCAACTGCAGAACAATACCGTTTGAAAGAGCAAAAACGACTGCAGGAAGGATAAATAGAGTAAATTTTAAACAGGAAGCCCTATGAATAAGACAGAGGCAGAAAATATTATGATGATGAGATATGCCTGCATTATCGATGCAGTCAATCAGTCTGTGGATGATTTGCGCAGCAAGAAAGAAATAATTGAAAGCGCATCAGAAAAAGGTGTTGAAGACCGTAACAGCGGAACCAGGAGATATTTCGCAGTACCAACTATAACCAGATGGTACCGAATCTATCAGAAGCTCGGGCTGGACGGTCTGAAACCGCAAAAGCGGTCTGATTGCAAGAGTTTCAGAAAGATTGACGATGAAATATACAAGCAGATAATGGAAATCAAGAAGCAGTACCCGCGAATATCTGCAACAGCAATCAGGAAAAGGCTGATAAACAAGGGGTTCATCAATCAGGAGCAAATCTCACTGTCGACCATCAACCGCTGTGTCAACACTATCAAAGATAAACTTGACGTTCCGACTGAAATCCAGGAAATGAAAAGATACGAGATGGAACATATCAATGAGGTATGGTGTGGAGATTCCAGTGTCGGTCCGTACATAACTATAGACGGGGTTAAGCGTAAAATATGGATTCAGGCACTCATAGACGATGCAAGCCGGTACATTGTCGGCATCAATGCCTTTCTTAACGACAACTACGAAAATTTTCTCGGAGTCGTAAAATCAGCCGTTGCCAAGCACGGTGTTCCTAGAGTTTTTAATTTCGATAACGGCTCAACCTACAAGAACAGACAGGTTGAACTGCTGGCGGCAAGAATAGGCTCCAGAATTCATTGGAACAAACCGTATACGCCAACCAGCAAAGCGAAAATTGAAAGGTTCTTCAAAACCATGAAAATTCAATGGCTTGCAGAGTTTAATCCTTCCAATTTTCACAGTTTGGAGGATGTAAGAAACGATTTGTTCAAGTATGTTAACAAGTATAACAATACCCCGCATTCATCCCTTGAGTACCGAACCCCGCAGGACCGTTTCTTCAAAGAATCTTCACTCATCAGAAAACTCTCTGATGATTCTATCAGCAGAAACTTCCTGATGGAAATTGAGCGCAGGGTTACCAGAGACGGGCTGGTATCTATCAGTAATCGCATGTTTGAAGTTGACAATCAGTACTGCAGAAAGAAGGTTACTCTTCGATATACTGCTGATTTATCGGATGTCTACATCGTAGAAAATGAGGGAAATACCCTGACTCCGGTAAAACTCCTGAACAAGCACGAGAACAGCCGGGTGAAACGCAAAGTTTACATCAGCAGTCCTGCTGCAGAATCACCTGTTTCAGGACAGGCTGCCGCAGGACAATCTGCTTCAGGTACCACCTCTTCAACTGCTAACAACAATATAGGATAAAACGAATAGTATGGATTTAAATACCAGATACGGACTGGAGTTCAATCCGTTTATCAAAAACTCCGCTGACATTATTGTCTCTTTCAAGGAATACAATGAAGCTGTTGCCAGACTGAATTATATACTCAGTATTAAAGGCTTCGGGCTACTCACGGGAACTCCCGGTAAAGGAAAATCAACTGCTGTCAGAATATGGTCCAAAGGTCTTAACCCCTCTTTGTACAAGGTTGTATATACCCCTCTTGCCAATCTCTCTGATGCTGAATTTTACCGTAATATGGCTACTATCATCGGACTTGAACCGAAGTCCAGGAAACATGAGAATATTGATGCAATCAAGGAGGAGATTGAACGACTGTACTCTGAAAACCGCAAGACCCCGGTCTTTATCATCGATGAAGCCGACAGCATCAGAAGTTCAACTCTTTCCGACCTGAAGGTCCTGTTTAACTTTGAAATGGATTCAAGAGACAAGGCTGTAGTCATCCTCGTCGGAACCACAAAGCTTAACTCAATGCTCAATTACTCCGTTCATGAAGCTATGCGCCAGCGCATTATTATGAACTTCAATATTGAAGGAATGAGCAAGGACGAAACCAGACAGTACGTACTCGACAAGCTCAAAGGTGCCGGATGTATCAAAGACGTATTCGCTCCTGAGGCCCTTGAAGCCATAACCAATTACTCTGAAGGTGCACCACGTATGGTTAACAGAATTTGCAACGCATGTCTGAACGTCGGCAATGCCGAGGGTTCTCAAATCATAACAGCTGAAACTGTCAGAAAGGCTCACGAAGAACTGATACTGGGCTAACTCAGGCTTTCTTCCGGTATCCGCCGTTACTTATAAGCCCCGTCCTTGACGGGGTTTTTTATACCCGGATCTGCTGATATGAATAACGCGATGCACACATTCTGACAAAAAGAAGAGCAGATAAATTGAAGAAAAAACAATCTCCAACACTGCACAGAAACGTGCAAACAATTTGATGATTTTTAGTGCTGATAAAGTGAAGAATATAAGCTCAACAACAGTGAACAGAAGCATGCTGTAAATATGATGATTTTGCATCCTAATAATTTGAAGAAAAAAGAATCAGAATGAATGAACAGAAGCGTTCAAACAATTTGACGATTTTTGATAGCGTCAATGTGACGAAACCGAGATCAAATATCAAATAAATTGACGACCTACAATCAAGTCCGTGGATAGCTGCATTGGTGGCTTCTGCCTGTTTGGCGGAGGCATCAAGGTTTGCGCCCATAGCCGTAGCAGAGGAGGAAACAGCGTCCTTCATGGCCGTCATTTCTTCGGCAATTTGGCTTAGCGCATCGGTCAGAGCAGACGTGTCGGCAGAAAGCCTGATGGTGCTGTCGTTCATTTTGAAACTCCTGAAAATAAAAAAAGGGTCTCATAAGAGACCCTTCATTGGTTATATTGAAATATATACGGAGGTTAATACCCCTGCTCGTTCAGTTTGCGGTATGCATCGCAGCATTCCTGCTTACCTAAATCACATGCTTTTCCGTAATATTCTTTTGCTGTAGTTCTGTTCTGTCTTACGCCTTGGCCATATTCGAACGAAATTCCTAAATTCTTACAGGAAATTCCTTCATTTAGGTTACAACCTTTTTCAAAATAGCTTACAGCTACACTCATATCCTGTCTTAATCCAAGACCTTTATCGTACAAAAAACCTAAGTTGGAGCAACTCAAACCTTCATTCAGATTACATGCTTTTTCGTAGTAGATTTTAGCCTGCTGATAGTTCTGTCTTACACCTCGACCTTCGTCGAATAATTCTCCTAAGACGCCGCAACCTAAACCATCATTCAGATTACATGCTTTTTCACAATATGGAATTGCTTCAGTATATAATTCTGCTTGGATTTTAGTAGCACACAAAAGTAAATCATCATTCGCAAATGTGATATTTGATAAAGATAAGCATATAGCAGCACTTAAAAATAATTTAATTTTCATTTTTATTTTCATTTTTATTTTTATCCTGAATGTAATTATACGTCTATAAATAATAGATTTAGATTAACATAAGACATTTATATATACTGTTATATACTTATCATAATCATTTCATTACTCTTCGGAATTTTTCAATCTCTTTTGCGCAATCGCTCTCCGTCATTCCGGCTTTGTACCTTTCTTTCGGATGAGCCTCATAGTATTCCTCCTGAAATACCACCGCCCAGTAGTTAAACTCGGTGGTGGGATATTCAAGAACTTCAGAGATTGGGCGGTGATTCCTTCATGATTGTCATCTCTTCGGCAATTTTGGAGAGGGAATCCGTCAGAGCCGACGTATCGGCAGAAAGCCTGATGGTGCTGTCGTTCATTTTGAAACTCCTGAAAATAAAAAAGGACCTCAGTTATGAGATCCTTTGGGAATATACAAATATATTCTATTGCCACGTTACAATGTTAGATGGGTCTTTAGGAAAACCAGTGTTGATAATACTTTCCACATTATCATCAAATTCTTTGTAGATTGTGTCCATAATTTGTTTATATCTAACTGCATCGTACAATTCCGGATATAGTTCTGATAATTCCTTGAAATTGAGCTCTTTTTTGAAATTTGGCAAATATCTACCCCAAACGTACCAATTCTTCCATGCATGACTGCTAATTCTATTTGTCCAATAAGGATTATTAAAAGCAGTTTTTAAAGTGTTTTTTTGTTCTTCAGAAATCATCGAATCCCAAGAATTATTTGTAAAGAATACGCAATAATAAAGATACCAAGTAATTTCCACGCATAAAAATATTCTTAAATCACCAATTCTTTTAATTTCAATACACAGTTTAGGTCTTCGTAGCAATTCGCTCTTTTTTCGTGA
>ONFP01000051.1 GCA_900317105.1 uncultured Succinatimonas sp. | reverse complement strand
CAGCATTCTTAAATGACAAAATTCGACACCTCAAAAAAGACCTCTTTAAAACAGCGTTATATTGCGTTTAACAGGTGTTTTTTCAAAGCAATAAAAAAAACATTTATAACTGGTAACGTGAACATAGTCACACTAAATTTTTAATAAACATTACCATCGCAAGGATGGTAATTGGTTAGGTGAAAATCAGAACTATTTAACCTGATTCTTACCTATTACCTATTTTTCAAAGCTCAAAAAAACGACAGTATCGTCTAAAGCAGGAAAAGCTTATTCCCATCTTTGAATATCATTATTCCTTTACAAGTATCACTCAGTCAACTTATATGAAATAAGGTCATTATCATCTACATTTTTTTCACAATAAGTATTCACTTTTTTCTTCTAGAAATACCTTTACCCTTTTGACAATTTGTTCATTAAACTAATCTTTTTTATTTTTTTCTTATATTTGTGACAAACATCATTGAAATGCTCTGGGGGGGGGGGGTAAAATGAAATCTGGTATTGTCTTAATAAAATCGTTATAAATCAAAAAATAATAAAAACAATTAAGGATAAAAATGAACGATAACATCGAAGATATTGAGATCGATTTGGTAAGACTTTTCAAATATCTTCTTTCTAAATACAAAATTCATATTATTCTAGCAGTTATTTTTTCTTTGCTATTCTTTTCTTATAAGTTTTACAAATTTGAGTTCTCTGAAGTTCCTTTAGAAGAAATCAATAAACTCTTCACTATCGAGAAGGTGACAAATCTTCCTAATGGTCAGAAGAAAACAGAAAAAGAAAAAGTTAACTACAAACTGTATAAACAGAATTTCTATGCTAAACAGTCAGAGTATGAAACTGCACTGAAAGGTATTGAATTTCAGAGACAAAAACTCGAATCAGAAATTTCTAATCTCAGATTAGAAGAGCAAAAACAAAATGAATATCTAAAGAGATCTATTCTGTATAACTTACCTAATTCGGCTGATAGTTTTCAAAGTGATTTTATTTTTTTCTGCACTGATAAATTAGCAAATAAAAAAGAACAAACAGATGAATCGTCTGTCATAGATTTTGCTAAAGAGTACATTTCACGGAAAGAACTGGTAGAAGATGTCTCAAAAAAATTTAAAATACCGGTAGATATTTCATATAAACAAATTAACGAACTTATAACTCTAAGAAAAATATCAAAACAATCTTTTGTAATTTCTGTTAAAAGCAATAGTGCAACGGATATTGAATATCTAAAAGAAAAAGTAGAGCATTTCAATCAGCAACTTAACGGTATATTTAAAAACGAATATCAAATTTCTTATACACGAGCATATTCTGGCAATATTGATACATTTTATCTAGCTCAATTAAAAATCAGTGAAGACAACAAATTAAGAGATATCGTTAGCACAATAGAAAACAAGAAAAATGAAATTGCTAATCTTCAAGAACCAGCTTCTTTTGAAGAAAAGCTGATTGATCTTAATACCTATAAATATCTCTCCTACATTAAGTTTGCCCTCATGGGTATCGCTGCCGGTCTTTTCATTAGCTTATGTATATTCGGATGCAGGTATCTGTTTGATGGCAATCTTAAAGATGCTGATTATCTGCAAAGATTGTTTGAAATAAAGAAACTTGCCTGTATTCATGACGGAGACTTTCTTTCTAAAAATTCTAATGAAGAGAAAAAACTTAGCCAGGCAGTAGAGTTTCTGTGTAAAGACAAATCAAAACTATCTATAGTCAGCACCTTGAATTTTGATGTCATTCAGGAGGCTGTAAAGATTATTGAGAATGCCCTGCATGGATCCAAGACTGAAGTTGTTATCAGACAGCCTTTTGAAATCAAAGATATTACAGTATGTGATGCAGTTTTAATACTTGAAAAACTTGATATTACCGACGTTGTTACTGCAATTTCAGAGATTAAGTTTTTGAAGGATATTAACTGCAATATTATCGGCATTGCTTATGCCTAAGCGAAAATAAGTCTCCAGACAGGAAGAAGATGCTATGAAAAAAAGAAAACTAACAATCTGCGTATTTATATATCTTCTTGCAGTTCTATTTTTGGGTAGTTCGTTATTTATTTATGGATGCAGTGATTCCTCAGACTATAAAACTATAAAAATGAGACATGGGGAATTGCCTGTACCAAAGCCAATAAAAGAACAAAACTAATTATTTGCTCGGATTTTTATGTTTATTTTGAAAACAGCGAAATTCGAGTTTATTTTTTCTCTTTTTATTTAGGTATGGGGAAATATTATTATGATAAAACAAACAAGAAATGCAATGCATATGCTTATTGAAGCTTATAAAGCTGTATATAAACAAGCTATGTCAAAAGGCACCGGAGTTAAATATGCTGGAGGTAATTTACTTAAGTTACTATTAATTTTATCTTCAGTTGGCTGTTCTCAGGCAACAACAATAATGATGCCTTGGGGACAAACAGATTTATTTGATATCACACCTGAGATTACCGAAAAAACATTAACCCAAAACTCCGATGTTACAGCATCTGGTAATTTGGGACATGAAATGACTTGGATGCTCTTGGAAGCAAAAAATATTGGCAAAGGAAATGAATTAAAAGAAGATATCAATTCTGAAGAGGCTTATCAGAAAGCAGTTAATCTCTTAAACCAAGCTAAATTCGACAATATTACAACAAACAATCTTGGTAACGAACAGACTATTACATTGAATAGTATTACTGTTAATGGAGGTCTGGTTAACCTTCAGCCTGGAAATGGATCATCATGGAGTGCAAGTAATAAACAAACTCTAACAATAACAGGGACTACTAATGTAAATAAAGGTTTCTTATATCTTGGAAATAATCATACTGATAACAATGAATTTAATTCTTCCACTACTGCAACAGGAACTGTAACATACAAAGGAATATCTACAGGTCAAATTTCAGGTGATACAACATTCAGCAGTGGTCTGGTAATTGAAGATTACGCTGCTGTAGATGTCGGAAGAAAATCTAATATCAAAGGTAATATTACAATTAAATCAAAAGGACCTTCTGATATTAATGCGTTTACAGAAGAAGAAAAACAATATGGTGTATGGGGAAAAAGCGTCAGTGATTTCTTAGAAAAAGAAAGTGAAACCACCGGCGGTTTAAATGTTGGTCATGGAGAATCAAAGATTACTGGAACGGTTGATATTCAGGGAGGAAAACTTACTGTAGTTGATTTTGCAGATGTTTCATCAAGTAACAAAACTTCACCAGAATTAACCATCAATGGAGATGTATCTGTTAAAGATGCAGGTGAAATCTATGTTATGGGTACTAAAGACTCGAATAATAACCAGTACCACGCAAAGCTTACTATAGAAAATGATCTCAAAGTATCAGGAGCAAATTCTCTTGTAAGCGTGGGAAGCATAAACAAATCTGAAGCTCAAGGTGAGCTTATTGTTAACGGAGAAACGACTGTTGATAATGGCGGAAAAATTATAGTTGGACAAAACGGAACCGCTACATTCAATGGTGCAGCAACCTTAGATGGAACAGATTCAATTACAATCAAAGAAGGAACTAACGGAAAATTAAATTTTAATGGTGACACTACCATTAAGAGTCTTGTTGCTTCTGATAAAACATCTACTAGTACTTTCACCCAAACAGCTACACTTTCAAATGCAGAAATATCGTTCAAAGACGTAACATTCGAAAAGACTGCAACTCTTAATGATTCAAAAATTTCTACAGAAAAATTAACTTTCAAAGATACTGCAAAACTTGATACAGCAACAGTAACAACTGACACTCTTACTTTCTCAAAGGATGCAGATGTAAAAGCAGCAACAGTAAAAACAAAAACTTTAACTTTTAATGATAAAGCAAAAGTTTATAACTCTAATATTCAGGCATCTGATGTTAACCTTTCAAGTACATTGAAACTTGATCCTTCAACTTTGACAACATCTTCTCTTCTGTTTAATGACAATGGTAAGTTAGCAATCTTAACAGGTTCTGCAACTTATGTTGGTAACAGCAGTGATTTCGAGTCAACAGGATCTGTTGCAGAAGGTAAGGCATTATTAGCTTTAGCTTCAGGAATTAAACTTGGAAATACAAATGCTATTTATCTAAGTGGAACAGAAAACAACGACAATGTAGGTGCAATTGAAGCAAATACAGTAACATTGAATTCTGGTTCTACTCTTGAACTGTACAGTGGAGCATTCTCCAATGGAGCTGCTATTACTTTCACCGATGACAATGGTAAGTTTACAGTTGAAGATGGAGCAAAGATTGTATTAAAGGGAAAGCAGTCAACAGGCAAAAATACCGTTGTAACAGGAGCTAACGGTGGTATAACAACCCCTGACGAGTGGAATACCTATCTGTCATCAGGAAATATTCTCTACCAGATTAATGGCGTAACAAAAGATGAAGGAAAATACGTAGTTGATTTAGGAATATCTTCAACAGGTGTTGCAGCTGTAAGCGGTGGTATTAGCCCAAGCTTATCAAGAGCTATTGTTAATCAGGCAAACGGAACAGGTATGGATTCAACCAAGAATAATGGTCTTGGACTCATGACTCAGATGATTGAGAAAATCGGTTCAGGTTCATCTGCTGAAATCAGCAAATTCCGTGACGAGGCTAACTCTGTAACAGGCTTCATCTTCGGTGGTGTTCCTCTGTTAAATGAGCTTGTTGCTCAGATTGCACACGACAATGTTGAACAGCACAATGGATTCATTACTACCGGAGCAAACCACGCTGCTGTTAAAGGTACCAATGCTACTGTCTGGGCAATGCCATTCTATAAGCACTCCAAGTCAGACTCATTCAAGATTGAAGGTTCAACCTATGGTCTGAAGGCTAAGATTTATGGCTTAAGCATGGGTACTGATTTTGAAGTTGCAGACGGTTTCCGTCTAGGCTTTGATGGTATCGTAGGTCATGCTAAGACTGACAGTAAAGGCAGCTTAGATCCTTCTAAGGATGATGCTTCATTCTGGGGTATTGGAACCTATGGCTCATATAGCTATGAGAACCTGAAGATTATGGCTGATATCGGTTATACAGCAATGAGTACCGATACTGATCTTCATACCTCATACGGAACTCTGTCTGCAAACAACACCAAGTCATATACATTTACTACTGGTGTTAATGCCAAGTACAACTTTGCTCTAACCTATGCTGATGTTGCTCCTCATGTTGGTATTCGTTACAACCATGCTAACATCGATAAGTACAAAGTTAAGAGACAGGGTAATGTTATGTTGACTGGTGACAGCATCAGCCAGAACTATTTCCAATTCCCTATCGGTGTTGAAGTATCAAAACAGTTTGCCTGTGGCGAATGGAACTTAAAGCCAATGTTTGACTTAACAGCAACAATCAACACTGGTGACAAGAAACTTGATGCCAAAACAACTCTTACCGGATTTGATAACACCTACGGCAATGTTTCAACCAATGCAGAAGTGTTAGATCCTGTAAGTGTACGTGGAAGTCTAGGTCTAGAAGCTAAATACGGTTCATTAGGTATGGGAGTCGGTTACTCATACACTGGCTCTAAGAACGTAAAGGATCACGTATTTGCGGCTGGGGTTAACTACACCTTCTAAAGACAGGTAATTTCCAATTACCATTGAAAAGCTCCCCTAATGGGGAGCTTTGTTTATGAAAAGACTATTTAATGATTTTTCTCAAATCTCTTATTTAGCTTTAACCTCATTAACCAGCTCCTTGCCTTCAAAATAAGCTTTAGCATTGGCTAAAGTGGTGTCTACAATATTGTGCATAGCTTCTTTAGTGAAGAATGCCTGATGTGAAGTTAACAGCACATTATTGAAACTTAGAAGACGTCCTAGTTTGTCATCGGCAATAATGTTATCTGACTTATCCTGGAAGAAGTACTGGCTCTCCTCCTCATACACATCCAGACCTGCCGCACCAATCTTTCCACTCTTAAGCCCCTCGACAAGAGCTTCAGTGTTAATCAGAGGACCACGACCGGTGTTAATCAGCATTACTCCATCCTTCATCTTGGCTATAGAATCCTTGTTGATAAGGTATCTGTTTTCAGGAGTCAATGGGCAGTTTAAGGAAATAATGTCTGACTTGGCGTAAAGTTCATCCAGAGTAACGTACTTTATGCCCGCAGCCTTCTCATATTCCTTATCCTCAAAGATATCGTAGGCTAGCACGTTGATTCCGAAACCTTTTAGAATACCGATCAGCACACGTGCAATCTTACCGGTACCGATAACACCAGCGGTCTTTCCGTAAAGATCAAATCCCATCAGACCATGAAGCGCAAAGTTACCATCACGGGTTCTGGTATAAGCTCGATGAGTTTTTCTGTTCAGGGTCAGAATCAGAGCAACAACATGCTCGGCAATTGCATGAGGTGAATAGGCAGGAACACGTACAACTCGAATACCAAGTTCCTTTGCAGCTTGAAGATCAACATTATTAAAGCCGGCACAGCGCAAAGCTAAAAGCTCAACACCATTCTCTTTAAGTTTGGTTAATACTGTTCTGTCTGCACGATCATTTACGAAAATACATACAGCCTTTGCACCATGAATTTCATCAGCATTCTTTTCATTCAAGAAAGAACGGTGGTAAATAAGATCGAAATCGTAACCGTTACTTGTATTAAGATCTGAAAAGGCATGTCTGTCATAGCTGTGAGTGCCGAAAAATACAATCTTGTTCTTATCCATAGTTTGCCTCGAAAAAAAAATCACTCCGATTAGAATACCTTAATATTCGCAGAAAAATTGATCCAGATCAAAAAAAATATTTTTTGCGCCAAAACAATTAAAAAGGATTAAGAACCTTTTCATATGCAGAATATGTTCTGTCATCAAACAGGCACCACTCCACAAGATCAAATGAAGATTCCATAGAACGCATCAGTTCTCTGACAATGCCAATTGCAATTTCAGCTGCTTTATCAACAGGATAAGCATATACTCCAGTCGAAATTGAAGGAAATGCAATACGTCTTATTGAGTAGTTTTGAGCTAAAAGAAGAGAATTTTTATAACAGTTTGCAAGAAGCTTTGGTTCTCCTGAAGAGCCTCCATGCCAGATAGGACCTACGGTATGGATCACATATTTACAGGGAAGATTGTAGCCCTTAGTAATTTTAGCTTCACCGGTTTTACAGCCGTTTAGAGTACGACACTCCTCTAAAAGCTGAGGACCTGCGGCAAAGTGAATTGCTCCATCAACCCCTCCTCCACCGAGGAGAGTATTATTTGCCGCATTAACAATTGCATCAACATCACTAAGTCTGGTTATATCACCTTTTACGAGTTTTATTTCCATAGCTAATAGCCTAAATTCTGTCTTACTACGAAACGAGGCTTCTGAATCATCTGCCCCTGATAATTCACCTGCATCTTTATCATAGCACTTATGACAGATTTGCCCTGTTCTATTGATTCATCATGAATAAAATCTGCGTCACAAGGCATATTTGGGCGATATTCCTGACCTATGTACCCTATGAATTCATAACCGCTGTCTGATGCTGTCTTCTTCAATGAATCAATAGACTGTTTAAGCTTTACGTAACCTTCCTGATCCTTATTCAAACCACTTAGATTGGTTTCCATAATAGCGACATCATCTGCAAGCTTGAGCATTAAGCTATGGTCCCGAGCTGGAGCTTCTATCTGAGTATCTTTTAGTGCAGACATAGGAATAGATACCTTCTGATGCGAGTGGCTGAGATTTTCTTCAAGTTTTCTGCACTTCTCCTGTACCGCAAGAAGTTTCTTTAGCAGCATTGCACAGCAGACAATCGAAGCAATTACCCCCAGAACACAGAGGACAATCAGGATAACAGCCAGAGAAGTGTAGCCGTAAACCTTACTCTCAAAGGCAGATGAATCCTCTAGACGCTTGCTAACTTTACCGTCAATCTGTTCAGACAGAAGATTGAACTCACTGCGGTTATTGTCAATTTTGCTCTGAAGATCTGATGAAGTCTGGGAAATATTTTTCTGACTGTCCTCAATACTTACACCCATCTTCAGCAGTTCATTCTTTATTCCTTTAATATAGAGATAATTTGTATCTATATTCTTTTTGAATTCTGACAAGATATTGACACAGCGCTGCAGATCATCACGCTGTTTTTTCAGATTAGCATCAAACTGCCTGTTGGATGCGGCAATATCTGCCTTGAGCTTGGCAACCTGAGCAGAAAGCCCTCTAATATTCTTTTCGTTCTTAACAAGCTCCTTGCTCATTGCCGAACTGACATAATTGTTGACATAGCCTTCAAATGCAGAGGATGGAGAAAACATAGCCTCCTGCTCATCAGTTGGTCCGGATATGGAAGTACCGGCAGACATATCATTAACGTATGGCTCCTCAGCCAGTACCGCTGAACTTATAAAGAAAAACGGAATTATCAGAATATATCTAAAATTCATATAACTCCCCTCCTGTTTATGCTGTAGTTTTTCCGTTAAAAAATAGATAAAAATTTCGGATGCAAGATCAGTACCACATAAAAATCAGAAGAATTGACCACTTGATTATTTTTTAGTGCAAATATTTGTATGTGCAAAATTAACATTTGCTGATTAAACCTAGAACTACAGGTCAATTTAGGAGAATTTTCTGAATTTACAAAGAGATTTTCTTTACTAGGAAAAATTACTAATTAAATATTTTTTTAACATTTTTTCAAAAATTTCGCCAAGATCAAAATTTTTTCATCATTTTGAAAATTATTTACACATCAAGAATATGGAGAATAAATTACAAAACATTATTGCATCACAGCTCAAATTTTAACTTTAAGTTTATTAAACAAAATCGCTCAAAGCCCCTTAGTAAATCACAAGTTTGAAGCACTTAAAAAAATCAGATTCAAAATTAATCTATACTAATCTCAGTGAAACTATCATTTTAATAAAACAAATTTTTTACGGGGGAATTCCTATGTCAGGAGTATTAGCTATGATTCTGGCAGGCGGTGAGGGTACTCGCTTAATGCCATTGACCGAAAGCAGATCAAAACCAGCAGTTCCATTTGGTGGAAGCTATCGTCTGATCGATTTCGTTCTAAACAATTTCGTTAACTCAGGTATTCTTAAGATCTTTGTTATCACTCAGTACAAATCACAGTCTCTAATGATGCATCTTAAGAATGGCTGGCAGGTAAGCGGCATTCCAGGAGCCTTCATTGATTCTCTTCCTGCACAGATGCGTGTGTCTAAGGAATGGTATCAGGGTACTGCAGATGCTATCTATCAGAACCTGACCTTCATTCGAGATCAGTTCCCAGATCATGTTTGCGTATTCGGTTCAGATAACATCTACAAGATGGATGTTCGTCAGATGCTACATTACCACAACAGCAAAGAAGCAGAGCTAACCGTTGCAGCAATCAAGATGAAGTCAGAAGATGTTGCAGGCAAGTTCGGTGTAATCGAAGTTGACAACAACGGCTGCATGATCGGTTTCGAAGAGAAGCCAGCACATCCTAAGGAGATCCCTTCCGAGCCAGGCTACTCATTAGTATCTATGGGTAACTACATCTTCAAGGCAGACGTTCTGATCAAGGAACTTGTTGAAGATCAGCAGGACAGCAAGTCAAGCCACGACTTCGGTAAGGATATTATTCCTAAGCTGTTCCCTCGTGGAAAGGTATTCGTATACGACTTCAGCTCAGCTAAGATCGCTGGTGAAGCAGACTCTGCATACTGGAGAGACGTAGGAAGTGTTGACAGTTTCTGGGAAGCTCATATGGATCTTCTTGGCAACTATGCTAAGTTCAACCTGCACAACCCTAAGTGGGCATTACACACATACTATCCTCCTCTACCACCAGCAAACTTCGTTGATACCGATGACAACGAGTCTCACGTTTCAATGTCTCTGATTTCTGCTGGATGTGAAATTAACGGGGCAACAATCAACAAATCAGTATTAGGATTCAGATGTACAGCTAACGACGGTGCAAACGTAGAAGGCTGCGTATTGATCGGAGATAACACTATTGGCAAGGGTGCAAGAGTTAAAAACGTTATTCTTGACAGATATGTAGAAATCGCCCCAGGCTTTACCATTGGCTATGATCTTGAAGAAGATAAGAAACTTGCTGCACAATACAAAAAAGGCAAGATAAATATCTCAGATAATGGCATAATAGTCGTAGGTAAAGGATTAAGATTAGGATATTAGTGATCCGGATCAATAAAAATAGACATATAGGGGATATCTGTGAAAGTATTATTATTATCATCTGAAGTTGCAGATATTGTTAAATCTGGAGGCCTTGCTGATGTGGCAAAGGCCCTTCCTTTGGAACTGCAGTCAAGAGGTCACGATGTAAAGGTTGTGCTTCCTTGCTACTCCATAATCAAGGGCTGGCAGGATTTACCAATTATTGCAGAAGGTGTGCTTAACCAGTCTCATCCAGACGTTAAGTTGCATATTCCCTACAAAGTCAGAAAAGTGCTCCTCAACTCAAAGGTTGAGGTTCTGCTAATCGACTGTCCACAGTATTTTGACAGAACATCAATGTATGGCGACAACAATGAAGCTTATGGCGACAATGGTTTCCGCTATGCATTCTTTTCTGCAGCCGCAATCGAAACCGCACGAATTATCGGTTTTAAGTTTGATATTCTGCACTGCAACGACTGGCATACCGGTCTTGCACCAATGTTGCTGCGTATCAAATATGCAAATGATCCTTTCTTTGAGAAGTCTCGTTCAGTAATCACTATTCACAATGGAGCTTTCCAGGGTGTATTTGACAGATCTCAGATTTCTTATCTTCCAGAAATCAGCGGCATCTATAATGACAAGGTTTCACAGGGGTCATTTATCAATTATCTGAAGTGTGGTGTATTCTACGCTGATAAGATTAATACCGTTTCTCCTGGTTATGCAAAGGAATTAACCTCATATATCGGCGGTCACGGTATGACCCAGAACTTTATAGACCGTCAGATGGATCTGTCAGGTATCATCAATGGTTGTGATTACTCTGACTGGGATCCTGCAACCGATCAGCTGCTGAGAATTCGCTACGATGTAAACACCTTGGATCAGAAGATCTTAGGAAAGTATCTGCTTCAGCGTAAACTTGGCTTTGAGATGGGCGATACTCCGATGTACGGTATGGTTGCCCGTCTGACAGATCAGAAAGGTATCGGCCTGCTTCTGCCAATCCTTGACAGATTCCTTCTGCACAAGGTTCAGGTAGTTATTGAAGGAACCGGTGATCCTGCCCTGCAGAAGCAGATGGAAGAGATTGCAGCAAGACATCCGGGCAAGATGGTGTTCAAGTCTGTTTATGACAATATGCTTGCTCATCAGATTGAAGCAGCTTCAGATTTCTTCCTGATGCCATCAATCTTCGAGCCTTGCGGTCTGAACCAGATTTACTCTCTGGCTTACGGCACACTGCCAATCGTGCGTGCGGTCGGTGGTCTACAGGATACTGTTGTGGATTATGATGCTGATCCAGAGAACGGAACAGGATTTATCTTCAAGGATCCTAACTCTGAGGAATTACTTTCCTGCTTAAGAAGAACTCTGATTCTGTATCTAGAAAATAATACAGAGATGCGACGTATCAAGATGAATGCCATGAAGGTTCGCTTCAACTGGTCTGACAGCTGTGCTCAGTACGAAACTCTGTACAAGAGCGCACTACAGAAACCTAAGTGGTAGAAGATTATATGTTTAAAAAGGCAGCCTTATGGCTGTCTTTTTTTTGAACTAATTCAGCCGATTACTCTTACAAAACCGATACAAAGGAGATTGAATTCATTTTTTTTCTCATTAAATACAGTTCTTCATATAAGATTCTTTGCTGTAACTGGTCGAACTAAGGCAATTGACGAATGCGTCAATTGCTTTAGACTGACAGTTACTAGAAATATAGAATCAATTGACAATCCTAGACACCGTGTTTTTTCTTGCCGCGTAGGTTATTAACACTCAGATTCAATACAGCACCACTTTATTACGACCTGATTCTTTAGCTTCATAAACAGCTTGATCTGCACGTTTTAAAAGAGATGCAGGAGCTTCCTCTGAATTAACAAGAGTTACTCCCACACTGACCGTAATATGATTGACAGTCGAGAATTTTTTATTTTCAATTATTTTTCGAACTTTTTCACCGAAATTCCCGAGTGATTTTTCATCAACATCAGGCACGAGATAAATAAATTCCTCCCCTCCCCATCGTCCAAAAATATGATCATCTTCCATGAGGCTGCGAATTTGATTTACTACCTCTACCAGCACCATATCGCCTATATCATGCCCATAGGTATCGTTTATATTTTTAAAATGGTCGATATCTATAAACAAAATCCCATAGGATCTACCTTCTTGGCTATAAGTCAGGACATTTTCTAATGCTCCTTCAAGTTGCCTGCGGTTATATATCTTTGTCAATTGGTCTGTGAATGCTATTTTCTTGAGTTCAAGATTTCTTACATTCAATTCCTGAGAAGTCCTTTCAAGAAAAGTTAAGATTCGTTCTATAAAAGGTATTTCTCCTAAAGTACAGAATTCTGAAGATACAGAATCCGGACCATGGTTAGTTATGACCGTGTTTTGATAATCCCCATTTTCCTTTAAACCAATAACAACCAGTGTACTGTTCAGATCACAGCCATTGCCATCATGGGTAATAAATAATTCCGCAGAGACTGTGGCTACAGATAAATCTTTTACATATTTTTTATAGATGCCAACTTCCGTTTCGAAGTTTTCTTGTAAAAACTGCATAATGTTTCCACATGCAAAAAGAAATACCGCATCTGGATGAAAAGCCGATAATTCTAATGCAGATTGCCTAGAGACAGCATAAATATTTTCTTTGCTAGCATAAGACAGACGGAATTTGTCATTTAAATGAATATCAGAACTAAATACCAGACCACCTTTTTCATCATAAGAAATAGGAACACGGGCAACACTAAAGTTTTTTCGATTGAAAACTAACGGAAACTCGCAGACATTTTTTAAAAAATACTGGTTAGGATCCACTCTTAAGTATTTTGAATAAATATTAACAGCAGGCTCATTATCAATCTCTTCTACTATACTGTTACCGTCTACCTTGGTAACCACCATATCAATACCAATCGGTTGCCATCCAAGATTGCAATCCATATAAACGGATAAAGACTCTCCTGAAAATGCGACAACCACAATTCCCTGGGAATACACCTTACTGCCGTATACATGTGCGAGATTTTTCTTTGAAATGTTGTAGCCGGCTTTTGCACCGAAAATTGGAATATTACAGTGATGAAATTCATGAATGAATGTATTAATTGAACTAGATTTCGCTGCATAACAAATTAGAAGACACTTCAAATTAGAAAATGCCTCTAATTTTTCATTCAGGCTTCGCCCTGATTCAAAAGATGTGGAGTCACTTAAATCAAATTCAAACTGCGTTAATTTGGTATTCTGAAAAAAAATAAATGAAATCTCTAGAGGCAGTTCACTGATAACCTCGTCTTTTTCGGCAATATCAATAGATGTCATTCCTGTAATGCAGGCATGAGGAAAATATTGATTTAAAGACCTTACTAAAAGAACTTCTTCAATGTCAGGGCGTGGATTATAAATTTGTACCAGAACTCCTGAGGCTTCCTGGTAATTCTTGTCTTCATGTATCTTTTTGGCAATACCTTCAAGTTCTGCAAAACAAGTAAAGTGATATGTTCTTTGAATCATAGACTAATACCTTTAGACTTACACCGATAAACCTCAGATCAAAAGACAATATCTACCGGACAATTAGCTATCATCCACAAAAAAATAATCATCTGTGTAATAGGCAAAAAACAACGCCAAAAAGCCAATAAAAATTTCAGTAGCTCATAAAAAAGTATAGTAGACGGTAGCAACTTCCTGCCAAAAAAATTTTTTTTAGGGAAAAAACTGTCGATAGATCTATTTGATTTTTAAATAAAAAAAAATGCCTAAGATCTTAAGAAATTAGGCTAAAACCTTATAAAAATGCGGTTTGTATAACATCGCATTTTAGTTCTTTAAAAATCTGTATTCTATGTATTCCTGAAATCGCATATATATGCGGATGCAAAAATTTCTGATTCTGAAGTTTTAACGTGGAATTTCACTATGAATTGTGCATTTTGGCGCTTTTGTGGGGAATCTGCTTATTAACAGACTGATAAATAAGCAATTAATTGACAAAAGAGAGGGAGCTCTGTAAATTTAATTTCACCACAAAACAA
>ONFP01000134.1 GCA_900317105.1 uncultured Succinatimonas sp. | reverse complement strand
AAAAATATCAATAGCACCAATATTAAAGAGATCGATTGCTATGTTTGCATCACTGATAGCAATTCGCATTTAGTACACAGCCCCCAACTCACCAAGTTCTTCTATAGACACATTTAGGTATTGAGCAGCTTGACTGGAGGTTATTACGTCCTCATTTAAGGCTTTGAATACTAAGCTTTCATATTTAAATGAACTGTTTTCTGAAAATAAACTTTTCTCAGAGATGTTCTTTAGCTTAGGATTGGTATTTTTTCTAATAAAATATCTCTTAAGAGAACTGTCTGAGATTATTTTTGATGAATTCAATCTATATACGATAGCATCAAAAGAAAGGCCATATTCAGCTTGAAGAGCCTGTATTTCCTTTACATATATAGGCCCATTAGGTACAAAGATTTCATTTAATTTAGGTGATGGCAGTAAAAACTCATTAGCAAAAGTATTACATAAAGACTCTATTTCCCGACTTTCAAGATCAGTAAATTTCAGATACAGATGAGCTAATTCATGAACAGCTGTGAAACGCTGCCTTTCGGTAATAGTATTTTTGTTTACAATAACAACAGGACGATTACCGTATTCTTTAATTTTTGAAGATGCCCCATCAAAACCATTATATCATCAGAAATTCTGACAGTTATAATTCCGTGGTTTTCAAATAGAGTGCTGACATTTTTTATAGGCTCATTTCCTAATCCCCACTGAGTTCTCAATGCTGAAGCCAGCAATGAAATCTCCTGTGATGATTTGATAGGCTCAAGATGAGATGACAGCAGTTCTAAATCAGATACAACCTTAACATTCAATAAATCCTCAATTTCAATTCTTTTCTCAAGAAGATCAAAAACCTCAAGCTCAATCTGCTCCTGTCGAGATTTAGTCAACTTTGTCTTCTTTCTGAAATCAAAATCAAGTTTCTCAAAAGAGGTTTTACGAAAAAGATAATCTATAGAAACATCTAAGATTCTATGAAGGTCAATAAGTATTTTTGAATTAGGGAATGACTTACCGTTCTCGTATTTTGAATATGCCTGTCTGGTAATATGAAGGTTGTCAGCCACCTGCAAAGCAGAAAACCCCTTTAATAGACGAGCATTCTTCAGTCTTTTTGAAAAAATTTTTACAGAGTCGTCGTGATCCATTTTTACTTCCAATGTAAATAAATTATTACATATACTTACATTATATATAATTTTATATATTCAAATGCAACTAATATATAAAAATATCTAAAAGAAAATAATTTAATGATGCATCATGGATGCACTAAAGTTAAGTTAAGAGGTGTAGAAAAAATTCTTATTAAAGATGAAGCATTAAGGAACCAATAACGCAGATGATGACGCTGTATGCAGAATTTTATTGAAAATATTTACTTTTTCATAGAGAGTAAAGCAGGAGAACCTGTCAGCACAGACAATTATACACAAATTCATAACAGACATATCACATCAACTCATATTCAAAACCGTTAATTATTGTAAAAACTTATTATCAAAAAAAGAAATAAAATACAGCTGATAAGATATTTCGTTAATTACAATATAAGCACATTTTGAGAAACAACTAAATAGGATCACCAATTGAAAATTATAAGGATCTCGTTTAATTCTAACAGCTACTACTTTGGTATAAATCAGGCTTATGCCCCATAAGTAATTAGATCGGAGGATTAATGGCCCCAGTACATTACATACCTGGAGCCCAACCTTCTTATAACATCGCTTCTGATCCAAAGATTAGATAATACTTAATAATGTGGGGCTTCCCCAAAATGTGGGCCTAGCCTAAACTAAAAGCAGTACAAATCTACGAAGTCTTTTCCTTTTCAGATCTCTTATAGGCGTAGGTTTTTGCTCTTTCTGAAGGTTCATTATCCAGATGCAGAGAGGCAATAAGTCTTGGAGAAATCATCTCTCTGTTGATTTTCACGCGGTCCATAAAGCTTAGAGTAGCTTTATAGCGCTTGCACTCATACTTCTCATCCTTAAACTGAGGCTCGGCATCAGAGATATCTACATAGCGAGGCTGCTCATAAAGCTTAAGATTATCCCCGTGATAGGAAATATCCTCAGTAGCAGGGATTCTGACGGTAGGGTCGATAACCTTTACATAATGAGGGACTGTTAAAGAGGCCTCATTGTTCTTTACAAAATAGAACTCAGTACCCTCAGTCTTTGAGGAGTAGGTATGAGTATACAGGGCCGGCTCTGAGATATTTCCCTCATAGTCATAGGCCACATTCACATAGTTTTCAGTCTTAAAGTGTGGATTGTCGGTAAAGGAGGAATACTCATAGCTCTGAGGATTATCCTTACTGTAGACAATTTCAATATCCTCATCCACAAAGAAGGGAGCATAGAAACCGATATTTGAGTAGCCCTCTCCTCTTTTTATGAACCTACCTGAAGTATCTGAGTAATCCTCAGAGTAATTCTTTGATGAGCGGTTATCGCCGAAAAAGGAGAGCTTATCCTTACTGTCCCTTCCCATATAGCCTGAGAGTTTTGTATCTGAGGCATTCACACCTGCAAGAGAGCCTCTGACATAGTAGTCATAGGAGTTAAAGCGCTCATAGGACTTATCAGAAAAAGAGGTAGAGACATTGCTTAGGCTGTTCTGGGTATAGCCCTTTTCGAGCATACCGCTAAGATCTCCGGTATAGATGGTTACAGGAGAGTTGTACTTATTCTGAATATCAAAGTTCTCAACTTCCACATTCTCTACCCTGCTGTCCTTCATTCTGCCGCAAAGAGCACCGGCATAAACCTCAGAGGCTTTAGTATCAATATTTACAGAGGAGTCTTTGAGCTTAAGATTTTCAACCGTGGCACCGTCCAGTTTTGAGAAAAGCCCGTAGTCCTGCTGCGCTTTGCTGTCTGACTTTAAGGTATAGCTTACAGTGTTGTAGGCACCATCAAGACTGCCGTTAAAGCCCTTATTGTCATCAAGAGTACGGTTTATCTCCCCTAGCTCCACATCATTGGTCACAAAGTAGCTGCCGGAGGTATTATCCCTTATTTTTGAAAAGTCCTCTTTTGTGGACAGAGCGGTCTCACCGGTATGGTCAATCAGCCCATCCTCCTTTTTTAGCTTATAGGTATTCTCAATATCAAGCTCCTTACGTCCGCCGATATCAATTCTTTTAGTGGAGCTTCTGATTTCAAGGTTATCTCCGTCAGTGTTGGTCAGAGCCTTTGCCTTTGAGTTAAGATCATCTCTGGAGATATCCTCAATATCACGAATAATAATCTGTGAGCCGTCAACTCGCAGATTGCCGGTACTGATTTTTCCTATGAGCCTGATTTTACCCATGCCCTTATAGGAAAGGTTAAGCTCTCCTGAGTCAATGAAATCACTTACGGTTTTCTCACTGATTTTAGAGGTGGATAGTGCAATCCTGGCGGCATGAATCTCACTGTTTCTCCCAAGGGTGATGCCATTGGGATTAACCAGATAAAAGGCTGAATTGCCGTTTGCCGAAAAGCCGATGTAACCGTCGATTACCGAAGCCTTAGAGCCATGCACCAGATTCAGATACTGATGATTGTCAAAGAGGACACGATTCTCTGAGCCCACAGAGAAATCCTCCCAGGAGATGACATTACGCTCTGAGAGCGAGAAAATCACCTGGGTCTTGTCTTTATTGATGATAGTGGCATCGCCGGTAAGGATTCTGGCACCGCCGGGCAGTATATCTGAAGCATAGGCACAGCCTAGGAGCATACCTGTAAATACAGGCAGAAGTTTAATTAGCTTATTCATAATTATCTTTAATCTTAAAAACTGAAACTTTTCTTTTAATCTTTTTAAACCATGTAATAACCGAATTTCATCAGCAGCTTTACACTGTCCTGTGCATACTCGCGGTTGGAACCCACAGCCTTGTTCAGAGAAGCATTGACATAGAAGCCGTGATAAACGAATTCTCCTCCCACGCCTACGGCATAGAAGCTCTCCTTCTTTTTATTCTCATGGTTTCTGGCATGAGCCTGCATGAAGTCTGTATAGATATTGAAGGTCGGATAGCTCTTAACCTTATAGGTGAACTTCAAATCATCAAAGATACCGTTATCAGCGGAGGCGGTATTAGAAGCAAAGGCTTTGACTCCATAGGCACCGCAGGGGGGTGAATCTGTCGGAAGGGTCAAGGGAGGTTGAGGCTATCTGCATACTGTAGCTGTTGCTGATATTAAAGAACTTGTTGATATCAAAGGATACCGAGCCGTCAAGGGTGGTGATGAAATAGGACTTGTCCTCATAAAGGTTGTACTCATCATCATTCTTAAGCTGCCCATAGTTAAAGCGCAGAGTGTTGGCAAGATTTGAAGAAGCAAAAAAGTTGTCCAGCTTAAAATCGGTGAACATACCGTAGCTGTCCCTTATGGGGCTTTATTTTTGACCTGATTCACATATTTGTATAAAGTAATATACTGTAACATATATATCATGGTATAATATCCCTGTGTCTTTTTTTCAGGGTAGCGCCATGTACATCAACATCATTTCCAACGGCAAATACAAATACGTTTATATCAATGAGTCATATCGTGAGAATGGTAAGACCAAAACCAGACACGTTCAGAAGGTTGGTCGCTATGATTTACTTGAGGCTAAAGATCCGAATTTCCTTGAAAAGCTGAAGGCTCAGTACGAGGAGCCCCGCAAGCGTAATGAAGAGCTTAAGGAAGAAAAACTGAATGCCATGGTGGCATCTCTGGACAGGGTTATTGAGCCTGATTACTTATCCAATGCAGCTCCTTTACTGTGTTATGGCATGGAGCCGGTAAGAGCCGTCTGGAATAATGATTTAAAGCTGGACTATCGTCTTAACTATCTGCAGGAGCATTATTCTGAATGTGAGTTCAATATTAACGATGCTGTATTCTACCTGTCAGCATTCAAGCTCATCAATCCTTCATCCATAGCTTACGCCTACGATAAAAAAAATCATAAAACATCTGAATCAGAGAGTTGAGGAGATTACAAACAGAAAGCTGAGCATGGTTTTTTATGATGTAACCAATGCTTACTTTGAAGCACCGCTTACTGATGAGGAAAAGAAATACATCGACCATTCAAATCTGGAAGAGATATTTAAAATTATCAATGAATACCTAAAGAAACATAACCTGCCTCAATTAAATGAGCTTGAGGATTATCTCGACGAATATGATGAAAGTTTAATGTCACTGGAAGCATGTGATCCGTTCAAGTTATTCGATGACAAGGGAAGACTGGTCCTTGAGAACTTCCCCAATGATTTAATTTACGAGCTCAGACAGTACCTTTTCCTCAGAATGAGAGGTCTTTCCAAGGAGCATCGTTTTGATTTGCCTCTAATCTCCATAGCACTGGTTATAGATGAGCTTGGCTTTCCTGTGGATTATGAAATCTATGCCGGCTGCAGCTCTGAATTTACCACCATGAAGCAGTCAATAGAAAAAATAAAGGAGAAATATCATATTGAAGATACCGTACTGGTGGCAGACAGAGGACTAAATTCAGCAGAGAATCTGCAGATGCTGCTGGAGCATGGGTATGGCTTTCTGGTTGCCCAGAAAATCTCCAATCTCCCTGAAGAAATACGTCAGCAGATGTTAAATCAGGATGGATATCAGACTCTGGGAAACTGCCAGTTTGAGAATTATCGCTATAAGGTTATAGAAAACTTTATAAAGGAAGACAATAAAAAGACCGTAAAAGTGCCATGTACACTGGTAGTCAACTTCTCTAAAGAAAGACAGGAGCGTGATTTACTCATTCTGGAAAAGGACCGACAGGAAGCTCTGAAGGCGGTGGAAAATAATCAGAGGATTTATTCTAAGAAAAAGTCCTGGCAGCAGATGGTTCAGATTAAAGATTCCTCAGGAAGCAAAGCTGTATCCTTTAATCAGGAACTGTATGAAAAACGCAAGGCTGAATGCGGTTATGCAGCTATGGTCTACCACAAGACCCCAAAAGATAATATGTCAGAGCTTAAGGGAGAGCAGATTGCCTCTGCTTATCACCAGCTTGTAAAGATAGAAGAGTGTTTCAGAATCCTTAAGACCAATATCCGTCTAAGACCGATGTATGTTTACTCTCCTGCCCATATCAAAGGTTATGTGATGATTTGCTATCTCTCACTGCTTTGCTACAGAACCATGGAATATAAGCTGAATCAGGC
>ONFP01000133.1 GCA_900317105.1 uncultured Succinatimonas sp. | reverse complement strand
AATATCTCTTTTAGGAGCTCTTCTTGATTTATCAGGGATAATTCTATCTTTGGTCATAAGTTACTTTTTTCTCGAAAATTTGTGAAACAGAAAAGATGGATGATTATAGCACAATCTTTCCATATACAATTATGTTGAAAACGACTCATGTTTTTTGAAAACCAAATGAATCTTAACATTTGAAAAGCAAGCAGAAAAATTGGTAATTTGCGAGTTTTTACAGGATATTATCCTTACTCAGCAAATTAAAGTAAGAGAAATCCTTAATCCAAAAGAACTCATAAGAATTGCTGTAGTTATTAATGCAGATGACAAAGCAATTTCACAATGGAAGATTGTGGAGTAGAAGTCGTTTATTTCTCTACTCTCAAGCAGTTATTACGCAAAGCTCAGGCAGATAGATAATACATTGAAAAATAAACAAAGCTCTTACAACAATATTTTAACCTATTTTTTCATCACGACAGTAGTGCTGCCACAATCTCTGGTCTTGCATTTGCCTGAACCAGCATCTGTGTAGAGGCATTGGTCATAATGTTATTCTGAATATATCTTGACGACTCCTCGGCATAATCACTGTCACGTATCTGTGATCTGGAGAAACTCTGATTCTCATGAATATTATCCTGATTTCTCAAAGTTGAATCGAATCTGTTTGAAATAGCACCAAGTTCTGATCTTTTTGAATCGATATAATTTATGTAATCATCAACTCCTGCAATTACCTTTTCTGCATTTTCTCTTGAAGAGATATCAAAAGACTGATTCTCAGAATCATAACCACCATCAGTAAGTCCGCCTATATAGGCATGCAGAGCCGACATTGAAAAAGCAATATCCAGCTTAATATCAACGACACAGTTCGCCTGAGCGCCAACATGAATTCTAAGATTACCCTCCTGATTTATAAGTCCGTTATTGGTTCCATTTAGAATCTGAGCTCCGCCATAAGTTGTACTGTAGGCTATTCTGGTGATCTCCTTACAGATAGAGTTCACTTCCTGCTGCATGGAGTCACGATCCAGCTGAGTATAGGTTCCATTTGCACTCTGAAGAGCTAAGACACGAATTCGCTGAAGAATACTTAATTCCTCACATAATGCGCCTTCAGCTGTATTTATAAGAGCCTGACCGTCACTGGTATTTCTGTTGCCCTGTTTAAGACCGTTTATCTGAGAGGTCATACGGTTACTTACCTGCAGATTTGCAGGATCATCCGCAGCTGAATTGATACGTAAACCTGAAGCAAGTCTCTGGGTAACGTTATTATTGACACGATTTACATGATTGAGGTCTCTCTGTGCATTTATAGAGGAGGTATTAGTCTGAATATATAGTGCCATAGCTATTCTCTCAAGGTGATTATTATGAGAAAACCATAGCAATTTATATGCCAGATTAAATATAAAATAACGACAATAAAATACCTTGTAGATTAAACAGTTAAATCAGAAATTATAAGATGAAGCCAATGCTCAATACATGACTGGCAGCTATTCTGGGCAAAAATATAAGATAAATGGCAAATACTTGCCACCTGAAGAAAGATTAAATTATAGTTAGACCCAAATTATTAATATTAACTCTAACCTTCCAGATGACGAATCTTTTTTAAAACTTCTCCTGTAAAGGAAAGATACTCCTGAGAGCCCAGAGAAGTTCTGTCATAAAGCAGTACTGGGACTGCGGCAGAAGACGATTCAGATATTCTTGGATTATAGGTTATCTTGGTTTTAAACAGCATATCGCTGAATGAGTTTTCAAGTTCGGCGGAGATAGTTGAAGCTAGAGGCAGCAGCTTGTCATACATGGTTCTCAGGATACCAAGAATATTACAGTGGGTCAGACCGTTTTCCTTTAATTCATGAAACTTTTTGATAAGGCCCATCATGGAATCCACAGAAAAAATATCACAGGAGACAGGAATAATCAGATAATCGGAGGCACAGATTGCAATAATAGTGATCATATTTAATGTGGCCGGTGTATCCACCACAATAAAATCGTACTTGTCCTTAACCGGAGCCAGAGCATCAGCTAAAACTTCATGGGCATTCAGTCTTTCTCTTAAGGCGGCAGGTACTGCAATCAGATCATCACTGGCCAAAGACAGATCAAAGCCTCCCTTGGCATAAGGAACAATACAGTCTTCAATAGGAACCCCGTCCAGAACCGAAGAACTGATATTACTTTCTGAATCGAAGTATTCATAACCAAGAGCTACACTTGCAGAACGCTGAGGGTCAAAATCAACCAGCAGAACTTTTTTATTCACAGCCTTAAGACCACAGCAGAGGTTTACTGCTGTAGAGGTTTTTGCTGTTCCTCCCTTTGGATTGCAAAGTGTAATAATTACTCCCATTTTTCATCTCCTTACTACCCTATTGTAAGAGAAACTCAATGAATATCAAAAGGATCTTGTAATTTTTTAATGTTATTTTGAGATTCTGTGCATTATTTTTTTGCATCATTTTTTTACAGAGTATTTTTTCAGTAAATTTACAAAAATCTTAAAACGAATTGATTTAAAAGGATATTTTTGAAAATACAAAATTAAATACAATAAAGTGAATTTTTTTATTGTAATCAGCTCAGTTCTATCTATAATGCAGAAACATTGAACGTTAATTTTTTCTTCATTTTTTAAAGGTAATTGCACATGAAGAATTTTTCTAAGACTGTTGTAGGTTTGGCTTTTCTATCTGCAGCAACCGCTTCAAATGCTGACTATGACGTCAATGTCTGGAACTGGAGTGATTATATTGGTGAAACAACAGTTGCAGACTTTGAAAAAGCAACAGGTCTTAAGACTAACTATGCACTGTTTGACAGTAACGAGATGGTAGAGGCTCGTCTATTATCAGGTAAATCAGGCTTTGATGCTGTGATGATGACCAGCTACTATGTACCACGTCTGGCTAAGGCAGGAGCTTTACAGAAGATTGACAAGAGCAAGATTCCAAACTGGAAGAATCTCCGGAAACGACGGAGCCTGACCAACCACAGGCACCGACTGTCAGTGGACCAAAAGACCACTAAGCCTTTCGAAAACTAAAAGGCAACTTCCTTGCGACCGTCTCCCAGAATCGAGTACACTGACTGTGTAAGCGAATTCAAAATTATTCTGGGAGGTAATCTGATGGCAGACAAGTACGATTTTCCAAAGACACGCGCACAATTGAATCAATTAGTCGCAGATCTCAGCCAGCTGCAGACCAACATCCAACAAACCCACTGGTACATGCGGGGTGAGAACTTCTTTCGCCTGCACCCGCTGATGGATGATTATAGTGATCAATTAGCTGATCAATTGGATAACGTTGCCGAGCGACTGATCGCAATCAACGGTTCGCCGTTCGCAACCACTCACGAATTCATTGATAACACCGGCTTACCGGACGAAAAGGTTACCTGGGATCAATTAACCATGCGTGACTTCATGCAGCGGCTGGTTGATCAATTCAGGTATTTGCGTGATCAATATCAAAAGGGCATCGAGGTCACTGACGAGGAAAAAGATTTTCCAACTCAAGATATGCTGAATGGCTTTAAAGAAGACATTGATAAGAATATTTGGATGATTAACGCCTACCTCGGCAAAGGGCCTTACGACGAATAATCAATTATCGAAAAATAGACACTTGGGTTGAAATATTTTAATTTCAGCCCTATTTTTATGGCAGAGCATTATTGATATGTAAGGAGGAATTGACTTTGAATAACTCAGTTAAAATTGGTAAGAGCGAGGTTGTCAGCGGCCCCTTGGGTCTGGGGACCAACAAGGTCGGCGGCCATAATTTATTTGACGGCCTGAAAGATTCGGACGGCGAGGCAGTTGTTAAAGCGGCATTGAACGACGGCATTACGTTACTGGATACCGCATTTATGTATGGATTG
>ONFP01000018.1 GCA_900317105.1 uncultured Succinatimonas sp. | reverse complement strand
CTTCCGGTGACCGTTCTGATCGTATCAGAACCTATAACTTCCCTCAGAGCCGTATTACAGATCATCGTATCAACTTAACTGTTTACCGTTTAGACGAAGTTTTAGGCGGTGATCTTGATCTGATGCTTAAGCCTGTAATTGAAGAGTTTAAAGCTGAACAGCTTGCCTCTATGGCATCACAGGGTGCTCTATAATATTTTAATAAAATAACTATTCACAGCTATCTGTGGATAGTTATCTGTTCTATACAAGCTTTATGACTATTTTCGAAGCTTTAAAAATCTCCCGAAAAAAACTTTCTGATGCCGGAATTGAAAGTGCTTCTCTTGATGCTTCTTTAATACTTTCCCATCTTACTCATTTATCTAAGGTTCAGCTTATAACTCATGATTCAGATGAACTTTCTGATGACATTTTAAATAAGCTGAATTCGCTTATCGACAAGCGTATTACCGGATATCCTATTGCCTATATTCTTGGATACAAGGAATTCTGGGGGCTAAAGCTTAAGGTAACAGAGGATACTCTGATTCCAAGACCTGATACGGAAATCATTGTTCAATGTGCTCTTGACTGTAAGGTTAAAGGTTCGATTCTTGATATGGGAACGGGGAGTGGGGCAATTATTCTTGCTCTAAAATCAGAGTACAGAGATAATGTCGAGGCCTTTGCCTGCGATTTTTCAGAGAAGGCGTTGGAAGTTGCGAAAGAAAACTCTAAAGCTCTGGATCTTGAAGTAACCTTTATCCATTCAGACTGGTTTTCAAATCTTGTGGATAAGAAATTCTCTTTGATTGTTTCAAATCCTCCTTATATAGAAGAGAACGATCCTCATCTTACAAAGACTTCTCTCCCTTATGAACCTATCAGTGCACTGACATCCGGGGCTGATGGTCTTAATGATATTAGAATCATCTGTAGGGATGCTTTAGCTCATCTTAAAACTGATGCTCCACTTATGATTGAACATGGCTATAATCAGGGACTGTCTGTTCGCGATATTTTTGTTTCCTATGGTTACAAAAATGTCGAGACTGTCATAGATTTTGCGGGAAATGATAGAGTCACTGTAGGATATAAAAGGTAGTCTACAAAGAAATACGGCATCAGAAAATACATCTGATGCCGATAAGATCCTTATGTTTGTTTGATTGTATAGAATTAACTTATGGATTCATTATACGTAGAATTAAATTAAAAAAGTTGATCTAGAGCAATGTTTGGAGAATTTGCTCATTTTTATATAATAAATTAAACAAAACCTTCTATTTAGTTGCCTAATATTATATTTCAATTGCCTATTCTTGCATAAAATCGTTTTTTCTGAAAAATAATTCAATATCCTTGTCTGATTTTTTTTGTTTATTTAGACTTTTGTTTTTCTTTGCTATAAAAGTTTTTTGAAAAGAATATGAAAGAGTGTTTTTGAACCTGTTGAATTAGATCCTTTGGTAGAGGTTTGTCATTATCAATTCAGAAATAAGGTATAGGATGCAGTTTATAAGTTCCGTATTGTTGTCGTTTTCTTCTTTGGAAGGCTACAACATAAAGCTTGTGAAGAGATGTGAATATGAAGACAGAAAAAAAAGACGCATTACGCGTCTTTTTTTCAACCTCAGGCTTATTTACTAATCTAAACCGGAGGTCTCGTCTGATGAACCATTCATGTAGCCATTGCCATTTAACTCGTCATCATTACCAACAGAACATAGTCTGTGAAGGTGACGTGGCTGAATAACCTGAAGATACTTCTTGATAACCTGAAGATACTTCTTGAAAATTTTTGCGTTATGATCGGTAATAACCTCATCTGAAGTAATCTGTTTTACAAAAACTTTCTCTTCTTCTGTTTTTGGCTTGCGAGTTCCGTTGTAAAGCTCCATCATTGCAGTGCCATACTTCTCAAGCAGGTTTGACTCATTGATAGTAAAATCACCACTGCGACGGATACCACGTGCAAAGTGCTGGAAATCATTAAAAGGCTTTTCTGACTCAAAGCTCATTTTTGTATCCTCAAATTAGATTACATATACAAATACAAAATTCATGGAATTATATGCTTTTTTTTAGTGTATGTGTAGCATTTAGTTGAAATTATTCTCAGAGCGCATTCTACCTGCTGATCTTCAAAGAAAAATGAAATCTATCTCGCAAATTTATACATTAATATGGAAAAGCGTATTTTTAACATTTTGAACTTAAAGATAAAAATTTTTCAAAAATGTTTTTTTGAAATAAAAACAGCTAATAAAATTGAGTGTTTACAGGCACTTTGCTAGAATTAGCATGTTAGAAAATAAAATCTGCATTTATAGATAGAGCAGAGAACTAAAAAAGATAAAGAATCTCTTTAGACGTAAGAGTATCTGTAAAGCATTTACCAAAGCTGGCATATACAGACTTACACGCAAACTTAAAGAGCAAAGGGCATAAGTCAAATGAATACTGTCGCCCTTTTTTGCTATTAGATAGCAAAGGAATCTTCTTATACAAGAAGATTTAGGAATTAGGTTATATTGGATTTTGGAGCTTATTAAATGACTGTTGCTGTTGGTGAAGAGGAAAGAATCCCTCGCAATTTTATTACCGACATTATTGATGATGATTTAAATTCAGGTCGCCATGACCATGTTGCAACCAGATTTCCTCCAGAGCCAAATGGTTACCTTCATATCGGTCACGCAAAGTCAATCTGTCTGAATTTTGGTCTTGCCAGAGATTACAAGGGAACCTGCAATTTAAGATTTGATGATACCAACCCTGAAAAAGAGGATATGGAATATATAAATTCCATTCAGAGAGATGTTCAGTGGCTTGGATTTAAGTGGACAGAGATTCGTCACTCATCTGATTACTTTGACCGTCTGTATGGTTATGCCTTAGAGCTGATTGACAAAGGTCTTGCATATGTTGATGAACTTTCTCCTGACGAGATTCGTGAGTATCGCGGAACCTTAAAAGAGCCTGGTAAGGAAAGTCCATACAGAAACCGTTCTGTAGAAGAAAACCGTGCTTTATTTGAGAAGATGAAGGCCGGAGAATTTAAGGAAGGTCAGGTTTGTCTGAGAGCCAAGATTGATATGGCATCTCCTTTTATCTGTATGCGAGATCCTGTTATTTACCGTGTAAGATTTGCTGAACATGCTATTACAAAGGATAAATGGTGTATTTATCCTATGTATGATTTTACACACTGTATCTCTGATGCCATTGAAGGTATTACCCATTCAATCTGTACCTTAGAGTTCCAGGATAACCGCAGACTTTATGACTGGGTTTTAGAGCATATCTCCATAAAGGCTCGCCCTCATCAGTATGAGATGAGCCGACTGAATCTTGAAGGTTCTATTACTTCAAAACGCAAGCTGAATCTGCTGGTTAAAGAGGGCATAGTTGACGGATGGGATGATCCTCGTCTGACTACTATTTCCGGCTTACGTCGCAGAGGTTATACTCCGGCCTCCATCAGAGAGTTCTGTCGCCGTATCGGTGTAACCAAGCAGGAAAACGTTGTAGAAATGAGTGCTCTTGAGTCCTGTATCAGAGATGATCTGAACAAAAATGCACCTCGTGCTATGGCTGTTCTACATCCAATCAAGCTGGTTATTGATAATTATGGGGAAGAAGGTGTAACTGATACTTCATATACTATCAGCAATCATCCAGAGCGCGAGGATCTAGGCACAAGAACCATTACTATCAGCAAGGAACTGTACATTGATGAGGCTGATTTCAGAGAAGAGGCCAATAAGCAGTACAAGCGCCTGAAGTTAGGTCATGAGGTTCGTCTGCGCAATTCATATGTGGTTCAGGCTGTTTCCTGTGAAAAGGACACTGATGGCAGAGTTACTGTCGTTCATGTTGTAGCAGTTCCAAATTCTGTAGGAGCAACAATCGAGGGCCATAAGCCAAAGGGAGTTATCCACTGGGTTGATGCTAATAACTGCTATCGCGGAAAAGTTAATTTATATGAGAATCTGTTTAATGTACCTAATCCAGGTGCTGCAGAGGATTTCCTTTCAACTGTAAACAAGAATTCAAAGATAGAAATTGAGAATGCAGCCTTAGAAGCTAGTTTGAAGAATGCTAAGGTTGGTCAGAGCTTCCAGTTTGAAAGAGAAGGTTATTTCTGTGTTGACAGCAAGAATTCTACTGAGGATAAACCAGAATTTAATCTTACTGTTGCTTTAAGAGAGACCAAAAAAGTTTCTGTATAACAAACGATAAGTGAAAGAAAGGAGTGAGTACACTATGTCAGATTTTGAAAATGATGACGCTCAGAAGGAAGAGGGTAAGGTAGCGCCTCCACCAGGAAGTGATTATGAAGTTGCATTCACTTATCATTCTGATAATCAGCTTGAAAGAGCATATGACAAAGCTGAGCATTGGGTGAAGGTTGGTGTTCGTCCTAATCAGATTTTCCTGGATGACAGAACAATGGGAGTTATCAATTTCCGTAAGGAAATGAGAGATCCTCTTTTAATTCAGGCTGGTGTTGAACGTTTAATTGACTTCAGATGTTCTCTGACTCTTTCTGATACTGATGTAGATGCTGTTTTCTCAAGTGTCTGCTACTATGAGCCAGGTTCAGAGCCAACCTATATCAATGCTTATGATCCTGAGTTATCATCCATTAAAGAGGTTCTGAATATGGTAAGTTCCAACTTATTCAATTATCTGCAGAAACCTCTTCTTCAGCAGGATGAATAATCTTCTTCATAAGACTTTAAGCATCGTTTAATACACGGTGCTTTTTGGTTATGAATAACGACAGTTTCTGATCTTTAAGAAATAAACTGAAAGCTTAGAACTGTCCTATTTAATCAGTATGGCTTTAATTAAAGAGTCTCTACTGGTTTAATGATTAGATAACAACACAGATATCATTGATAACAGGGTATCTGTAAAAAATAAGTGAAATACAGGAGTATTTAGGTGACAAAGTATAAGTTAGATAAACTTGCTTTAGTCGTAACTGTAATGGCATTGCCAACTCTTAGCATGACAGGCTGCGTTACTGTAAAGGACTATTACCAAGAATATTTTGGTATGGATAAGAGTACAAGAGAAGTTACCGGCTATTACGAGCACGTTGATTCAAAAATCTACAGAAATACTCTTGTTGTTCCTGAAGGATTGGATAATCCTGGTGTTAACTCTGAGTTAACTATTCCACAGGTTGATGCAAAATCACTACATGGTCCTCTTGGTGAGGCTGTTGACGTTCGTCCTCCTACCGCTCCATACAGATCTGATATGGGTATCCACACTCAGTGGTCTGATGGTGAGGCTATTGTCTGGTTTGAGAGAAACGGTTCTCATGGAATTCAGACAGAAGATGATGCCTGGATGTTATTGGCCTCTGTTCTCAAGCATATGAATATTGGTGTTGGTAAGATTGCTCCTGGTCAGTATCTTCTGACTACAATTTCACGTGATTTTACCGAGTTCGGTAAGCCTTACGATGGATCTGATGCTGAAGTTGGTCTGAAGAAGTACAATCAGATTTATCAGATTCGTGTTGGTAGAAATTCCGATGGCTCTTTAGGTATCGCATCTAAACTGATTGGTTCTATGACATCTCTGTCTTCAGGTAAGGGAATGGAAGATCTGCTTGATATGATCGAGCAGGAGCGTTTTGCCATGGGCTTTGCCAACAATATCATCCACGAGATCGATTCAAAACAGCATGAGGCTGTTGTAGATCCTGATAACCTTGTTGTATCAATCGGTAAAGACCATAACAATCACCAGGCTATTATTGTTGAAGCTCCATTCGAAACCACTACCGCAATTCTGGAAGGTCTGTTTGACAGATGCGGATGGAAGGTTACCAAGCACTCTGTATCCAAGGCAGAGTATGACGTTGAAGTTAACGACAACACTGATAACTGGGTAAATGTAAGAGGCCGTCGCCTACTTGATATCAATACCGGTAAGTACAAGATTCGTGTTGGTATCCATCAGAAGCAGTACAGTGCAATTACCTTCTATAATGAAAAGGATACTCCAATTCCTGATAAGGAAATTTCAAGACTGTATCCTGGCTTTGCAGATGTTCTGGTTGAGGAATTTAAGACCTATTCCGGAGCTCAGTCAGTAAAGGTTGAAGCTAACTGATTAACGACTCTAATTGATTATTAAGGGCGTACTATTGCGAAAGTGGTAGTGCGCTTTTTGTTTTTTGCTATCCGCCAAGAAGAGATAGAATAACACTCTTGCTGTTGTTGATTCTTGAGAAAAGTGAGGCGATAACCTGCTGTCTGACCATCAGTTCTGCAAGTTTTGAGGCTTCCTCTGCATAGTCGGTATCTTCGATTCTTGAACGCGCATCAGACAGATTTTCGTACATTGAACTGTTGTTGCGGATTGCTGATTCCATTCGGTTCTGAACGGCTCCAAGTCTTGCCTGATATGTGCTGACTGTATTTATGTATTTATCGATACATCCAAGTACGGATTCTGCATTTGCAGCTGAGGTTAGACTGAATGCCAGAGAGTCTCCATCTGGTTTAAAACAGGATTCACCCTCTGGGATATTAAGATATGAAGCTATGCCTGAGATAGAGAATCCGTCAGCAAAGCCCTGAATGGAGATTTTATCACCTACAGTGCCAGAACACTGTATATCAATGCTGCCATTAGAACTGAACAGGCCACCTTTATTTCCTGCGAGTATCTGAGCTCCACCAAAGGTTGTACTGTTTGAGATTCTTGTGATTTCATAGCATAACTCCTGTGCTTCTGTATCCATAGCCTTTCTGTCTGCATCTGAATATGTTCCTGTTGCAGCCTGAACAGCCAGAGTCCTGATCCTCTGCAGCATATCCTTGCTTTCATCTAAAGCATGTTCCATGGTCTGAGCAACAGAAATGCCATCGTTTAAGTTTCTTGAGCCCTGTTTATAGCCGTTAATCTGAGCAGTAAGTCGATCTGCGATCATAAGTCCGGCAGGATCATCTTTAGCGGAATTTATTCTTTTACCTGAGGAAAGTCTCTGAAAGACCGTATTAAGCCCTGAGGTAACGTTATTCAACGTCCTCATAGCACTCATACTCGCTATATTGGTCAGATATAGTGGCATTTCGAGTTTCCTCTTTTTAGATAGTATTTATGATTATTTTTTTTTAGTTATATATAAGAATAACGGCAATTATTACTATTTCTGAAGTGAAGATAATGCTAATAATTTCTTTTTAGTGTAAACGTTGTCTAAAATGTCTGAGACAAGAGTGTGAGTTTAAAAATACGCGTTATCATAAACTGATAACTGCGTAAAATTTAAAACGTTTTCAAGAAAGAATAAATTCAGAAATATATCCAAAAATAATAATAGGAATGTGATTGACATCTAAATCTACTCTTAAATTTCGTGGAGTCCTATCAACTTTTTATAAATTCTTTGATTATTCCTGATAATAAAATTTTATTATACAGTTACTTAACAAACATAAAAATATAAGGAGTCGTGTATGCCAAGATATATGTGGTTTATTATCTCGGTAATAGCCTTGCTTGTAGGTTATTTCGTGTATGGTCGAATTGTCGAAAGAATTTTCGGCCCTAATCCAGCCCGATCAACCCCAGCTAAAACAAAGAGTGACGGTGTTGACTATGTTGCCATGCCAAAATGGAAACTATGGTTAATTCAGTTACTGAACATCGCCGGTGTAGGCCCTGTATTTGGTCCTATCCTAGGTGCGGTTTATGGTCCAACCGCTTTATTATGGATTGTTATCGGTACTATTTTTGCCGGTGCTGTTCATGATTACTTCTCAGGAATGCTGTCAGTTCGCTATGGCGGTGCAAATGTTCCTGATGTAGTTGGTTATAATCTAGGTAAGATTGCCAAGAACGGTATGCGCGTTTTTGCTACCATTCTGCTTCTGCTAGTAGGTGTTGTGTTCGCAACTGCTCCTGCAGGTCTGTTAGCAAAACTATCTGTAGGTCACTTTGATGGAGTAATGACTTTCGGTGCATGGTTAGGCGTTATCTTCGCTTACTACTTCTTTGCTACCATTATCCCTATCGATAAGATCATAGGTAGAATCTACCCTGTATTTGGAGCCTTGCTGCTGATCATGGCAATTGGTGTTACTGTCGGTATGTTTGTTCAGATGCCAGATAGCTTCTACTCCTGGGCAACCTTCGATCACAATCCTCATCCTAAGGATCTGCCAATCTTCCCTCTTGTATTTATTACTATTGCATGTGGTGCACTGTCAGGCTTCCACTCAACTCAGTCTCCTCTGATGGCTCGCTGTGTTGAGAACGAGTCAGAGGGTCGCATGGTATTCTACGGAGCAATGGTTGCTGAAGGCTTTATTGGTCTTGTATGGTGTACTGTTGGTATGACTTTCTACCCAGATGCTCAGGCCCTATTATCTGCAGGTGGCCCTGCTGTTGTAGTTAACGACTCCTGCGTTGCCCTATTAGGCGGTTTTGGCGGTCTTCTTGCTATTCTTGGTGTGGTTATTCTGCCTGTTACTTCTGGTGATACTGCATTCAGAGCAGCTCGTTTAACTATTGCTGATGTAATTCATCTGCCACAGGTTAAGCCAATGAAGAGACTGGTAATTGCTATCCCAGTATTCTGTATTGGTATTGCCTTATCTCAGATCGATTTCAACATCATCTGGAGATACTTCGGTTTCTCAAATCAGACTCTTGCAGGAATCTGTCTATGGTCAGCTGCTGCTTACCTGTTCAGAAAGGGTAAGTTCCACTGGATCTGTACTATTCCAGCATGCTTCATTACAGTCGTATCTGTAAGCTATATCTGCTACGAGAAGAACATGGGCTTTGGCTTGGATATCAATACCTCAAATATCATCGGTATAGTAGTAGCTGTAATCTGTCTTGTAAGCTTACTGAAGTTTGGTAAGACACCTGTTGAGGGTGCTCCAACTGATGTCTGATTTTTAGACGAATCTGTTTAACCGCAAAATCCTCTGAACTCCTATTCAGGGGATTTTTTTTGCTATCGGCATTAGGTAATCTTCTTCGTTTTCAGTATGTTAAAATGACCTCAGTATAATTGAGGTTAAAAAAATGAGAGGACTATTTGTTACAGGTACCGGTACAGATATCGGTAAGACCTATGTAAGTGCAGCCATTGCAAGAGAACTTACCAAAAAGAATTTGTCTATTGCTTACTATAAGGCAGCAGTAAGTGGCTCCGACAGTATAGAACATTCTGATGCCGGCTTTGTGAGGGATTCATCCGGAATAAACCAGAATACCGAATCTCTTCTTTCCTATCTTTATGAAAAACCTTTGTCTCCTCATCTTGCTGCAAGAGGAGAAAATCGCTTTGCAAGCCTGGATAAAATTTTAAAAGACTTCAATTCCCTAAGAGTCAACTATGATTATGTACTCTCGGAGGGGGCGGGTGGAATTATATGTCCAGTTGTCTGGGAGAAGAATGATCATCTGATGTATCTTGATATTCTCAAGGCTTTAAAACTTAATGCAGTGGTTGTAGCTGATGCCGGACTTGGAACAATTAATCATACAGTATTGACCATAAGTTACCTTAAACAGAACAGTATAAAAGTAAAGGGCGTAATTCTTAATAATTTTGATAATAGCTCTGTAATGCATAGTGATAACCTTCAGATGATTGAGGAGATCTCTGGAACAAATGTTATTGCAACATTGGGAAAAGGCGATAAAAACTTGAATTTACGCTATCAGAAAATGGAAGATTACTTCGATGAGTGCTAAAGAGAATTTAATTGATTTTGATGTAAAGCATATATGGCATCCTGCTGCGCAGATGAAAGATTATGAAGCCTTTCCTCCTATTCCTGTAGTTAAAGGTAAAGGGTGTTATCTGTACACTGAAGATGGGCATGAAATTCTGGATATTATCAGTTCCTGGTGGTGTAACCTTTTAGGTCATTGTAACGAGGAAATCTCAGATGCGCTTTGCCAGCAGGCAAAGACGCTTGAACATGTTATATTTGCAAACTTTACTCACCCATGGGTTGTAGAGCTTACCAAGGAACTGTTAAGTATCGTTCCTGAGGGAATTACACATTTTAACTACGGAGATAATGGTTCATCATCTGTGGAAATGGCCCTGAAAATAGCATTTCAGTATCAGCAGCAGATTGGACAGACCAATAGACGCAGATTTGCTTGTCTGTCTGAGGGATACCATGGAGAAACAATAGGCGCATTATCAGTTGGCAGTATGGATTTGTATAACCTGATGTATAAGCCTATGATGATGGATAACATTCATATTGAAGCTCCTGATCTGTTTTTACACCCAGAGGAATATCCTAAAAAATGCATGGAGAGGGCAGAGAAGATTTTTGATGAACATGGTTCTGAGCTCTGTGCTCTGATTGTTGAGCCTCTGCTTCAGGGAGCCGGTGGAATGAGAATCTATCCTGCAGAATATTTAAAGTTTTTAAGCGAACTATGTAAAAAACATGGTGTTCTTCTGATTGCAGATGAAATTGCCACCGGATTTGGAAGAACCGGTAAATGGTTTGCCTGTGACCATGCCGGAATTACGCCTGATCTGATGTGTATGTCAAAGGCTATTACAGGCGGTTATATGCCAATGTCTGTGGTTGGTGTAACTGATACGGTTTATAACGCTTTCTTAGGAGATTACTCTGAAGGTAAGGCTTTTCTTCATTCTCATACTTACGCTGGCAATCCTCTGGCGTGTGCCTGCGCACTGAGTGTAATCAGAATCCTAAAGCGCGACCATATCATAGAGAAAGCCGTTGAAAAAGCCTCCTGGTTAAGCAAGACTTTTGCAGATAGATTCTCTTCTCTAGAAAACATTGGGCAGGTAAGAAGTATTGGACTTATCAATGTAATGGAGATTGTAAAAGACAAGTCAACAAAAGAGAGATTCCCTTCTTCTTTAAGACTTGGATACAGAATTTATCAGGATGCTCTAAAGGAAGGCCTGTTGCTAAGACCGATAGGGGATACTCTGTATTTCAATCCTCCTCTTAATATCTCCAAAGAAGATCTTACGAAGGCGATGGATATTACCTACAAGGTTCTGACAAGAAATCTTAAGGCTATATCCTGACATACAAAAAGAGGTGCAATTGCACCTCTTAAACAATACTGTAAATAAAATGTTATCTGTTCTTTAGGAACTCGTTAACATTCTTTTCAATTCTTGCTGCAATATCAGTGTTCTCTGATTTCTCGAACTTCTCACCGGTAATGTTTTCGAAAAGCTCTAGATAGCGATTTGAAATTGATTCAACAATCTGAGGAGTCATCTCTGGTACCTGCTGACCTGCTTTTCCCTGGAAGCCGTTATCCATCAGCCATTCACGAACGAATTCCTTTGACAGCTGTTTCTGAGGCTCACCCTTCTCAAATCTTTCCTGATAACCATCCTTGTAGAAGTAACGGCTTGAATCTGGAGTATGAATCTCATCCATCAGATAAATAGTACCCTTGTGTTTACCAAACTCATATTTGGTATCAACAAGAATTAGTCCTCTCTTTTCTGCGATCTCTGTTCCACGCTTAAATAAAGCCAGAGTATATTTCTCAAGTAGTGCATATTCCTCAGGTGTTGCAAGTCCTCTCTCAAGAATCTGCTCTTTAGAAATATCCTCATCATGAAGACCTAGTTCAGCCTTGGTGGTAGGTGTGATGATTGGCTCTGGGAACTTCTGATTTTCCTTCATTCCTTCAGGAAGCTTAACGCCGCAGATTTCTCTAACTCCACTCTTGTATGCTCTCCATGAGCTGCCGCATAGATAACCGCGAACGATCATTTCAACAGGGAAACCTTCACACATAATGCCAACTGAAACCATTGGATCAGGTGTTGCGATTTTCCAGTTAGGGCAAATATCAGTAGTTGCATCAAGGAATTTAGCTGCAATCTGGTTTAGCATCTGTCCTTTGTAAGGAATTCCCTCTGGCAGAACAACGTCAAAAGCTGAAATTCTGTCGGTTGCGACCATAACCAGCATTTCATCATTAATGTTGTATACGTCTCTTACCTTACCGTGATAAACACTTTTCTGACCTGGGAAATTAAAATCGGTTTTTGTTAATGCGTTACTCATGATATTTGACTTAACCTAGTAAAAGGCAGGGAACCTGCCATGAAAAGAAAGATTTTAGCAACCTGATAAGAAGCTAAAGATCATGTGAACGGGGAAATTATACACTAATGTGTATGAAGCTTTAGGTCTTCATTAAATTTGCATTTAATTGGGGCAGTATCTGTTATCCTTTATTGATAAATTTATAATACAAGCCTCCAAATGATTAAAAAAAATTTAAGTCCGTAAACAGCTAATAAATGCCCTTTATAAAATTAACTACAAAAAATATCTAAAATAACTCTTGCCATATTGCTATTCAGCCATTATAATGCACTCACTTTCTACGGATGCTTAGCTCAGTCTGGTTAGAGCATCTGCCTTACAAGCAGAGGGTCATAGGTTCGAGTCCTATAGCATCCACCATGTAGAAATTCCATTCAAGAATGGATGCTTAGCTCAGTCTGGTTAGAGCATCTGCCTTACAAGCAGAGGGTCATAGGTTCGAGTCCTATAGCATCCACCATCTATCATTATCCTTTTTAAACTTTTTAAGTTCACTCTTTGTATTTTGTGTTTATTTAAATTTTTAAGACAGCTTGTTTCTTGCTGGATGCTCTATTTTCCCTTTTAAAACCGCTCTAAGTAAAGAATTAATCTACACAGATAATAAAATACTATTTTGTTTTTTTACCACAGCATAGTAAATGTGCCAGGTTAAATATACACCATTGGCATCTGAAAATTTTGATTCAAATTCCTTAACAAAGCGGTTAAGCATTCCTTTTGTCCAGATTGTTTTAGAAAATCCTGTTACCCCTGTTTTCTTGAGGGTTTTAAGCATATTGAGGGCATCTGTGTAGTGAAATTTTACGATCTCTTCCTGAAGAGAGTATGGAACATTAAGTGTTTTTAAAACGGAATCTAACTCCGAGTAAGAAAGATATCTAAGTCCATTCTGGGTTAATGCTGTAATTTCTTTTACATTTTCGTTTCCGAAACTTGTAAAGGCTAAAACTCCATTTGGCTTTAATGATTCTATAAACTTCTTTAGAGTACCCTCAAGATCAAATAGCCACTGCAGACAGGCGTTTGAAGTAATCAGATCGTATTTTTCTTTTAAAGTTAATTTCTCTATATCTCCAGGATGATAGCTAACGGTCATATGATTTGAGAAACGTTCTTTACAGATATTAAGCATCTCCTCAGATATATCATTGAGAGCAAGTTTTTGTGGAGAGAATCGACTTATTATTTCTTCTGTAAAATTTCCCGGACCACTGCCTATTTCAAGCACATGCTTAAAGCTACTAAAGTCTAGCTTTTCAAGCAGTCTTTTTCCCATATAGCTTTGAACTGAGGCGTTTTCATCGTATGTTTGTGAGGCTTTAGAGAAACTTCTCTTTAAGAATTCTTTTCTTACAATCATAATAATTGTTTTGAGAACAGCTCATAGTTGTAATGGGCACATTCTATTTCCTGACAGACTGTTTCTGTTTTACTAAAGGATTTTTTCTGGTTGGCAGGAGCGATGATCTTATCTTTTAAGCCGATAAATGCATTCGTATAAAAGAAGTTTTTTACGCTAGGCTTTTTGGCAAACTCTCGGATATAGATAAGCTCTGCTTTGAGTGACTCAACACTTCTTTGTGGTTTATGTTTTAAAAATTCCTCATAAAGCTCTGCATCAAAGCACATTCTTCGATAGAACTTCAGAACTGCACTTTCGCAAAGTGCATCAATGGTTGCATCCCAAATCTTAGGCGGTATTCCATAATTATCATCGATGCCTTCTAAAGTGCCGTTGATGGCAGATGAGCTAACTACTTTATCCAGTATTCCGTGTTGTTTCAGAACTTTTGGTGCAATCATTACCCCCATGGACCAGGCAATAAGGTTTATTGAGGAGTATTCTCTATAAAGTGAGATATCAAAGTCATCGTTCTCATAATCGTAAACCAGTGCTATATCTTCGCATTCACGATTTTTTAGTGAGTCAAAGATAGCTCCGTCCTGACCGTAACCTAAAAAGATCAGATTCAGTTTTTGGCTATGGTTCAGCTTTATAAATAACTGTTTCATGTTATTTCCTTGAAAACGCCCTGATTGTATCTGCAAGCATTTCAATCTGACTGTCATTTAATCCTGCATTAAGTGATATTCTTAGTCGGCCCTTTCCTGCAGGAACAGTCGGATGTCTTATCGGCATCGCATATATTCCGTGCTCTTTAAAAAATTCGCTGGCTTTTAATGTTCTCTCATTGTCACCAGTGATTATAGGAATAATCTGAGAAGAGGAAACATTTTCAAAGTTACATTCATTCAAAGTCTGATGGATATATGCACTTAGTTTATCGAGCCTTAAACGAAGATCATTTCGTTTCTTCATATAATTAACCATGAAAGCTTCATGTGCAAACGTGTAAGGCGATAGGGCAGTTGAGAAAATCAGTGGTCTGGAGTTATTGATAATGTAATCTCTGGCTGTTTCGTTTGTAAGAATACAGGCTCCTTCTGAAGCAAGAGCCTTTCCAAAGGTTGTCAAGATAAAATCAACCTCATCAATCAGACCTAAAGAACCGCAGAGACCGCTGCCATCTTCAGACAAAACGCCAAAGCCATGAGCTTCGTCGACATAAATGTAGATGTTCTGATATTTGTGTTTTAATTCCACGAGTTTTTTTAGATCACACCTGTCTCCGTCCATACTGAAAACAGCTTCAGTAACAATGATTATATTCTCGTAAGAAATTTCGCTCTTCTGTATCAGTCGTTCCAGATGGTCATAGTCGTTATGGGCATAACGCAGAAACTTTCCCTTTGAAGCGGTAAGTCCGTCAATCATTGATGCATGAGCAAGCTTGTCTGCTATTATCAGAGTATCTTCTGCTCCTAAAATGCTTAATACTCCGCTGTTAGCAGAAAAACCACTGTTGAAAAAGGTTGCTTTTTTATGGAATAAATTTTCCATGACCTCACATACCTGAGCATAACTTTCATGTGCTCCAGTGAGCAGTGGCGAACCTGAGGAAGACATTCTTAATAACTGAGAATTAGATTCCTCGTAAAATTCGTTTAGACAATTACTGTCAGAGGCCAGTCCTAGATAATCGTTAGATGAAAGATTCAGATAATCTTTAGAATCAATTTTTATCATTCCCTTATTCTGAATCTTGGGAATTATTGTTCTGAAAACACCATTATGGCGGTTGTTTTCGAGACTCTTCTGCATTCTATCGTATAAATTCATGTCTAAAGCTCTCTTTTGAATGAAACAATTCTAGCAAAAACAAGAGACTATGGTAACAGTTAAGGCTTATTTACGGTGCAGAAACCTGATATGTTCGATGGTATATAAAAGTTTCAGAATATTCGTTTAAATTTTTTCTCGATGAGGTTATAAGTTTTTTCGGAAGGCTCTTTCTTTTATTTCTGCCCCATATTGAGTCAAAATTGTTGTAAGTCTCTTAAAATCCGGATTTATTTAAATTGTAATAATTAATAAATTAAAGATGAGGAGAAAGATTTTCTTTATAACTTACTGAATTTTTGATTGATTTTGTGTGTTGCGTAAAATGCACAATAAATAATTCTATGTTGCATATAAATAAATATTGACTATTTATAAATAAAGGCATTTAATAATGAAAACGACAAAGAACATTACCCACGTTCAAGTCGATTTTATCTCAAACCATTAAGATAAAAATCATATCAAAAGCTCACAAAGCTCATGCTCTAGATCGCAGGTAACTCGTCTGCGAGACCTATTGTCTTTATTCTGACTTAAACGAATAATTCAAAAAATTTGGTGAATGAAATGACAGGCAGTGTACTATTCTGTATTTGCTTAGCATACTTTGTTTTAGCATATTTCACATACGGAAATTTTTTAAAGAAATTATTTTCAATAGACCCAAAGAAACCTACACCTGCACATACAAATATGGACGGTGTTGATTACGTTCCAACAAGAGCTCCTGTTCTTTTTGGACATCATTTTGCTTCAATTGCTGGTCCTGGCCCAATTGTTGGTCCTATTATGGCAGCTTATTTCGGTTGGCTTCCTGCATTGATATGGATACTGGTAGGATGTGTGTTTATCGGTGCATTCCATGATTTTGCAGCTTTGGTTATCTCTGTACGTAATAGGGGAAGATCTGTTTCCTTCGTTATGGAAAAAATGATGGGCTTTACCGGAAGACAGCTGTTCTTAGGATTCTGTTTGCTTTGTCTGGTTCTGGTGGTTGCAATTTTTACTCTTCTTATCGCTGGACTGTTCACAAAATTCCCTGAGGTAGCAACAGCATCTCTGCTGTTTATTTTCATGGCTCCTCTATTTGCCTTTACTACAATTAATTTGAATTTTAGTTTAAAGAGAGCTTCTGTAATCTTTATTCCATTAGTATTTCTATCAGTTTACCTTGGTGAAAGCTTCCCTCTGAATGTTGAAACTGCATTCAATATCGCTCCAGAGAATGTAAGATCATTCTGGATTGGTGTACTTGCAATCTACATCTTTGTAGCTTCAGTAATGCCTGTTCAGTGGCTTCTTCAGCCTCGAGACTACATGAACTCATGGCTTCTTTATGCAATGCTGGCTTTAGGCTTTGCCTCAATTCTTGCTTACAGCCCTGAAATCAAGATGTCTTCCTTTGAAGGCTTTGCTGCTGTAACCGGTGACGGCAAGATGACAGATATGGTACCTGCTCTGTTTATTTTCATTGCCTGTGGTGCCTGCTCTGGTTTCCATGCTCTAGTTGCTTCTGGTACAACATCAAAGCAGCTTAACAAGGAAAGCGATGCATTACCTATCGGCTACGGTTCAATGCTTATTGAAGGTGTTTTAGGCATCATGGCTTTGGTTGCTGTTATGTCTATGGGACATACTGAATTCTCTGAGCTTGGCAAGAATCCTCCTGCAGCATTTGCTACCGGTATTTCAAATTTCTGCGGTGCTCTTGGCCTTGATACATCACTTGCAAAGGTTTTCATCTCTTTAGCCATCTCAGCTTTCATGATGACTTCTCTGGATACAGCAACAAGACTCGGTCGTTTTGTTTGTCAGGAACTGTTCATGCCTAAGGCTAAGTCATCTGAGGATAAAGTCAGCGAAAACAAGACTGTTTCTGTAGGTATGGTAAGAAAGGCTTTCATGAACAAATATGTTGCATCTTTCTCTATTGTCGCTGTATCAATGTACATGGCGCTAAGTGGTGAAGCTGCATCTTTGTGGCCAATCTTCGGCGCTTCAAATCAGCTGATGTCTGCTTTGACTCTTCTGGTAATTTCATTATGGCTGCTTTCTAAGAATGTAAACTGGCTAGTAGCCTTTGTGCCTATGGTATTCATGCTGATTATGAGTCTGTGGGGCGTTACTCAGGTTATCTCTCAGCAGTGGAATTCAAACGGTGTGCTGGTAGGTCTTGGTTTTGTACTTGTTGTAATGGCATGTATGCTGGTAGCTCTTGGTCTATCTGTAATTGTTCATACTGTTAAGAACAGATTCTCTTCAGGAGTCGCTGAAGCTTAATTGAAAGGCTGGGCAGAAATCATTCTGCCTAGCAAAAATGTGAGAATAGTCTTCTATTTTGTACTGTGAAGACTTGAAGATAATGATATACTAACCTTATGTTAAATAAGCTTATGTATATCATTTTTTGTTTTTGTGAAGTGTAAAATAACCGATACAAACTAGGAAAAATATACAAGATAAAATCTTAATTTTTTACTCTTAATATTCTACATAAGTTACACATATTTATTTAATCGTGGAAATTACTTGTTTCCACTGTCTCTTTCTCACAGAGCTTTTGAATGGATAGCTTTACTGAGACTGATTTTTTTTCGAGAACTACGAGAAAACATGTCATTATCTAATAAAAAAAATAAACTTCTAGATGAATCGGAAATTAAAGAGAAAATTCATTTTATTGAGAATAATTTCCTTAATTTTGACTCCACTTATGAAGTTATTACTCAGGATGAATTAAATGCCAAAGTCAGAAGATATGGTGAGTTAGAGCTTTCTGAAAATACTGAAAAAAAAGATATTGATGAGTTTATCTACTGGAATTATGTTGCTTTAGAGCAGAGCAATGTAAAACAGAAAGATGATATTTTTGCAAAACTTGAAAATGCACTGGATGTTCTCAGTACCCGTGATCTAAAAAAATACTTTAAATCCTCATCTGTTTTAAAATATGCTCGTTCAAAAAAATACTACGACAGATCTTTAGAAGTTATCCGTCAGTTTGCAGATGATTTCAGCAAAATAAATGAGGATAATTTTGTTTCATCCTGTGTTCCTGTTTATATTCCTTCAGCAATAACATTTTTTGTGGATCAGCTGTTTATAGATGGAACGCCTAATTGGCAGGATCTTTCCTCAATCTCTAGACTGTTTCTGATGCCTATTAAATATTTTGAAGAACAGCTCCAGATTCAGATTGATGATTATGATGATGAGGAAAATATTCTTTATCTTGAATCGTTGCGTACTATTTTTGAGTCCTCTTTCAATGTTTACCACCCATCTCTGATTTATGCAGAGGCTTCCTCTGTAATCAAGGGGGTTCCTGGGAATGTCGCCTATAGAATCGGAAACGCATATATGCGAGGAAAGGATCTTCCTTTAGATAAGTCAAAGGCCAGACAGTGGTTTTCATATGGTATGGTTGTAGGTGATCCTTTCTGTACCATGGCCTTTATTGTTTACTTCATGGATTTATCTATTGATTCAGAAATGGAATCCGAGAGTGAGCTTACTGATTTATATACTCTGCTTATAAACTGTTTTGCTCTGGTTCGTTACATTAAGACTACCAAGGAGCAGCATTTCCTTAGCTTTGAACCGGTATGCGGCAAAGGTAAAGATCTTGAAGAGCAGTGTCTGTTTAATATTCTGGCACTTTTAAACTCACTGAAATTTGACTGCGATTATGAGTCTGTTCCTTTTTCAATGCCAATGGAAATCTTCGATGATTTTCTGGATATACTGATTGAGAATCTTCAAAAATCTCCTAAGAGCTACAGACTTAAAGCTGCTGTTGCATTATTCCTTGAAATTACCGGTACTCTTGAGGATGATCCTGACCTTCTTAATGAAATTGCTCTAGCTCTTGATCTTAATCTCAATAAGGAGACCGAGATTTCAGATTTCCTATTTGACTTCATCAAAGAGGGGTTAAAAGAGAATGATTCCTATTCCTTAAGTGCATATGTCTGTCTTTTCTGTCTATACAAGGGATCTTTTGACAAGATCCCTAAGAAATATCTGCATGTACTTTCAAAGCAGGGATATGCAAAGGCAAGTTTCCTTCTGGGAAATCTTGTTTTGGAGGAGCATGGTCCGGATGACAGCGCATTGAGTTACTGGGAGCAGGCTGCAGAACAGGGGAGTTCCTTTGCTCTTTTGAATATTGCTCTTGGAGCTGTAATCAATAATGATATGGATAAGGCTGAGGCTTATGCTACAAGGGCCATTAATTACGGTAATATTCTTGGTTACTATGTACTATATAAGGTTTATGAGTCAAGCAATTCGAAACTGGCTCATACCTACCTGCGATATGCTGCGGAGTATATCTTCCCTGACGCAATTGAAGAATATAAGCATTTGAAGGCAACCGGTGCCTATTGTCCGTTACCTTTTATGCAGCTTATCGAAGAGATGGAAGAACTGGCAGAGAATAACCCTCAGGCCTGCCTGATTCTTTGTGATATGTATCATTCAGGTATTTTTCTGCCTGCTAATGTGGAGAAGGCTTTTGAGTATCAGCAGAAGGCAATTTTAAACGGATATACCTCATTCTTTGGCTATTACCAGTCTATGTACAAGAATGCATTCCCTCTGGATACACCTCAGTCTTCGTATTTCCCTACCTTCAGGAAGAGTCTGGACATCAGTTTTAATTTTATGATGGATGACAAGGATGATTCTGCTCATGATAATTCTCCTGCCATATACAAGATGAAGGATATTATCAATAAGCTTGTTGCCGGCAAGACTCAGCTTGAAAAGGATATAACATACAATCTTTATCATTCAGAATTCTGGGCAAATACTCCATCTCTAAAGAAAAAACAGCTTAAGGGAATGGATGTAAAGCCTGACTATCAGGTACTTTCAAATCTTAGGAAAAATCTTGTAAAAGGGTCTTATTCAGTATGTTTCAACAACATTTCTGAAAAGCAGCTTGAGGATTCGAAGAAGGTTTTCTCTCTGTGCGACCGTCTGAATGAGGTTAAGACCAAGAGCAGTTCTGATTTTGATCTTGTTTCTGCATTTATGTTCATACGTTCTTACTCTATGCCTCCTTCATATAATGTCTTCAAAGAGAAGATAATGAAAGGCAAATTCTCCGGTTCGATTATAAGCTGTCTGTTTACTGCTATGGATTTCAGCCTTCTGTCCTGTGAAGACTGTAATATTGCGGTAAAGGATCGAAGTACAGATAATGAGCCTTTAGATTCGGATGTGTTTGTATCAAATATAGTTCAGTAGGAGTTTTGTAAGGTGCAGTACCTCTTAAAGGTTTCTATTGAGGATACGCCATTGTGGCGTCTTGTGGCTATAGACGGAAAGGCTGATATCTGTCATGTAGCAAAACTGATCGCTCTTGCCTTTGACTACAAGAAATCCCAATATTGTTTTATTATTAATAATCAGAAATTCTCAGCCGGTATTGATGGTGAAACAACTTCACTCGAAGAGCTGAAAAGTTTTGATTCTCTTGCTCTTGAAACAGGCTCTGTTTTTAGTTTTGTAAACGAAACCATTGGTTCATTAAGACATAGAGTTGAGGTTATGAAAGCAGAGGAAAAGCTTTACTGCCTGATCCCTTCATGTCTTGTGGGAGCTGGTATGTTACCTCCTGAGGATAATCTGACAGCCGCTTCCATTTCCGCATATTATGATATGGAAGATTGCCCAAGTCTTAATTTGAAGGATGTTACAAACAGATTAAGAGAGTACGGATCGGTTCGCAAGGATCTTGAGGCAACTATGAGTAAGATTAGTGCCATACCGTTCAATGTAAAAGGATAACAATAAAAAATGCCACTACACATGATAGACGGAGTCAGAGTCCCTGACTCTTTTTTATTACCTGAGTCTTTGTCTCTTGAAGCCAAGAAGAAAGATGATTCCTTATTTGATGAGGCTCTAGAGCTTATTAAAAAGAAAAATGCTCTTCTAATTGCTCATTACTATACATCTGATACCATGCAGCGTCTGTGTGAGGCTGCCGGTGGTTTTATTGGTGATTCTCTTGAGATGGCAAGAGTAGGACGTGACAGTGATAAGAATCTGCTTTTAGTTGCTGGTGTAAGGTTCATGGGTGAAACCGCCAAGATCCTTTCTCCTGATAAGACTGTTATCATGCCAGATCTGAAGGCTGAATGTTCTCTGGATTTGTGCTGTGATGTTGAAGATCTGAAAAGAATGAAATCTCTTCATCCTGAAGCTACGGTAGTTGCATATGCTAATACATCTGCTCAAGTTAAAGCTCAGTCAGACTGGATTGTAACATCATCTTTAGCTGTTGAGCTTGGTAAATATTTGACTAAACAGGGAAAGCCAATTTTATGGGTACCGGATCGTCATTTAGGTTCATATATTGCAGCTCAGTCTGACTGTGAGATCTACTGTTGGCCAGGAAGATGTATTGTGCATGATTCCTTTGAGGAGAATGCTCTGGATTTTGTTAAGAAAGAAAATCCAAATGCTCTGGTTCTTGTTCATCCTGAAGCTCCTGCTTCAGTAGTTGCTAAGGCAGACTATGTGGGTTCGACCTCCCAGATCCTTAACTTTGCTAAAAAATCTGAGGCAAAGGAATTTATTATCGGTACGGAAAAACATATCTTCTACAAGCTTATGCAGGCCTGTCCTGATAAGAAGTTTATTGAAGCGCCTGTAGTAAGTTCCGCTGGGCACTGTATTAGCTGTGCAAACTGCCCTTGGATGGGGCTCAATACTCTTGAATCATTAATCAGGGCATTAAATAATCCTGACTCACACAGCGTTCATGTTGATGAGACGGTTCGTCTTGGTGCACTGAAACCTCTTGATAGAATGCTGTCATTTTCAGCAGATCTGAAATCAGGAAAAATTGTACTTTAATCTGTTCAATCTATTGGACATATAAGTAATATCAGCTAGGCTTTGTTCTGGGGAGATATTTTTATGAAAGGAACCATTACTTATTTTAATGCAGATGAAAATACAGGAGCTATTCAGTCTGATGATGGCCTTTTACTGAACTTTTCAACAGAAAGCCTTGCTCCTAATCAGGATGAATCCAAGCTTATAAATGGCTGTAGAGTAGATTTTAATCTTGAAGATAAGATTGTTGTAAATATGCTCATCTCAAAAGAGCAGAATCTTCTTGAAGATAACATTTTTTATCTGGAGCCAGCTCAGACAGGTATTATTTCCTCAGGAATTCCTGATGGCTATGAGCTTATAGATTCGAGTGATATTACTCTAAAACGCGAAGCAAGAAATTCAAAGTCACTTAAGTTTGCCTTTATCGATTTGTGTGAGAAACTTGGAGGCAACGTGGTCTTAGATTACAAAGAGGAGCGCTTTACACGAAATTCCATAGGTTTTTCCTTTTACATGTACAGGGGTACAGCAAGAGTAGGGTTGATTGCAAAAAAAGCAGATTCCAATACCGACGGTGCGCAGTCATTACGAGAGCTTAAGCATAAGATCAGACATGATGGAATTGAGAAAATAGCAAGTGATGAGAGAAAAAGTCAGTTTGGTCTTAAACTGGTAAAAATCTCAGGAGCAATTCTTCTGATAATCTTTACAATCGGTTTTTTCTTGAGCAAATGATAGAATTTTGTATTGTTAGCAATAGCTAACTTTATCTGTTATAATCTTCTCAACATGGAGATTATATATGACCGCAAAAATCATTCTTTTTATTCTTTTTGCCTTAGCTGCCTTAGCTCTTTATTCAGGGCTAAAGAAGATTTTTTCAATTCTGTCATTAAAAGGTGGATGCGGATGCTCAAAAACTGGATCCTCCGAGTGTCATTGTCATGATAATAAGGACGAATAGGATCCTTTCGTCAAAAAGTTGTAATTCCTTCTAACTTTCACCGTGAACATTTTGTATATTCGTACTATTCTAAATGATATGTGAAGGGGAATTTGTCAAAATAATTAACATCATTCTTGAAATAGAAAAAACGATCCCCATATATAAAAATAGTAAGAAATAGTATAAGAGTGGGTGCGCTATGTTTGATGAAAACGAATCCTTTAACGTTAATGCATTAACCGAAGATACAATTCGTAAGCTTGAGGCAAGTGGGCTAAGAATGACAGTTCAAAGACGTCGTATCATTGAAATTCTTACTTCAAGTAAATGCACTTCTCCTAAAGAGTTATGGTATGAAGCTAAACAGTTTGTTCCTGATTTAGGCATTGCCACTGTATATCGTCTGATTAACCGTCTTGAACAGATCGGTCTGATTTCAAAAAATAGAAATCTCGGTATGCAGAGAGTTGAACCAAGATTAGGCGTGGTTGCAGATGAGAAGGGCAGAAAGATTTTAAACGAAGGTACCGTCAAGGATTTGGAATTATTAATTAAACAGGGACTGGTTCAACGCGGTACAATATCTTCAATGAATAATGTTCGCCTTTCACTTGTAGGTGATAAAATTAACGTAACTGTAATTTAATCTATTTTTATTTAGGAATTTAGTTTTAACATGGAAAAAATTAAGAGTGCTCCGTCAGCATTAGATGCAGTTCCAGAGGCTGTTCAGAAAAAAACAGGAGAAATTGCAGAATCTGGAGAAACCTATCTTGAGACTATTCTTGTGATAAAGGAAAGAAGATCAAATGGTCTAGTTAGGGCTGTTGATGTTGCTAATGAGTTAAAACTAAGTAAGCCTAGTGTATCTCGCGGACTTGGCCTTTTAAAGGAAAAGGATCTTATCAGAATCGGTCTTGCAGGTGATATTGAGTTTACTCCTGAGGGAAGAAAACTTGCTGAATCTGTATTCAAGCGTCATCAATATCTGACAGTTTTCTTTAAGAGTGTTGCCAATGTTCCTTCGGATGTCGCAGAAAGTGACGCCTGCAGAATAGAGCACGTTATTTCTGATAAGACAATGAAAGGGATTATCAAGTATCTAAAGGATCATGAGTTGGTATAATCAAACTACCTTTATCCGTTTTATATTGGAAAACCGCTAATTTTAGCGGTTTCCTTCTTTTTCCTTCCGCATTTTTTCTTTGTCTCTTAATCGATTATTTCTGGATAGCTTTTTTTTAAATAGGTGAATGGCGCTGGTAAACCTGTTAATTTCTTCAATTGGAATATATAGTTAGCTTTGAGAAAGCATTTTTGTCAGAATTGACTCATGATAAAAATGCGTTTTAATGTTAATATCCGGCAGTGGTTGTGTTTGTTTTTCTATATCAACAGCGAAATAGTTCATCATTATTGCAGTAAAAAATGGCTGAGATAAATAACAAAAAAGAAAAATCTGTAAAGATGGAAGATATCAAGCATGGATCAAATGCTTTTCCAATCGCAAGTTACAGATATAACGGCAACAATTACACTAAGCTCCTTTATGCTCACTGGCATACAGAGGTTGAGGTTCTGTGTTTTGAAAAGGGAAGATTTATCCTGAATATTGAAACATCACCTTTGGTTGTCGATTCTCCTGCTATGCTGCTTATACCTTCAAAGATGATTCACAGTATATCCTTACCTCGCGATGCCGTTGAGAGTGCCATTGTTTTTAACGCTGAGATTATGCGTTTTGCGTATTATGATAAACTGCAGAGCAATCTTTATGATTATCTGTACAGTACCATAAGAAAAACACCTTTCATTGTAAAACCTGAATTTGATGGATATCAAAAGATCTTAGAAGACTTTGAATATATCAGAGACAACTGTAAATCTAAAGAACTTAAGACTCAATATACGGTTAAGATTAAGATTCTTGATTTGTTCATGGAGTTTGAACGTTCTGGTATTTTTAAGAATCTTGAGCTTAATACCACATTTGAAAAGCTTAGACAGGAAAAGCTAAAAGAACTCTTAGAGTGGATCCATGATCATCACTCGGGTCCTTTGTCTGTTTCTGATGCCTCAAAACGTATGAATTTCTCTGAGGCTTATTTCTGCAGATTTTTCAAAAAAGCAATGAATATGAGCTTTACTGAGTACGTGAATGACTACAGACTGCAGATGGCTGCGGACGATATTCTAAGAGGTGAAAAGCAGATTTCAGATATTGCATCAGATCATGGCTTTGATAACGAGTCATATTTCTTCAGACTATTTAAAAAGAAATACGGAATTACTCCGTTGAAGTATCGTCAGAATTAGTTTACTGTGAAAAATATCACAACCTAACTCTTTGAATTTATCCGAGTTGTATTTTACTTTATACAAATATGTGAACCACACTAACACATTGATTATTGAAATAAATCAATAAATTGTGATGTATATTTGTACATTTGTTAAAAAAATGTCATTTTCTCCTTATCTTTATTATCATTTCGATAATTTTTCTTTAATTTGCTTTTTTTATCGAATTTATTGTAATTTTGCTTAATGTCACAAAAAATATCAAAGAAGATAAAATAATACATTTTTAGGTCAATACTGTATTGTTGTTTTGTGGTTACAATCTTTACAATCTTATTAACCTTAGGAAATGAAGATAACGTAATTTTCAAGGGAGTTTAAAGGTAAAAACCTAAAACAGACAATACATAAAGAGAATAAATTACTGGGATCATAAAATGAAGAAAACAATCTTAGCTTCTGCGATTTGTGCTGTTACATTGGGTCTATCAATGTCAGCTAATGCAGCAATTGAAAAGGATCAGTTAACCATCTGGGTTAACGGAGATAAAGGATATAACGGTATAGCCAAAGTTGGTGAGAAATTCACCGCTGACACCGGCATCAAGGTTACCGTTGCTCATCCTGACCAGGTAGAAGTTAAATTCCAGCAGACCGCTGCAACCGGCAATGGCCCTGATTTAATCATGTGGGCTCATGACCGTTTCGGTGAGTGGTCAAAGGCAGGCTTGATTTCTCCTATCACTGTAAGCGATGAAGTAAAGGCTAAATTCGCTAATGTAGGCTGGGAAGCAATGACTATTGATGGCAAGATTGTTGGTTATCCTGTTGCTATCGAGGCTGTTTCTCTAATCTGTAACAACAAGTTTGTTAAGTCACAGCCTGAGAATTTTGAAGATTTAATGAAGCTAGGGGACGAGCTGAAGAAAGACGGTGTTAAGCCTATTATCTGGGCTTACACCACTCCATATTTTTCATACCCTCTGATTGCAGCTCAGGGTGGTTATGCTTTCAAGAAAACTGCTAACGGCTATGACGTAAAAGATACTGGTGTTGCAAATGCCGGTTCAAAGGCAGGTCTGAACTTCATTAAGACTCTTTTAGACAAGGGCTATATGGATAAGGGCGCAGATTACGGTGTAATGGAAGCCCAGTTCACTAAGAATAAGGCAGCATGTATCATTAACGGTCCATGGGGCTGGCCAAACTATGATCAGTCAAAAGTTGACTTCACAGTCTATAAATTACCTAAGCTAGGTGGCAAGGATGCAAAGGCTTTTGTTGGTGTAACAGGTCTTGCAATGAACTCTGCTTCTCCAAATAAGGATCTTGCTGTTGAATTCCTTGAGAACTATCTATTAACCGACGAAGGTCTTGAAGCTGTTAATAACGACAAGGCAATGGGTGTAGTTGCTCTTAAGTCCTTCCAGGAAAAGCTTGATAAAGATCCTCGCATTGCAACTACCAAAGTTAACGCTGAAAACGGCGAACCAATGCCTTCAGTTCCTGAGATGAGCAAGTTCTGGTCTTCACTGGAAACTGCTTTAAAGAATGTAACTTCAGGCCGTCAGGGTGTTGACGAGGCTGCAAATACAGCTGCAAAGCGTATTGTAAGCGAATAGTCGAATAACTAATCTCCCAGCATGTCCACTTAGTGCTGGGAATTTTTTTACTTTTTTTTGGCAAATTAGGAATTTTAGACATGATTCTGTCATCGATTCAGGATAAGAAACTTTGTCCAAAAGTCGCTACGAAATGGACAATTGTTTTACTAATTGTTCTTGTAAATTTATATGCTGATGTCTGCATGTACATTAACGGAGATATTGCATATCCTCTGCTTGATCTCGTACTTGTGGGTGTTGGTGTATATGTTTTTGTAAGCAAGAAAATGTATGCTCAGCGCTATGCATTCCCTGCTGTAGCCGGCATGACTGCATTTATTATCTTCCCTCTGATCTATACTCTCTGGATTTCATTCACCAATTATTCTGGTGCTCATGTTATGAGTGTAGAAAATGCCATGAAGTATCATCTGAAGAAAACCTTTAAGACGGAGGGGAGTGATTACGATTTCAAACTGTACGATCTTGGAAAAGACAAATATGATCTGGTTTTAAGCAAAGATGGTGAGTCTTTTAAATTAGATAAACCTGTTACTCTCGTACAGAACTCAGATGCTGATAATGAAAATTCAAAGCCTATTTCAATTAACCTTGTGAAAGCTAGTTCAGACTCTGTCCAGGGAACTGTTGTTCCTATGAGACAGATGCTGACTTTAAAGAATAATATTCAGAGACTGAATCTGCATCTGGCTGAGAAAAACCAGGAACTGATCTTAAGCGGTCTTAGAAATTTCAGTGCTGAGGAAGAAAAGTTCGTTCCTCTTAAAAAAGGTATGACAGCAGAAAACGGCTATGTGGTTAAAGAACAAAATGCCTTATGGGATGTTCAGTCCAAGCAGCTGTTTCTTCCTAACATGGAAACTGGCTACTACCAGTATGCAAATGAAAAGGGAGAACTTCAAGGCGAGGAATTTGCTCCTGGTTTTAAAGTTGGTATCGGCTTAAAGAATTATGTCAAGTTCCTATCTAACGAAAGCATTCGTATGCCTTTCCTTAAGATTTTTACCTGGACTGTATGTTTCTCCGGTTTAACTGTGATTATTACTCTGGCAATAGGGCTTGTACTTGCCTGCCTTGTTCAGTGGGAGTTCCTTCGCTTTAAGGGGATCTATAGAGTATTTCTGATTCTTCCTTACGCAGTACCATCATTCATTTCAATTCTGGTTTTCAAAGGTCTTTTCAATCAGAATTTTGGTGAACTTAATGTGTTCTTAAATGCAGTAATGGCTCCTATATATAATTTCCTTGGACTAGAGTGGTCTTCTATTGAATGGTTTACAGACCCTTGGGCAGCCCGAGGCATGATCCTGATTGTTAACTGTTGGCTTGGTTATCCATATATGATGATCCTATGCATGGGTCTTTTAAAATCAATTCCTGATGATCTTTATGAGGCTACTGCAATTGAAGGGGCAAGTCCATGGACTAACCTCAAATGCATAACTCTGCCTCTGCTGATTAAACCATTGGCTCCGCTGTTAATTGCATCCTTTGCCTTCAACTTCAATAATTTCGTTCTGATTCAGCTTCTGACTTCAGGTGGTCCAGACATTATTGAAGCTACTCAGGCTCCTGCAGGTTACACTGATTTGCTTGTAAGCTTTACCTACAGAATCGCTTTCGAAGGTGGAAAGGGTAACGATTACGGTCTGGCTGCAGCAGTTGCCACCATGATCTTCATCGTGGTAGGTCTTCTAAGTCTGCTTCAGCTTAAATTTGCAAAAAACAGTGCAATGCAGCAGTAGTAGGGAGTTTTGAAAATGGCTATTGTTCAACCAAAATCTTTAAAATACAGAAAAGCAGCCGCTCATATTTTCATGCTGTTTTTCCTAAGCTTAATTATGTTTCCTCTGCTGATGATTGTTGCAATTTCCTTCAGACAGGGAAACTATTCTGTGGGTGATGTAATTCCTAAGTTATCAACTTCGACTCTGGATCACTGGCGATTGGCTTTAGGCTTTGATGTAACAAAGCTTAACCGTGTTCCTGGATCTGAGGTTAATTTTGTAAATACAGATGATGGCAAAGTTCAGATGTATGTTTCAACAAAGGAAGATGATTCCTTCAGAGCCTTTATATCTGAAGCTTTTGATCCTGAAGATGTCAAGAAGGTTGAGTCTTTGGATGATGCTGTTGAGGTTTCATCAAGCTTTGATGTTGAATCAATTGATTCAGGCAAGCTATCTGATTCTGATTCCGCATTCGCTCTCTGCAAGTTACTTGCTCACAAGATTGTTGTAAAGACAGGGGAAGGGGATTCTTCTTTAAGATATATCATTGATAAGAATGATAAAGAAGGAACCTCATATGGTATTTATAAGGAGACCATTACACCGCCTCCATTCCCTGTTTTACGCTGGTTATGGAATTCTGTAAAGGTTGCCTTTATTACCTCATTCCTGATCATCTGTCTTTCTACTACCTCAGCATACGCTTTTGCCCGTATGAAGTTTGCAGGTAAGAACACAATCTTAAATGGAATGCTGATTTTCCAGATGTTCCCTGCTGTACTGGCACTGGTTGCTATCTATGCTCTGTTTGATAAGATTGGTGAGTATATTCCATGGCTTGGTTTAAATACTCATGGAGGTCTGATTCTTTCATATATGGGTGGTATTGCACTTCATATCTGGACAATCAAAGGTTACTTCGAGACTATTGATGCTTCATTAGAAGAGGCCGCAGCAATTGATGGCGCAACCCCATGGCAAGCATTCAGACTGATTCTTTTACCTCTATCAGTTCCAATTCTTGCTGTTGTGTTCATCCTCGCATTTATCGCAACTGTTGCTGAGGTTCCTGTTGCATCAGTTCTTCTGTTAGATATGGATGAACTGACTCTTGCAGTGGGCGCTCAGCAGTACCTGTATCCTCAGAATTATCTATGGGGTGATTTCGCTGCCGCCGCAGTTCTGTCAGGTTTACCAATTACCATTGTATTCCTGCTGGCCCAGCGTTGGTTAGTCGGTGGTTTGACCGCTGGTGGCGTAAAAGGTTAATAATAGTAGAAATAGAATAGTTTAAAGATTTATAAAAGAGATAAAAAAAATGGCAGACGTATTATTACAGAAAGTAAGAAAGAACTATAACCCTGTTTTATTAAAGGATACTTTAAGAAATATCAATCTTGATATTAAAGATGGTGATTTCATCGTGTTCGTTGGCCCGTCAGGCTGCGGTAAATCAACTCTTTTAAGAATGATTGCCGGCCTTGAGGATATTACCGACGGTGACCTGATGATTGGAGGCAAGAGAGTAAATGATGTTCCTCCATCACAGAGAAACATTGGAATGGTATTCCAGTCTTATGCTCTTTATCCTCACATGACTGTGTTTGAGAATATGGCTTTTGGTCTGAAATTAAAGAAGATGGATAAGGAAGAAATCCGTCGTCGTGTTGTTCAGGCTGCTGACGTATTAGGTCTAGAGGCTTTTCTTGAGCGTAAACCAAAGGCTCTATCAGGCGGTCAGCGTCAGCGTGTCGCAATTGGACGCTGTATAGTTCAGAACCCATCTGTATTCCTGTTTGATGAGCCTTTATCAAATCTTGATGCAGCACTGCGTGTGAAGATGAGACTGGAAATTGCTAAACTGCATCGTGAACTGAATGCTACCATTATTTATGTTACCCACGATCAGGTTGAGGCAATGACTCTTGCAGATAAGATCTGTGTTTTAAGTCCGCTGGCAATGAACCCTCAGACAGAGTCAAACCTGGAACAGTTCGGATCTCCTCTTGAGCTGTATAACCATCCTGTAAACAAGTTTGTAGCAGGTTTCATCGGTTCTCCTAAGATGAACTTCCTGAAAGGAGAGATTGAATCAGTCGCTGAAGACAAGTGTGTAGTTAAACTATCAAATGGAGAAAAGATTACAGCATGTGTTGATGCAAGAAGAGCTCAGGTCGGTAATACAGTAACACTTGGTGTAAGACCAGAGCACCTTGTAAAAGCAGATTCTGATAAGGCTGATGGTGGCAAGATCTCCTGCAGGGTATCTGTAACCGAGAATCTTGGTGCTGAGTTCTTTGTATATATGGACTGTGAGTCATCAGAGGTTGGATCAGATTTTACTGTTAAGTCTGATTGTGAGCTTGATGTTCGTCCAGGTGACACCATGGAAGTAGGAATTCCTTCATCTGCATGTTATATGTTTGATGAGGAAGGAAAGGCATTCCCTCGTACAGCAGTGTACAAGAGAAGCTGATGACAGCAGTTTAATCTGTCAAATTTGCCAAGAAAAAAGGGAGCCGAAAGGCTCCCTTGTTTGTGAGAAAATTAAAAGAATAAATTTTACGCATAGGTATCAATATTTCCACCTGTTGATGCTGTGTTTGTTACCTGTGGTACTGGTGCTGCAGGTGTATTCATATGAGATGTCTGGGATGCTGTCTGAGCGGCTCCACTTAATAGAGCCATAGCGATCTGTCCCTGTGCCTCAGAGGCTTTTTTCATCATTGCAGCACTTAATGCTTCATTTCCAAAATTTGAATTTACAGTGCTCATACCTCACCTCTTATACTCTATTACTATTTAACGGTAATTCAGATTTCAAACTTTAATATTTTGAAGAAAAAAATAAAAAAGCATGCCCAAGAACTTAGTTTCTTAAGTTCTTGTGCATGAAAAAAAAAGAGATTTCCTTTGTAAGGAAATCTCTTAAAAATAAGGTGAAATTACCGAAAAAAATTAAATCTTTATTTCAAGAATCTTGGCAATCTGTTCTAAGTTTTCGTCTGTTCCAGTAAACTGAACCGCATGCATTCCTCGGCTTAAGGCAACCTCAACATTATTGATGTTGTCATCCATAAAGAATGTTTCTTCAGGAACAAGATTGTATCTTTCAAGCAAGGTTAGATATATACCTTTCTCTGGCTTTACCATTTTTTCCTCGCCAGAAACTACGATTCCTTCTAGTTTCTGCAGGAAAGTGTATTTGTTGTATGCATACGGGAAAGTTTCTGCAGACCAGTTGGTCAGACCGTACATTTTGAATTTTCCTGAGTCTAAAACCGCATTGAACACCTTAATACCTTCAGGAATTTCTCCTTTAAGCATTTTCTCCCAGCCGCTTCTGTACTGGTTGATTTCATTTTTGTAATCAGGATTTAATTCAGATAACTCCTTCATGCATTCTTCGAATGTTCTGCCTCTATCCATCTGCGCATTCCAGGTGGAAGTAACGATATTTTTGATGAAATATTCCATTTTTTCATCATTTTTAAAAATATCTCGGTAGAAATAGCGTGGATTCCAGTCAAGTAAAACACCGCCAAAGTCGAAAACCACATTTTTTATTGTCATAAAAATTTTCTCCAAAACATACTAGAGACAATTATTTTGTGTGTAGTCTTTATATTTTAGATTAAATATTTCAAATATACATTTAAATCTTTTAATTTTGCCGTATTAAAGGATTAAAAAGACAAATCAAAAGTCTATTTGTTTGCTTCACAGCGTACATGTTAGGAAAAAAATATGCCAATATTTGTAAAATACAGGTAATTTTTTTGGCTTATGTCGCATATATTTGCTAAAATGCACCCATCGTTTGTGGGAACTGCAAACAGTTACATATGGGGGATTAAATATGAAAAAAGGTCTAATACTGGCTGCTTTAACTATCTGCTCAGCTTTATCTATTGCTAATGCTAATACTGTTAAAATTGGAACAGAGGCTACTTTTGCTCCTTTCGAGTTTACAAATGAGAAGTCTGAAATTATCGGTTTCGATATTGACATTATCAAGTCAATTGCTGCTGAGGAAGGTTTTGATGTTGAAATTGTCAATATGCCTTTTGATGCTTTAGTTCCTAGTGTTTTAACCTCTCAGCTTGAGGGCGCAATTGCAGGTGTTACCATTACTGAGGAAAGAGCACAGCGTGTAAATTTCTCTGATCCTTACTACAAGTCAGGTATCAGCGCTGTCATTCGTAAAGAGGATGTTTCAAAGTATCCATCATTTGACTCTCTAAAGTCATCTCGTTTATGTGCTCAGATTGGTACAACCGGTGCAAATGCTGCTCAGAAGATTTCTGGAAATGTCGGTACTTACAACACTGTTCCTGAGGCTATTATGGAGCTTAAGACCAAGGGTTGTGAAGCTGTACTGAATGACAGACCAGTTAACCTATATTTTTTACGTACCAAGAATGATGACTCTGTTGTAGAAATTAAAGAGTTATTAAATGGTGAAGATTACGGCATCATGGTATCTAAGAAGAATCCTGAACTGTTAAAGCAGATCAATGATGGCTTAGACAAGATTCGTAAGAACGGCAAGTTTGCTGAAATCCATAAGAAGTGGTTTAACGTAGAAGAATAAGTTGTCACTCCAAGCAGAGATTGCTTTAAGGTAAGATGATCTAAGTATGAATTCAATAATTGAATACTTTCAGACTATCGATGTTCAGTTTGTAGAAAGCACCGCCAAACTTCTATTATTAGGTGCTTTGGTTACTCTGAAGATTACATTGGTAGCTGTATCATGTGGTGTTTTAATCGGTTTATTTGTCGGCATAGCCGAATTATCAAACTACAAATTGCTGCGGTTCCCTGCAAAAGTCTATGTTGACATAATTCGCGGAACACCACTTCTGGTTCAGATCTTTATTATTTATTTTGCGCTTCCTTCTATTCTGGGAACAAGAATTGAACCTTATATTGCTGCGGTTGTTGCTTGTTCAATCAATTCCGGAGCTTATGTGGCCGAAATTTTCCGCGCTGGTATTCAGTCTATTGATAGAGGTCAGTTCGAGGCAGGTCGTTCTCTTGGTTTAACCTGGTCTCAGACCATGTCCAAGATTGTAATCCCTCAGGCCTTTAGAAGAACTATTCCTCAGTTGGGTAATGAGTTCATTGCCATGCTTAAGGATTCTTCACTGGTTTCTGTTATCGGTTTCGAAGAACTTACCAGAAAAGGTCAGCTGATTATTGCCGCAACCTACAGATCATTCGAAATTTGGACTGCTGTTGCAATTATCTATTTAATTATGACTTTAACAATAAGCCAGTTTGTTGCTTATTTAGAGAAAAAGTATAACGCAGATACTCGCAGAAAATAGGTTTCCGAATGATTGTTATTAAAGATTTGCATAAAAATTACGGTTCCAATCAGATTCTTCGTGGAATCGACTTACGTGTAAAAAAGAGTGAAGTTGTTGTTGTTATCGGACCTTCCGGTTCTGGTAAAAGTACATTGTTAAGATGTGTTAATTATCTTGAGGTGCCTTCTTCTGGAACCATTTCAATAAATGGTGAAACTATTACCAGAGCAACCAATATCAACAAGATTAGAGCTGAAGTAGGAATGGTGTTCCAGCACTTTAATCTGTTTCCTCATATGACTGTTCTGGATAACATTACAGTTGCTCCTATTTCTGTAAGAAAGAAGAGTAGGGAAGAGGCTGAAAAGAAAGCAATGGAACTTCTTGTAAGAGTTGGTCTGGGCGATAAGGCAAAGTCTTATCCATCACAGTTGTCAGGTGGTCAGCAGCAGCGTGTTGCCATAGCTAGAGCGCTAGCTATGGAGCCACAGGTAATGCTTTTTGATGAGCCAACTTCCGCACTTGATCCAGAGATGGTTAATGAAGTGTTGGACGTAATGAAGGATCTTGCTCAGTCTGGTATGACCATGATGTGTGTAACTCATGAGATGGGCTTTGCTAGACAGGTTGCTGACAGAGTCCTGTTTGTAGATCAGGGTAAAATTTAAAATTCTTGAGGACACCAACCCTGAGGAGCTGTTCTCAAATCCTAAGCATGAAAGAACCAAAGAGTTCCTTGCTAAGATTCTTTAGTTTTTTTTGATATACAAAATAGGGGCGATATAAATCGCCCTTTTTTCGTTTCCTGAGTCGTAATTCAGTTTCCCTCATGTCTCTCAGTTAATAATGTGATATGCTAGCGTCAGTTTTTTTAGCCGTTTTTTACAGTAAAACATATTAAATAATTTGTTATGTCAGATACTTCACCTCAACAACTTGCATCAGGTCCAAAACATGGAAAGCTTTTCTCTTTAAGCTGGCCTATATTCATTGATCTTACGATGCATTTTTTCACCATTATCATCAATACTGCAATGGTAAGTATGCTGTCACTGCAGGCTGTGGCAGAAATGAATCTTGGCGGTCAGGCCTTCCAGTTTGCCTTTACCCTGTTTAACTTTATTAACATTGGTGTCTGCGTCTGCTGTGCTCAGGCAATTGGAAAAGGCAATAAGAAGATGTTAAGACGTATTGTGCATATGTCTTTTGGTCTTAACATTGTATGGGGAATTCTAATTACCTCTGGCTGTTTTTTGGGAGCAAAACTCATCTGCGATATTATGAATATTCCTGATGATATATATGTAACTTCAAAAAACTACCTGATGATACTTTCTATTATGTTCATCGCAGAGGCTGTTAATCTTTGCTGTTCTTCTATTCTTAGAGCATATGGAAGAACTCGTGATCCTATGTATGTGAACATTGCTGCTAATGTCTTTGTTATTATCAGTAACTATGCGCTTTTATTCGGTCATTTCGGTTTTCCAAAGATGGGAATCTATGGCGTGGCTATCAGTGCTGTGATTGCACGTTTCCTGTCAGTTGCATTTCTTTTCTATCTGATGAGAACTAGAACAAAGATTCGAATTATTCCAAAATTCTTCTTTGTTGTTAAAAAAGATATTCTAAAACAGATTTTTGCGGTAGGAATCCCTGGTGCCGGTGAAAATATGACCTGGCAGCTGCAGTTCCTGTTTATGACTTCAGTTGTTGGTACTCTTGGCTCAACAGCTCTGGCCACACATGGCATCTATATGCAGATGTGCACCATTATAATGCTATTCTCAATTTCAATAGCTCTTGGTACGGAGATTCTGATTTCCCAGTATGCTGGAGCTATGAAGTTAAAGCTTGCTAATAAACAGTTACTGCATTCAGTGAAGATCGGTCTTTGCATTACTGCTTTACTGGTTATCAATATCCCTATCTGGATGGGAGATGCTGTTCTTTCAATCTTTACTTCAGATTCAACTGTTTTTGAAATTGCCAGACCGATTTTCTATGTATCTCTGATTATGGAAATGGGCCGAATTCTAAACATCATTATCATTAACTCGCTTCGTGCTGTTAATGATGCCAAGTTCCCTATGTTTATGGCTATATTTTCCATGTGGGGCGTTTCTGTGCCTGTAGGAACTTTCCTGAGTCTTTATATGGGAATGGGCCTTCTAGGCGTCTGGATTGGTTTCTGCTGTGATGAGTGTACACGCGGTCTTATTATGCTACTGCGCTGGAAGTCAAAGGCCTGGGTTTCAAAGGCTCGAGATAACTACAGAAAGCATTATAAAACCAAGACTAAAAAGAAAGGCTATGCTCTTTAATTGAGCACTTACTGCTCAATATAGAGAATAATCTCACATTTTTTTTAATTGTGATATATTAAAAAAAATCTTTTTTTATAACAGGTGAATACATGTTTTTTGATCGTATCGATGCTGCTCCTGCAGATCCAATTTTAGGTTTAAATGAGGCTTTTAAGAAAGACACCAGAGCTAATAAGACTAACTTGGGTGTAGGTGTATACCAGAATAATGAGGGAAAAACCGTTATTCTAGATTGCGTTAAAGAAGCAGAGAAGATTTTGCTTGAAAAGGAAGAAACCAAATCATATCTGCCTATTACAGGTCTTCCTGAGTTTGGTCGCATGGCCCGTGAGCTGATTTTCGGAAAGGATTCAGAGTTTGTGGATGGCGGAAAGGCTATTTCCTGTCATTGTCCTGGTGGTACCGGTGCACTGAGAATCGGTGCTGACTTTATTCACCAGCAGAATGTTGCTTCAACTATCTGGATTTCAGATCCTACCTGGGCAAACCACTATCAGATCGCAACTTCTGCAGGACTGAAGTTTGAGCGCTATCCTTACTATGACAGAGCAAATCACAACCTTGCTTTTGACAGAATGATTGAAACTCTGTCTCAGGCTAAGGAAGGCGATGTAGTTCTTTTACATGCATGCTGTCACAATCCAACAGGTATCGATCCAACTCATGAGCAGTGGGAGATCATTGCTAAGTTCTTAGCAGAGAAGAAACTGTTACCTTTCATTGACTTTGCCTACCAGGGCTTTGGTCACGGTATTGAAGAAGATGCTTACGGTGTTCGTACTATCGCCAAGTATAATCCAGAGTTCCTGATTGCAAGTTCATTCTCAAAGAACTTTGGTCTTTACAGTGAGCGTTCTGGTGTACTGACAGTTGTTTCTGCTGATGTTGAAACTGCAGTAAAGGTTATGTCTCAGGTTAAGATTGCTGTACGTACCGCCATTTCTAATCCTCCTGCTCACGGTGAGAAGATTGTTACCACTGTTCTGTCAGATCCAAATTTAAGAGCAAAGTGGGAAGATGAGCTGAAGAATATGCGTGAGCGTATTGCAAAGATGCGTGTTCTGCTTTCTCATAAATTAAAGGATGCGGGAGCAGGTGATTTTGACTTTATCACCGAGCAGAACGGTATGTTCTCTTTCTCTGGTCTTGATAAAGATCAGATTGAGGCTCTAAAGCGTGACTTCGGTATTTATGCTGTAGCTTCCGGAAGAATCTGTGTCGCTGGTATTAACACTAATAACATAGATGATATCGTTAAGGCTATTACAGCTGTTGTTAAAAAACAGTAACAGTATGTTGTAGTTTCTGGAAACCTGAGGTGATGAATAATTGTCTCAGGTTTTTGTTTTTTGTATCTTTGTTTTTTTTATTTTTTTACTTACAATAGATTGGAAATTCGATTTAAAGAGAATTTTCTTTGATTTAAATACAATATTTGCTGTTTTCACAGTTTGATCAGAAATAAACTAGGAGGCGATTTTTCCGCTTCAGCATATTCTGCCGCTGGAATGGATTCGCAAAAAGAATATGACATTTCCAAATCCATTGAAAAATATCTTTGGAAAGATTATTGCAGGTCTTATCGCTATATACGTTCTTTACGTATTTATCGTAGGTCTTTTCTCTTCAACTTGTCCTGCAGGATTCAATCCACCAAAGGCAGAAGAGATTCAGGATGACAGAACAAGAGCTACTGTAATGGCTGAGGCTACTGTTCATGCTCTTGATTCAGAACTGCGTTCTTTTTTTGGCTGGATTCCAAACGATCTGTTCTTTGTTCCAAAAATTCTGGATAACATTGTTAACTATCAGAAAGGTGTTATTTATGCCACCAGACCAGCATCTGACATTATTGCCAAGACTGTTTCTAGATACGGCAAGAATGACACCTTGGATCAGCGTCTGGTCGATGCAACCTCAAGATCGTTTGTTTATTCAGATGAGGTCTGGGGATTCTGGTTTATCTATGATACAGAAGGAAAATATAAGCAGGGTATCCAGAACTGGAGATCTTGGGCAGCATCAGTAGATTCAGGTGTAAAGAATGCGGGTATTTATAACGTTAAATCTGACGATGTCTACCTGATTTTAAAATACTGTAATCAGATGCTTGAGTATGCTTTGGGTTACCTGAACAAGGAAAAGATTAAGCATTACGATTCAGATAACTATATCTATTTTGCAAAAGGCGTTTCTTCTGTTGTTGAAAATATTTTAAGAGGCCTTGTTGCAGTAGATTCTTCTGTTATTCAGCGTGGTGGTCAGGAAAATATTGATGCGGCTTTAACTCGTCTTTCTTTTGTTAGAGATTTCAATCCTTGGTATGTTGTAGCTGGCGGTAATGATACCGGTGATGCTATGCTTCCAAACCATGTCGCAGCCATTGCAAGACACATTGACGTAGCAAGCAATCGAATCAACGATATCATGCTGTCAATGGAAAAGTAATTGTTCATGATTTTCAAAGAAGGTTTATTCAATTTTTTTGAAAGACTAATACCTCCATTTGAGGACAGATGTGAAGGCGTTCCTCCTACAGGAATAATCAGATTTGTCCTATTCTTTTCAAAAGGATTAGGTCGCTTCCTTGCCGCTGTTGCTGTATTGAATTCCTTTATTGCCGTTGGCGAGGCTCTTTTCTTTGCATGTCTTGGCTATATAGTCGATTGGACGGCCTCAAGTTCTCCTCAAAATTTTATAGATGAACATGGAGGCAGTCTTCTGCTTATGCTTTTAGGCGCTGGTGTTTTTCTTCCAGTGGCCTCTTTTCTTCATTCTCTGCTGATTCATCAGACACTGTCTAGTAATTACTCAATGCAGGTTCGCTGGCAGTTGCATAATTTTCTTTTAGGGCAGTCTTTGGCTTTTTTTAATGAAGAGTTTGCCGGTGCACTTGCTAATAAAGTTATGCAGACGTCAATGGCTGTTAGGACAGCTGTGATGAAGCTTATCGATGTTTTTGTGCATATGGTTGTATATATTTCAACCATGCTTATTATGCTTATGAATGCAGATTTTTATCTGTGTCTGCCTCTTGTTATATGGCTGTGCTTCTATACCTGTTCGCTTTTTGTATTTATTCCATATTTAAGAAGAACGTCTAAGGAACTGTCGCAAGAAAGATCAACTATGGTTGGAAGAATTGTCGACAGTTACACTAATATTTCTACAGTAAAACTTTTCGGCGGAGCAGGAAAGGAAAAGAGCTATGCCAGAGAGGCCATGAATGCATTCAGAAATTCTGAATACAAGATTTTCAGAATTTTAACTTCCTTTGATATAAGTGTGCAGTTTCTAAATTGTACTCTACTAGTTTCTCTTATTATTCTTTCATTATGGCTGTGGTCGAATTACCTTGTAACTACTGGGGCAATAGCCATTTCAATTGCTATTGCCATCAGAATGATCAACATGTCTCGATGGATTATGTGGGAGGCAGGAGCCATATTTGAAAATATCGGTATGATTTATGACTGTATGAGTACCATGTCTAAACCTGTCGCAGTAACCGACCCAGATAAACCTAAGAAGATTGAATCATTTAAAGAGAGCATTGAGTTTAATAATGTCTCTTTTGGGTACGATGGAAAGAAAGAAGTTTTAAGTGATTTTAATCTTACGGTTAAAAAGGGCTTAAAACTGGGTATTGTCGGTCCTTCAGGGGCAGGAAAATCTACAATCATAAATCTGATTTTACGATTCTATGATGTAACTTCTGGTTCCATAAAAATCGATGGAATTGATGTTCGTGATCTGAAACAGGATAATCTGAGAGAACTGTTTGCGATGGTTAGTCAGGAACCTAGTCTGATGCATCGTACCATTGGTGAGAATATTGAATATGGCTCCAAGGATGAACTTGATGTAGAGGAACTGCAGAATGCAGCTAAGGCTTCAGATTCTCTGAACTTTATTGAGGCAATGTCTGACTACCGTGGAGGAATTGGATTTGATTCCATGGTAGGAGACCGTGGAGTAAAACTATCTGGAGGACAGAAACAGAGAATTGCCATAGCCAGAGTCATTGTTAAGAATGCTCCAATTCTGATTTTAGATGAAGCAACTTCAGCGTTAGATTCTGAAACAGAAGAAATTGTTCAGAGAAATCTTCTAAATATTATGCAGGGAAGAACAGTAATTGCAATTGCTCACAGATTATCTACTTTAAAATCAATGGATAAGATCATTGTTGTTACTGATGGAAAGATTGTTGAGAGTGGATCTCATGAGGAATTACTTGCCCTTGACGGTATCTACAAAAAAATGTGGTCTCTGCAGTCAAATGGCTTTGTAAAATAAAATAAACTATTTAAAATTTAGAAACCGCATAAATAAGCGAAAGTTTTAAAATGTGACAAACTTCTAATAAAAAAATGTTTGACACTAAATAAAAAAAGTCTATAATGCATTTCCGTTGTCACGAACGACAACGACAAATAAAACCAAGCGTTTTAAAAGTTCTTTAAA
>ONFP01000131.1 GCA_900317105.1 uncultured Succinatimonas sp. | reverse complement strand
CAAAGCCTTATATACCAACGGTTCCGAATGATTTAGAAAATTTCCTTATAAATCAATACATCGAATTTTTAAAGAAAGACTCGGCAGAATTTAGTAAAATAATTACGATAAAACAACAAGTTAATTACATCTAAATTACGAAGTCTGTTTAGTTATGAAATGAAGTATAAACCTTTTCATAATCAAAAAAATAGACCTTAAGCCAAATTAAAAAGTAATTCTCAAATAAAAAATAAGTTTTAAAGACTCAATCTTGATATTTACTTTTACAAAACAAAAATAATATCCAAAACCTATCAATTATTGCATGATGCTACATACAAAAAGACAGCTACAAATACATTCCGCTCAAGAAAACAGAAATCATCTAGAGTCTTTTTCCCTTTATCACTTAACAAACTGTAATATAGTAATGACACAGGAAATTATTGTTGTGAGAGTAGCAACAACAGTCAGATACAGCATTCTGTTGTTTAGCTTGTCAATTTTCTTGCTGTTTTCCAATCTGGATAATTCTCTTAGTTTTTCTTCCATCTCTCTGACTGATTCCTCTATACCGAAATAGGAATATAAATCCTCCCACATGAAATAAAGCTCTGTTACGCGATTTATCTGAAGAGGCTTTCTATATAGATATTGTGTTTTCCAGTTCTGCATATCAATATAGGTGTTATTGGCCAGATTTGGATTAACCGTGATTCGCCTAACGTACTCATCCAGTTTATAAACATAGGCATTAGCCAGAATATAAATCAGAGCAAGTCGGCAGCTTGAGCATTCAATAATAGGAGCAATCTGAGAGATCTGCAGTTCCTGATTGTTAACGATAAGATTTAAACACATACGTTGATCTGAGCCTAGATTCTTATCATTGTTAGCCTGACTAACAATGTTCTTCTGAATCTCTATCAACTTAGTTTTATTCTGAAACTTCTCATCAGAAGCAGAGTCAATTCCTCGTGAAACTACCAGATTATTATCTTCATTTCTTCTGACAGAATATTTGATACCAAATAGCTTAATTAACAGAACATCCCATTTTCCATATATTGAATCAGAGGAATCATTTTCAAAATCAGAAAATTCCTGATTGTTCTTTATAACAGATACAAAAAAGACATTATAAAGAGACTCCTTAAAGAATCGAATCTTCCATTTTTTGCTTTGACCGTTCAGAAACCAGCATTCGTGAACAGATCTCCAGTTGAGAGGTTCATATTCACCGTTTAAGAAAGCTTTTTCAATTTTTTTACTATCTGACATAAAGAAATCCAAAAGATAATAATTAGAGGTACAAAGAATATTACAAATTATTAGAGAAGATCAATAGAAAGAAAAATCGAGGGAAACGTCTCCTTACGGGGAAAAGTTTTTAGAACTATCGCTGTAATCATTTTAAGAAGGAGTTGGATAGCCTGTTTTCGTCCCCTTTCGAGGAATTAATTTAAGAACCAATACGCTTGAACTAGATATAAGGCTCCCTCATACTGTTCAACACAGAAGAGTATTTTATTATTTTTTCTTATAAAAACAATGATCTTTATTTTTAGGATCATTCTTTACTGTGGTTAATAGCTCTTCTGAAAAAATCCTAATCTTAAAGAGTCTTATCGGCAACTGACCAGATGTTATAGATAATATTGTCACGTGGATTTGTATAGTCGAAAGACAGAACTCTCCAGTCAATTGCTGTCATAAGGTTATGCAGCTGCTGCTCTGAAGTTTTTGCGATAAGCTTTAAGGCTCCGCGGGTAATAAAACTGCGTAAAAAGAATGGAGCAATTATCTCGTGTTTATCTTTTCTCCCATTCTTCCAAGACTTGATGAGGTAGACAGGAGGATTCTGATTTATACCATCACAGAATACCTTCTCTTTTGGAAGGCTATGAACCTGTGAAAGCCAGTCAGGAATCGACTCAACACAACTGTATACGTGTTCGATCTTCTGCCCGTTAAGCTCTGTGTAGGTCACAATGACAGGATCATCAATCTTACCGATATCATGCAGGAGCCCTGCGAGGCCACAGGTGATTCTGGAAGCAATAAGATTACTGTCTCTATCCTTAGGCATAACACCCTTATTGAAGAACGCCAGTCTGGAGTCATTCAGCGCAAAATACATGGTTTCAAGACTGTGAAGTAGTAAGCCGCCGACAGAAATATGATGACCAAACACGTTGGAAGGTTTACCGGCAGCACTCTCTGATGCTTGCAGTTTCTGCACATACAATGCTACCTGAACAATTGATGGATACAGGTATTTATCAAAGTACTCTTTACGGGAGCCCATGGCCAGTCTGATTTTATCCATAAGAGGTTTTATCTCAGTACTCTCGAGCAGGGACTCCGGCGTATAGGCATAAAGCCACTCGATATCTTCAGGATTGTTGAAAATCTTTACTATAGGACCGGTGTTTCTGTTGGAGGGATCCCTGGACTCTGCAGTGACAGAAAGTTCCTGTTTTAATGATGCAAACAGATTAAATAGTTTCATCGTAGCTACTGTATATACAAACAATTCATCGTTAGATTATTTGTAATACGATAGCTAATCTGAAGAGTGGTGTTATGCGTGGTTGGGGGCTATCTTCTTAAACACAGACTGATAACCGATCATTCTCTAAGACTTCGCTTAAGTTTTTTGGCAATTGAGAAAAAGCTATAGAATGTCATTAGCAGGAAATGAAAAAGGTAGGAAGACGATACCTCCTACTTTTGTTTTAACCTTTCCCAGCTAGAATTCCCCTGCCTCTATAGGCGTAGGGAGCAAGTCAGGAAGCAAGATCTTCTGTAACCAGCTGCTCTGCGCACTTTTCTGCACTGGAATAACCAAAGTATCTAAGCTGAACCCCATACAGTCTAACCTTGCTAATAATATTAGAAAACTGAGCATGACCCATACAGTTTGACTGAATCCATACTACATCAGCGTTCCTAATAAGATCCTGATTGAAAGCATATTGGTCAGCATCAACAAATTTTACATCTGGTAGCATTGGCTTTATTACTTTCAGCCAAGAGGCATGCCCTCCAAAGATAACAGTTCGTTTTCTAGTGGAATATGGGTAGCTGTAAGTCTTTTCGAGGATTTCTCTTCTTGCCTGCGCCTCAGAGTCAGAATTCTGGTTGAAGACAATCTCTCTGAGATCTGCCAGCTCACGATGTTCAAGACGAAGAGCTTTGAGTTCATGCTCATATCTTGATTTCTCGTTCAGCTGTTCCTGTCTGCTTACAGCAAGTGTTTTTTTCAGAGATTTAAGCTGCTGCTTTAAAGAAGAAACTTCATTCTGATAAGCCACCACCTGCTCTGTAAGATCTTCAATTCTATCTTCTTCAGTTTCCTCTTCATTTAACTCATCTAAATCCAATTCTATTGGTTCAGGTTTTATCCACTCACCGTCTTCAGTCTTGTCAAAATCTTCATGATTTAAACTGTCAGTTTTCTCAAGTTCAAAGTCATCTGACTCTTCTTCATCAGGGGGTAAATCAAAATCAGGAAGATCAATTTGTTGCGACTGAAATTCAGAGAAGAAAAGCTGTTCAGATAAATCAGTGATTTTATTGGCCAGCTCCTCCTCCATACCTTCCTGAATAAACCTTTGACGGTCTTTTTCAAAGGGGTGCATTCCTGTTGGCAGAACAACGTGACAAAGGTCGTAGATTAACTGTGTTACATTTCTTCCCTTGTGTTTGATATGGAAATAATTTACCGCATCAGGCTGTTTCTGCTCTAGCCAGTTGTTTCGATTGTAAGTAAGATCGCTAAAAAACCATTCATCGTAATCATCAGAATCCCAGTTAGTCTTGTCTACATACCAAGGCAGCATCTTCATCACACAGTGCATTAGAGAAAAGCCATCATTAAACAACCATGGCACATCATCACCTGTATCTAAAAGATAAAATAATGCGAAACACAACTCATAAGGATCAGAAATCGAAAAACC
>ONFP01000128.1 GCA_900317105.1 uncultured Succinatimonas sp. | reverse complement strand
GGTATCAAATGACAAGGTTGGTGCTGACAAGGCTGTATTCTCAGGAGATGCCACCAAGGAAGCTCTTGCTCTAATTGCTGAAGAGGGCAGTATCTATCGCGGAACCGTTGACTTATATCCATTTAAGGGTGGTTATGAGAGTGCCAAGTATCTGTATGAGATGGCAACTAAGGGATTACCTGCAGAACCAAAGAAAGTATTCCTTCCATACGTACCTGTCCCTCAGGAAGATGTTATTTCAGGCAAATACAAGCCTGCATACTAACAATAAGCGGTTAATCGAATTTAACCTGATTTGAGTTTGGTGGCCGTATCTTTGAACGGCCACTGTTTTTGGTGGGAATTATGTCAGATAAAATAATTCTTTCAGCACGAGGTCTGTCAAAATACTATGCCAAGGTAAAGGCTTTAGATAATGTATCTTTTGATATCCGCAGAGGAGAGGTTTTATCTCTTTGTGGGGAGAACGGTGCTGGAAAATCGACTTTTATAAAACTGCTGACCGGTGCAGAAACACCTAGTTCAGGAACTATCATTTATGAGGGAAAAGAGTACTCATCTCTAAACCCTCAGTTATCAGCAGAACTTGGAATTGCGGCTGTATATCAGGAATTCTCTTTAATTCCATATCTGACAATTGCAGAGAACGTCTTTTATGGACGAGAACTGAAAAAAGGCTTTATGCTGGACAAAAAGGAAATGTCCAGAAGAGTCCAAGAACTTTTTGATCAGATGGAAGTCGACATCGATGTAAACAAACGTGTATGTGATGTCGGTGTTGCCTACAAACAGATTGTTGAAATTCTGAAGGCGGTTGCCCGTAATCCTAAATTCATTATCTTAGATGAGCCAACCGCATCCCTAACTTTAAAAGAAACAGAGATCTTCTTTAACGTTATAAGAAAACTTAAGGAGAATAACTGTACCATCCTGTTTATTTCTCACCGACTTGAGGAAATCTTTGAGATGTGCGACCGTGCAGCAATCTTTATGGATGGTAAATTCGTAACGATGCGTGATGTTGAATCTCTTAAGATGAATGAGCTTATTTCTCTGATGGTAGGTCGAGATATTTCCGGAGAATATCCTTCTCCAAAGAATCATTCAGATGAGGTTATCCTTGAGTGTAAACATCTTAAGAATGCCGCACTAAAAGATGTAAGCTTCAAACTGCACAAAGGAGAAATCCTGGGATTTGGAGGGCTTGTTGGTGCTGGTAGAACTGAGCTTGCAAGAGCAATATTTGGAGCAGATCCTCTCACCTCAGGTGAGATTACATTCAAAGGCAGAAAGTATACTCCTAAATCTCCAAGAAAAGCTTTAAGTACAGGTATCGGTCTGATCCCTGAAGACCGTAAGTCTCAGGGAGTACTGCTCAGTCTTACCATTAAGGAGAACACTGTTTACAGTTCTATGCCTAAATATCTGACCTGTGGTTTTGTTATCAGTGGTAAAAAAGAGCGCAGTGAGACGGAGCGTTATATCAGAGAACTTAAGATTAAGACTCCTGGTATGGATCAGCTTTCAAAGAACCTCTCTGGAGGTAATCAGCAGAAGGTGGTTCTGGCCAGAATCCTTTCTACAGAATGTGATGTGCTGATTTTTGATGAGCCTACAAGAGGTATTGATGTTGCTGCTAAGCAGGAAATCTATAACCTCATGTGTAAGCTTGCTGACAGCGGTAAAAGCATCATTATGATTAGTTCTGAAATGCCTGAACTGATTGGTATGTCACAGCGTATCTATGTAATGGGCTATGGTCAGATTACAGCCGAACTTACCAAGGACCAGTTCTCTCAGGAGCTGATTTTGGAGAAATCTGCTTTAGGTAAAGCGGATTCATCAAACGAATAAGGATTAACAAAATGAATAAGAATTTCTCTCTGTGGATGCTAGATTACGGTATTGTACTGATACTGTTTCTTTTAATCGGCATTTTCTCCTTTGCATCATCAAACTTTTTTTCCTTATCAACTCTGACCACTATTCTGCGTCAGGTTTCAATAATTGGAATTATTTCTGTTGGTGCAGCATATGTTATTTTAACCGCAGGTATTGATCTGTCAGTTGGTTCGATTGCATGTATTTCTTCTCTGACAGCCGCATTGCTGCTAAAGGCCGGCTGGTCGATTCCTGTTACTATTATTGTTACTCTGATTCTGGCAACTATCTATGGTGTTTTCTCTGGATGTCTGGTGGTCTTCTTTAAGATGTCTCCTCTGATTGCAACCTTAGGTGTTATGACTTCTCTTCGTGGTGCAGGTTATCTGATTACTGACGGTCTGCCTGTATTTGGATTTGGTAAAGGACTGAGTGCCTTTGGCAGAGGCTATTTCCTTGGAATTCCTGATCCTGTTATTCTGATGGTCATCATTTTTGCTCTGGGCATCTTTATCCTTTCTTGTACTCCTATTGGTCGTTATGTATATGGTGTTGGAGGCAATGAAGAAGCCTCTCGCCTCTCCGGTGTAAGTATCAGTGGAGTAAAAATCTTCTGCTACGCATTCTGTGCAATGTTATCTGGTATTGCAGGACTTGTTCTTCTGTCTCGTACAAATTCAGGTCAGCCTGCAGCTGGTGTTGGTTTTGAGATGGATGCTATTACCGCTGTTGTGCTCGGAGGTATCAGCCTCATGGGTGGTCAGGGTAAATTACCTCTGGTTATTATCGGTGTGCTGATTATGGGTGTTTTATCTACAGGTATGCTGATGTGTAACATCAATGATTACGTTCAGCAGGTTGTAAAGGGCCTTGTTCTGATTGCTGCAGTTGCTTTCTCTTATGTTTCAACAAGATTAAGAGATAAAATCATTACCAAGCCAAACGATTAGTAGCAAAAGCGCAATGAGGCGTACGGGCCTGTAATCTCTGGCTCGTACGTCTTTTTTTATTTGTATTTTCTGAAAAACAGAATTCACTATAACTTTTTGAAAATAGATTTTTTTTGATTTCCTCTTTTATAAAGAAGATTTGCTAAAAAAAGTGGGAGCTATCTTGAATCTGTCGTAGTGCCATTTTTTTTTGCTAAAAACTCGATACCTTATATACCTGCAGGAGTTTTTCATTACTCTTTTATCTTTTGATTTTTTTCTTTTTTGATCGAGAAATTCAGCGAAGTCATTAGGTCTGATAGTTTGTAAGAAGACAATCTGTTCTTGAGTGTTTCATCAAGATCAAAAAGAACAAGATCAAGTGCATCATGAATATGTGCTCCAACGGGACACTTTGGTTCAGGATTATCGTGGAATGTAAACAGACTTCTCTCGTCTTCTACGGCGCAGAAAACCTCATAAAGATTTATAGAAGATAGAGCTTTAGCCAGCTTTGCTCCGCTTTTAGGAGAATCTGTTGAAATGAATCCTGCTTTTTTTAACTGGCCAAGAACTCTTCTAATTACTACTGGATTTACTCCCACAGAGGAGGCTATAAATTCTGAAGTATTTTTTTCATCCTTGAAATACTCAATACAAAGTAGTGTGTGTACAGCAACAGTAAATCTTGTTGAAAAATGCATAGCTCCTCCTGAATATACTTAATATTATATATGTAATTATTAAAGTTACAAATATATATGATCTTATTTAGGGGGAATTATACGAATATATATATTAATATATTTTAAATACATTAAGTTAGATATGAAAGTGGATTAATATATTTGACAATTATAAATATTGATAATATTATTTATTGTAACAATCGTTGTTACAATAAAAGAGGTTATTATGAAAGTTGCTATAATTGCTGCAAATGGTAAAACTGGTTCTTTAGTTCTAAATGAATGCTTAAAGAAAGGTTTCGAGGTTACTGCTTTTGTAAGAAGAGAAGGTACTGTTACCAATCCGAAAGTTAATGTGGTTGTAAAGGATATCGCTTCTTTATCTTCCGATGATTTGAATGGTTTTGATGCTGTTGTAAACTGTTTTGGCACCTGGACATCAGAAACTCTTCATCTACATAAAGAATATACAGCAAAGCTATGTGACCTAATAAAAGGAACCGATACCAGACTAATTATTGTGGGTGGAGCAGGCTCTTTGTATGTTAATAAAGAACACACT
>ONFP01000157.1 GCA_900317105.1 uncultured Succinatimonas sp. | reverse complement strand
TCGATATCTATCAGATATATAAGCCTTTTTTGCTTATAATCACACCTCTTCCCCAAAAATAAATCAATACAAGTTTTTAAAGAGCATCAAACCTAGAGTAAATCTAGTTTTGTTTTAAATTTCCATGTGGGAAACTAGAGTTCCTAATAATCTTATTAAAAAAGTTTTGTCTGGTAATAATACCAACCAACATATTGCGTAAAATTAGCACCATTCCATTTATATTACTTTTTCTTGTAAATCATAACGTTCATGAGCTGTTTTTATCACCACCCACCCCTCAGGACCACCAAGTGAAATGTTTTTTTAGCCAAAACAGCTGGTGGACGTCGCTTGTTACGATGCCAGTCGTCTAACAATACAGCGCTTTAATAATTAAGGATATGAAATCTGTTTATCTGTAAAATCGAAATACAAAAACTTGAGTTTATAATAGTCTTAAATATAAAAAGAAATTGATGGAGAGCAGAATGAAACTTGCTTTTATCGGTACTGGAAAGATTATCGAAGATGCTCTGTATGCCGTTAGATTTTGTCCTGCTGTATCTAAAACAGCAATCTACGCAAGAGAACACAGCAAAGCAAAAGCTGAAAAATTAGCAATGGATCATCAGATATCCGAAATCTATACTGATTATAATAAACTGTTAACCGAATCGTCAGCTGATACTGTCTATATTGGCCTGGTTAACAGCGCACACTATCAGTATGCAAAAGAAGCTCTTAATGCCGGTAAGAATGTAATATTAGAAAAACCTCTAACTGGCTTTTATGAGCAGGCTAAAGAGTTGTGCATGCTTGCAAAGGAAAAACAGCAGTTTCTCTTTGAAGCTATTACAATTCTACACAATCCAGCCTTTGAGGCTCTTAAGTCAGCTATAGAAAAGATAGGAAAAATCAGACTGTTCAATGGAAACTACTCACAGTATTCAAGCAGATATGACAGCTACAGGAAAGGAGTAGTTGAGCATGCCTTTGATCCGGAGTATTACGGAGGAGCTCTTTTTGACATCAATATATATAACATCCACTACTGTGTTGCTCTTTTCGGAAAGCCAATAGGTATAGATTATTTTCCTAATCTTGGTTTTAACGGTATTGATACGTCAGGTGTTCTGATTCTGGATTATGATACTTTCAAAGCGGTTTGCATCGGAGGTAAAGATGCAGATGGCAGATGTTATCTATCAATTCAGGGAGAGGACGGCGAGATTTTTGTCGACAGCAAGCCAAACGATGTTAACCGCATAGAGCTTAGCTATACCGACAGCTCAAAGGCAACCACACGTGATGCCTCAGGTGCAACAGTACGTGCAAAGAAAAAAGAAGTTTTAATTCACGAAGAGCCCAAACACAGAATGATCTTTGAATTTGAAAAATTTGCAAAGATTACGACCGATAAAGACTTTAAGCTTGCAGAACAGCTTAACGAGGAAAGTCTGACAGTTCTTGAGATCCTTGAAACAGCGAGAGAGAAGGCAGGGATAAATTTCCTAAACAGAGTCTAGAGAATCTAAAATAAAAAAATGCTTATAAATCAACTAATGAATTTCCTAAACGGTGTCTAGGGAATTTAATTTATAAAGAGGAATGCCTTTGAAAAGCTTTCTTTTAGCGTTAACTCTAATGGTGTGTACCTCGCTTTCTGCAGTTGCAGATATATCATCTGCAAAACAGGATCTGACGATTATAGAGTCACGTCTTGATAATCCCACGACTCTTTACTGTGGCTGCAGGCTTGTCTTTAAATCTTCTGATAGATATGTACCTGAACTTGACAGCTGTGGCTACTCAGTTCGAGAGGATAAAGTTAGAGCCCATAGAGTTGAGGCTGAGCATATTGTTCCCGCTTACTCCTTTGGACATACTTTGCCATGCTGGATGTCAGCTCCAAAAGGTCAGGGAAGAGCACAGTGCGAGCTTACCAGCAGTCTATTCTCGAAGATGGAGTCAGACCTTCATAATCTGTATCCTGCCATCGGAGAGATCCATAGTGACAGAAGCAACTACAGTTTTACCAATCGAATAAACAGTTCTGATAAGACATTATTCACATATGGACAGTGTCAGATGAGAATTTCTCCTAAGCTGAAGACGGCGGTTCCTCCAAACAGATCAAAAGGTATTATTGCCAGAGCATACCTATACATGAGTCAGCGTTATAACCTTGCTTTAACGATGGCGGAAGAACGTATGTTTAAAGCCTGGAATGAACAGTACAGACCAGACAAGAATGAATGCAGAAGAAATGAGCTTATAGAGCTGGTTCAGGGAAACGATAATCCGTTTATAACGGAGAAATGCCGACTCCTTTGACTTTGATTTATAGACTGATTTTGTAAAAGTCTGACACCAAACATTTCTGTTTTCTCTTCTAAAGAATCAGATATATTTGCTTTTTTCTTCAATCTTGGTATTATTCTGAATCCAAAATAATTAGGATAATATTCATGTCAAAATTCATTATTCTCATAACTCTGGCAGCCTTTCTTAACCTGCTGGCATGTTCTTCTCAGCCTAAGATTCAGAGAACTCCTGAAGAAGCAGAACTGTTAAAACCTGCCGTGGTAGAAACAGAGCTTGCAGAGAATACAGAGAAAAAGGAAGAGCCAAAGAAAGACATGACCGTTGGCGAGTATATTTATGTTGGTCTGATGACTACGGTTTACACCGGTGTGTTGGTAGCAGGGGAAGTGTTAAATAGTAAACACTGATATACCTTCCTAACTACATTTTAATCGTACGGTTAAAGTCTCAAAAGGAGGAGCAGGAAGGATATGGAGTAATTAATCCATATAACTTCAATAAGATACTGGATCAGAATTCCTTATCTTTAAGTTTAACAGCTCTTTTTTATCAGCTCAATAATACAGGAATGTTCCTTTGTGGCTTTATCATAGTTAATGCCAACTAAAATAATATTGCCACAGTAATCTTCAAGAGATTCGGTGTAGTGTTTCTCTTTTAT
>ONFP01000127.1 GCA_900317105.1 uncultured Succinatimonas sp. | reverse complement strand
CATCCCTGTGTAATTATAAAAATTTGTGCTCTTATACAAGAGTTTTAATCATAGAAAATCTCCTCATTTCTGAGGAGATTTAAAGCTTAAACCTTTTTCCTAGCAGCAGGCTTTTTGGCAGCGCTTGATGTACTCTTACTATCCTTAAGCTTCCATATAGTTGTAGGCTTGAACTTATATGGATCGGAAACAAGAGCGGTTTTTAAGACCTCTTCAATGCGGGATACAGGCTTGATAGTCATCTTTTCCTGTACCACATGAGGAATATCCCACAGATCCTTCTCGTTCTCCTTAGGGATCATCACTGTTTTAATACCGCCGCGCATTGCAGCTAAAAGCTTCTCTTTCAGACCGCCGATTGGCAGAACATCACCACGAAGAGTAATCTCACCTGTCATGGCAACATCAGCTCTTACAGCGTTACCGGTCAAGGCTGAAACAACAGCAGTTACCATACCAACACCTGCAGATGGACCGTCCTTTGGAACAGCACCTTCAGGTACATGAACGTGAAGATCACAGGTCTCAAAGAAATCTGAATTCAGGTGCAGATCCTTGGAGAGGGTTCTTACTACAGTAATAGCAGTAGAGATAGACTCCTTCATCACCTCACCGAGTTTACCGGTAAGCTGATGCTTGCCCTTACCTTCATTGGCAACAGCTTCAAGCTGAAGAATATCACCGCCTAATGAAGACCAGGACAGACCGTTAACAATACCAACCTTGTTGTCATTAAGCTTAGAGGTAAAGTCATAACGCTCAGGTCCAAGCATACGGTGAACATCATCCACATTGATTGAAGTATGCTTCAGCTTCTTAGCCTTAGGATGCTCAATCATCAGATCCTTGATGGTCTTGCGGATAAGCTCAGTTAGAATACGCTCAAGCTCACGTACACCTGCCTCATGAGTATAGTAGCGGATCAGATGCAGCAGAGTCTTATCATCAATTGAGATTTCCTTATCTGTTACATGAGCATGTCTTAACTGCTTTGGCAGTAGATGCTCCTTGGCAATATTGAACTTCTCATCCTCTGTATATGAGGAAAGATCAATAATCTCCATTCTGTCCAGAAGAGGACCAGGAATATTGTAGGAGTTAGCGGTTGTAACAAACATTACATTGGACAGATCGTAGTCAATCTCAATGTAGTTATCCTCAAAGGTTGAGTTCTGCTCTGGATCTAAAACCTCCAGCAGAGCTGAAGAAGGATCACCATGAGCAGAGGCGGAAACCTTATCAATCTCATCAAGCAGGAATAAAGGATTGTTTACACCAACCTTTACCATGTTGGATATAATTCTTCCAGGAAGAGCTCCGATATAGGTTCTTCTGTGACCACGGATTTCGGCCTCGTCATTAACACCGCCAAGAGCAACACGAACATACTTTCTGCCGGTTGCATTTGCAATTGATTTACCTAATGAGGTTTTACCGATACCTGGAGGTCCCATCAGACAGATAATTGGACCATGAAGCTTATCTGCTCGAGCCTGTACAGCCAGATACTCTAAAATTCTGTCTTTAACCTTGGTCAGACCATAGTGTTCCTTATCAAGGATCTCTTTGGCCTTCTTCAGATCAACGTTAATTGAGGTGCCGTAATTCCATGGCAGAGTCAATAAAGTCTCAACATAGTTTCTGACAATTGAATACTCTGATGAGTTAACACTCATGGAATTAAGCTTCTTGATTTCTCTCTCAATTCGCTTATGGACATATTCAGGAGCATTCAGATTCTCATTACGGGTAACCAGATTCTGGATATCATCCTCTTCGGACAGAGTAATTCCAAGTTCCTTCTTGATGGCCTTAAGCTGTTCAGAAAGGAAGTATTCCTTCTGATTCTTTTCCATTGAACGTTTGGCAAGATCAATGATGTGATTCTCAAGCTCGGACTTATAGGAGTAGCCGTTTAACAGACTGATAATAATACGGCCTCTCTCAATCGGATTTAAAGTTGAGAGCAGCATAAATTTGGTCTGACTGTCCAGCTTTAAGATCTGAGTCAGCATATCAGTCAGTCTTGATAAGGAAGACTCTTCTAGGATTGCTGTAACCAGATGCTTTGGAACACTGTCTTCTATTAAGGCACGAGAAGTCTTGTCAGAGCTTTCAATTGAGTACTCAAGACAGGATTTAAGGACACTTAAGGTATCATTTACATCTTTAGGAGAAAGCTGTGGCTCTTCTAGAACCAGAACACGAGCTTTTCTAAATGAGGAACCAGGCTCATCTATTACCTCTAAAAGTTTGATTCTGGTATAACCTGAAATCAGACACTGATAGGTATTAGAGTCCTTTTTCTTCATGTTAAGAAGAGTACATAGAACACCGGTCTTATGTAACTCCTTGAAATCAGGTTTTTCGTCAACCTCATTCAACTGGCAGAAAACTGCAATATTTGCACCTTCCTGCTCTTTTGCATATTCAAAAGCGGCAATTGAACTCTCACGAGCTGCTGTAATCTGAAGCTTAGAATTAGGTGTGATGATCAGCGCTCTTAAGGTAATAAGAGGCAGGATCATTTCATTGTTCTCTACAGTCTTCTTTTTAGGAGAAGATTTTTTTATAGTTTTGGTTTCAGTCATTATATAGTTAACTACTTTAAAGTGACGTCCCCATCCATAAACGTGGATTAGGACTATCAGATTGTTTTATCCAGATCTGATTATAAAGATTCAAACCTAATTTATTAGGAAAAAGGCTAAATCTCAGAAAATTTTCTTAAATTGAATTAGATATCTTTAAGCACAGAGAATTATATCATTTTTTAATAAAGCAAAAATCTTTGTACATAAGCTTGTAGGCTTAGAACACATTTTGAAGCGAAATTGCATAATATATTAGAAATTCTCGTGCAAAATGCATCTCAAAATTAAAAATACCTATCAATTTTTCAGAAAGTCTCAGTCATATATATGGGCATAAAGAGAACTAATTTCAAGTTTATCTTCTCAAAAATTCTGAAGATTAGACAAGTTAAATAATTCATTATTTGAGAAGCGTCAGTTCTCCATAACGCTACTCAACATCTGTATTAAATTACGATCACCTCCGTTAACTAGATAATTATCATATAAAACATATACATCATTCAGTTTTGAACAATATAATATATTATTTATTCTTACTATGTTGATTTAGATATTTTGATTATATAGCATACTTATGTTAAAACACTAAGTAGTCATATTTATTATTATAAATACATATAAAATCTTTATAATTAAAATTAAATCTTATAAATAACGGCCAAAAAGTATGCTATAATATATATATTGTTTAATAAAGTTTAAAAATAATAACTATATATATGGCAGATACAAATCTAGCAAAACTTGCTTTTAAATTTAAGCTTGAGCCTAATGGAGAACAGCGACGTTTTTTCAGTAGGGCTGCAGGCTGTACCAGATTTGTATATAACCATTTACTCTTCAAATGCAGGGAAGACTTCAGGGAATATCTTGAGGAAATAGATTCCAGACAGAGTAATGGAGAAGCCTTAAACAGGGATGAAGCAAGGAAGCTTAGTTTCAGACCTTTGTGCTATAAAGGTATTACAGGATTAAACTATCTGCTTCCTGATTTAAGGAAAGAATATCCTTTTTTACAGGAATGTCCTGCTCAGGCTTTACAGCAGAAAGCTCAGGATTTGATGAGAGCCTATCATAGATTCTTTGAAGGAAAAGGCGGTTTACCAAGATTCAAAAAGAAGGTTCTTCATAACAGCTTCAGATTTCCTCAGGGCTTTGAACTTGATGAAGACAGAAAGAAGATATGGCTTCCCAAGATAGGCTGGGTGAAGTACCGTAAATCCAGAAACATCTTTGGTAAACCAAAGAATGTTACAGTTTCACTTAATCATGGTGACTGGTATATCTCTGTTCAGACAGAGTTTGAATTAAATCCTATGATACAGGAACTTAATTTAAATACAGCTGTAGGTATTGATATGGGAGTGGTCAGATTTGCCACCTTATCAGATGAGAACTACATACCGTCATTAAAAGACAGGCTGAATCCTGTTTATGAAAATATAGAAAAACTGCAAAGGAGATTAAGCAGAAAGAAAAAAGATTCAAAAAGATACATTAAACTCAGAATAAAACTCT
>ONFP01000200.1 GCA_900317105.1 uncultured Succinatimonas sp. | reverse complement strand
CCCATTTGAATGTCAGAAGTAATAGATTTTAAGTTTGTCCGGACCGTATTAAGGCCCGTGGTATGGGGATGGGGAAAATGTTCGAGTTTTTCCCCTCGAACATTTGATTATCTGTTTATTTTGTAACCAGTAAGTTAATTAAGCTGACAGCCGTTCGAAACGATCTGTCAGCCGGTGTCGAGCCTCTGCTTCTGTAAATGTGATAGCTCAGATTAGTCAGAGGTACCGAGTTTTCCGTTTTTTAGCATGAACTCGATGACCTCGTTACCTGCCGCAAGTTCAATAATATCAGGAGTTACCATGCGGGCGTTTTTAAGCGCAGCATAGTTAAGTGAATGCAGACAGATTTTGTTGAGCATTCGCGGTATCCCCTCCGACAGTTCGGCAAGCAGTGTTACAGATTCCGATGAAAATAACTGTTCTGTTACACCGGCCCATCTCAGATGAGCGGTAATGTACGGTCCGATTTGCTCATTTTTCAAAGGCTGAAGATTACAAACATACTGTATTCTCTGAGTAATGGCGGTGCATTTTTCATTGTTGAGTATGTCGCATATTTCACTCTGACCTGCCAGAATAAGACTGAGCGGTGAGCCGGAGTCGTATTTATCCTCTCCGTTAAGCAGGAACCTGATTTCTTCCAGCTGGTTGTACTTGTGGTAGCTTTGAGTAAGCAGATGGGCCTCATCGATAATCATAATGACTTTACGGTTGTAGGTCTTTTTCTGAATCATGATCTCCTGATGAAACTGTCTGCGGGCATCATTTACATAGATATGCGGTTTGACTCCCATAGCTTCCAAAGGTACAGTGTACAGCCATCTTGGTGTAGGGTTGGAAATAGATACGTAAAATATCAGATAGTTATCAGGATTCAACGAACTGGTAAACAATCTTAATGCCGTACTTTTCCCGATACCGGGACGGCCGGTAAGCAGTGCAAAGGAATTACTGTCTACGGTAAGCCCGAGTTTCTGTTTTACATCATTCTGCAGAGGGTTTTTATAAAGAAAATCGGTACCGATACTGGTTGTGAACGGCATATTTTTCATAGAAAAGTAGGAAAGAAAATCACTGGCTGCCATTTGTTTATTCTCCTATATTACGGCTGTAAAGCGATTTGTCAGAATCAAAATCAATTTCTTCATCAAAATCGAACTCTTTGTTATCAACGCCGGATGGCAGTTCTGCCTGCGTTCCACCGGTCGGACTGCATGACGGCTCTTCATTCGCGGTTGGAGCGGTTTCAAGATTTTCGTCTGAAGAAACTTCAGGCAGAGATACGGCCCCTCCGTACACCGGTGCTGTTTGAAGATTCTGGTTAATCTGCTGAGTAAAAAGAATGGCCGGCAGCTGTGTATTCATAAAGATGTCCTCATTTTTGTACAGTCCTCGACTCTTCAACAGTTCCCTGGCCTGACGTTCAACCTGTGCCGGGATTTGCGGAAGATTTTTGAGCATGTCCTTTTTCTTCTTTGTCTGAACAGAGCCGGCAATATCTTTAAATCTTACATTTGATTTAGGAACGAACGGAGTCAACTCATGGAAAGTATATACATCAGCACCGCGTTCAATCTCCTCTTTGGTATTTTCAATTACCTGACGGACCGTTCTATCGGTCAGCGAGGTACTGATAACTGCAAATTCACCTGATTTGCAAAATTTGCTGCGGATCAGGAATTCTGGCAGTTATGGCAGAATCCTTTTCAAAAGCCTCGTCCGGTGATAGAATGGTTTTATTGTTGGAACTGTCGTATTCCACCAGTGCCGAGTGCTTTGCGCTGTTGTATTCACGGATGCGGTTTTCAACAATTTCCTTGAATGCGTCAAACCTTACATCTGTCATACTCTCAAAAGGGATGAACAGATCATCCAGAGTTTCATTGACTCGTTCAAGTGCGCCCTTACTCTGTGGTTTGTAAGGGCGCGATTTTTTGTGAACAATTCCAAGTGTACGGGTACAGTGAAGCATGGCCTTGCCGTTATATATGGAGCCCTGATCAGTCAGTATTGAAGCTGGAACCCCGTGGGTTTCAATCAACTGCCGCAGACTGCTTAATGCAATGGTATCCTGCTGATTGGTTCCGATCCGCCACGATAGTATTTTCCTGCTGTAATTATCCATCCACAGTTGCACATACGGTGTTACGGGCATACCGTTTTCATCAACACAAACACCTCTTGGCGGCTCTTTCACATCTCCCTGAATCTGCTCCATCCGGTGTTCCTTGCGGTAACGTCCGAAAAAGGCTCTGCCGTTCTGTTCCCGTTCCTGCAGAAGCGTACGGCGTCCGAAACCTTCCTCAAACAGGTGCCGTTGCAGAGTACTGCGTTTGACTATACCGGTAAGATTCGGATGACGGGATTCCAGACAGCGTATGATTTCCTTTACACTGATGGTCGGAGTGTGCATCCTCATTACTTTGGCCTCATTCATCAGTGACTCAAATTTGATGAACAGCCGGCAGTCGGAGCGAACCTTCGGATATTGATTACGCAGTCCGGGCAGTCCACCTTTTTCATATCTTTCAATCCACCGTTTCAGGGTTCTTTCCGACAGATTGAATTCAGAGGCTATCTGTGCAATTTGATCTCTGAATTCCCTGCGTCCTTCCTCTGTTTCTCTGTTAATCCTGATAACAGGCGCAATAATCTGCAGTCGGAATGACTCAGCTGATTCATTCCGGTTTTGAATTTTAGGTACTGTTAAAGTCATAGTTCTCCCCTTTTATTGGTAACTGTTTAAAATCTAACCTCCGGGGCTTAATAATCTCCCGGCAGGGCATATTATCCTGGCTATATACCCTAAAGAGTGTTTCGGTGATTTGGATAATGTTCGGACTTTGTAAGAGCACATGGACAGTAAGATTTTGGAAATCGGAGGTGGCGGATTGGAGGTCACCGGATTGGACCGGCGTTCAAAATTCATTTCTGAACAGCTGGAGTTCTGGATTTCAAGTGAACGGATTATGGCCGCGCCGGCTTTCTTTATCACTTCGGTAATATTCAGCAGCTTACTCCACCGGCCACGGCTGAAAAAACAATCGTAAATATACCTAAGATTGCTTTGATAGCGCTGCAGCATATTCTTTGTTACGGGATTGTTTCCTAAAATTTTTAGGAACAGCTTATGGGTGAGATGAAAGTGCTCTTTGAGTTTACCGGCCTCCCGCATCTTCTGAACATAGCTGGATATTTGTACCGCAATAAGATGAAAATCATCGAAGTTACCGGCTTGAACCTCATACCTTGGTAATCCATGATCGGGAAGCATAACGTGCGTTTCATGCAGTACATCTTTATGTTTACCTGCATTATCCTTACGCACACGATGGGAACTGCAGTTTGGGTTGGAACATCTTAGTTTTTGCAGGTGACATGGCTTAGAATCGCAACAACTGCCATCTTCCAGATTAAGGATTAATTTGACGTAATCTGTAAATCCATCCCTCCACATGTGAACAGAACCATCTTCTTTTTTAAACTCGCGGGTAATTACAATGCATTTGCAAAATGGTACAATAATCATGTAGTTTCTCGTTCGTGTTCTAAAGGTAGATCAAAATACCTGGTCGAAACTACATTGTGCAGGGGGTTTATCGAAAAAAATGTTCCTGCACTCTCAGCCTCGACAGCAGACAGTTCTTCATTATCTCAGGATTTGATCTTACCGATATTCCATAACTTACAGCTTGTTAACACCTTTATATAGGCAACCCAATTCTATAGCATATGCAAAAATGAGCAACCACTCTATACAAAAAAATGAGCAGTAACTCTGTACAAAATAAAATAGCAGTTAAAATTAACAAAATTACGGGCAGTACGTTCTGGCAAAAGTAAGAGCAAACTGTTATGCAAAGTTATAAATCAGAAGGTTTTGACAAAGGAAGAGAGCAACAACAACTGGCAAAATTAGGATCTTTTACTCAGGAAAATTTTAGAGCTGAGAATTTGACAATTTAGTGGACTGTTTTGATGACAAACTAACTTGGCTGTGACAATACCCTCAAAACCAGAAAGAATCTGATTAAAGTCCAGAAGGTTGTGAGTTTTAATAAATTTTGAATTTCGCTTAACAGGATTTAGATAATGTAAATCCTTATTCTCATCAAACTGCTCCTGAACAGCCGAAGATGGAAAACCCTTATCGGCAACTATTATCCCTTTTTTTATACCATTTTCTACAATAAAGTCCTTATAACTCGTAACATCGAGCATATTTCCCGGGTAACATTTTGAACATACCGGTTCCATTCTGTCAAAATCAAATGCATACAGTACAGAAATGTCTCTTGCTCCTTTAATTTTGGCTTTACGTGAATATTCTGATAATGAATTAATTTTTGATTCATTGGATTTCAATGTTCCATCGATTAGTAAATGATGCTCTAATCCAACTTCATCGGCTCTTTTTTGCATGAATTTTTTAATAGTGTTGCAGAATTTACCAAGATTTTTAAAAAACTCGGAAACAATATTCTTTGAAAGAGATATATTAGGGTACAGTTCAGAAAGGAAGCTGTTATCATAATATTCCTTTAGCTCATAATCTTTTATTCCTGGATAACAGACTCTCAGTATAGATATAGCAAATATTCTGTGAGCATCATCTTCGCTATATAATTCTTTTAGTTCCTCCAATATTCCTGAAAACAACTCGTTGGACAGCATAATATTTGCCCAGTCCTTTAAGTCCAAATTAAATTCCGGATTATCTTTTTTCTTTGATAAATTGATATTTAGATTTTGATTTTTAGGCACATATTTACCATTAATGATATGTCCGATAGTCGGTCCATTGAGCGGTATATTCTTTCCGTTAACACGCTTGCAGCCGACTCTTTGTCTGACAGCGTACTTATCTTTATTTACTCCGTAAACAATAACAACAGTATTTTTAGGTCTTTCTACATCAAGAATATCTCTAGGTATTGGCATATCAAACTCCGTAAACATATAGTCTAATTATAACTTATAATTAGACTATATTCAAGAAAAATTTCACAATTTTGTCGATATTTTTTAATTTATTTAGGGAGAAAACGGGCTTTATGTCTACCTGAAAACTGAGGAAATTATGTTGTTGGTTGGTATATGGAGCAAATAATAAGATATTGAGACAAGATGTGCTCAATATTTGCACATCTTATATAGTATTATTAATTGGGAAAGTTCTATTCAATAATGTATGATCAATACTCTGTTACAACAGAGCCAATTCATTTTATCCTACTTGGGAACACAAACCATGTTTTATCTCACAAAATTACTGTTTACGATCAAAAAACATTCAGTTCTGAATATTTCAGAATGCATATCTGCACGCAGGAATTGACAGTTCTATCTGAACCACAGCGGACCGGTTGTTCCTGAAGGAATCCCGTATTTAGGA
>ONFP01000198.1 GCA_900317105.1 uncultured Succinatimonas sp. | reverse complement strand
TGTATTCATAAATAATATCCTTTTGTAATATATTTAAACATATTTAATTTTTAATGTCAATATTTTTAATTACTTAAAAAATCTCCTTGCTTTCTCTGGTGAAAAACGTGAAACGGCAACATCGTTTCACGCTGATAGCGTAGAAAGTATGATTTACCCTTCAATCCTTTGAATTACAAGCCTTTTACACATTATTTCGCTTGTTTGACAAAATATTTTTATGGTATAATTTAACTTGTGAGTATTGTGAGTATAATTTTACCGGGTAATTTATGGCTTATTTTTTGAAAAAATGTGTGAAAAAAGGACGTGTTTATCTGTCTATTGTCAACGGTTATCATGACCCAAAAAGAGGCCATGCTGTTCAGGTTACCTATAAGTCTTTCGGTACTGGATCCGGACTTTTGGAACAGGGAATTACTGACCCAGTGGCATACTGTGAGGAGCTTGTAAAAAAGTTAAATTTTGAAGATAACAGAAAGAAGTGCGAGGAGGTAACGGACAGAGCCCCGATAAAGTTTGGTGGCCACTTTCTTGTTAATGCAGTACTCAATAAACTCGGAGTAAAGGATTTTATTGATATTCTCTCTTTAACGACAAACTATCAGTTCAGTCTTTATGACGTGTTCTGTGCCCTGCTCTTTTCACGAATCATCAAGCCATGCAGTAAATATCAGACATTTAATGAGGTGATTCCGTATTTGGACAAACAGTATTCTTTTTCGTATGACCAGCTCCTTTCAGGATTGTCGTATTTTGGTGATAATTACGAGAAGTTTGTGGAAATCTTTACTAAACTTGTACATGAGAAATACAAGCTTGATACCTATAATGCCTACTTTGACTGTACTAATTTTTATTTTGAAATTGACCGTGAGGATGAACTGAGAAGGAAAGGACCGAGTAAAGAGAACAGGCCATTACCATTGGTTGGAATGGGACTGCTGTTAGACGGTAATCAAATACCTATAGGTCTTAAACTGTTTCCCGGAAATGAATCAGAAAAATCCAAAATAAGGGAAATCATCGAAGAACTCAGAAGAAGTAACGACATAAAGAACAGAATCGTTCAGGTCGCAGATAAAGGCTTAAACTGTGCCCGTAACATCCATTCAGCCGTTAAGGCCGGAGACGGCTACATCTTTTCAAAATCATGCAAAATGCTGCCTGAAACAGAAAAGACATGGCTGTTTAATCCTAATGACTACAGGGATATAAAGGACTCTGAAGGAAATGTACTCTACCGCATCAAAGAGTGCATTGATGACTATTATTATTCCTATGAGGACAACGGGACTAAGACTGGCTTCAAAGTAACTGAAAAACGAGTGGTTACGTATAATCCTTCACTTGCCAGAAAACAGCTTGCCGAGATAGAAAAGCTGGAAAATAAGGCCAGAGAACTTAGTTTGGCAAGAGCGGCGAAGGACGAATACGGGGAATGCAGTAAATACGTCAGCTTTAAAGGCAGGGACGGCAGTAAAGCCCGTGCCGAATTAAATCTTAAAAAATTAAAAGAAGATAAAGAGCTATGCGGATTCAACCTTATGGTTACGTCAGAGATAAAGCTTTCCGACAATGACATTTACCGCATTTACCATAATCTGTGGCGTATAGAAGAAAGCTTCAGAATTATGAAGTCGGAGCTTGATGCAAGACCGGTATATCTGCAGAAAAGCAGCACAATATTTGGTCACTTCCTTATCTGCTATATAGCAACACTCATTACCAGAATTCTGCAAATATACGAGCTGAACGACGAGGATTCATACCAGGCAATTTTTAAATTTATCAGAGATTTTCAGTTGGCTAAATGCAACGGTAAGTATGTAAATCTTCTGACAAAATCCGACTTTTTGAATAAGATTTCTGAGCTTACAAAACTACCGGTCAAATCCGCGCTTTTAACTCAGAAACAGTACGAGAAAATCATGAATTACCGATTCAAATAACTGGTATTTTTAAAAGTGAATCACGATGGCAAATTCTTTAGTAATTTTAAAAGTTCTCACAAGGATTTGGCGAAAAACT
>ONFP01000124.1 GCA_900317105.1 uncultured Succinatimonas sp. | reverse complement strand
TGCAAGATGGATTAAGCTAAACCCTGCTGAAGATGCTTCTATGGCTGTATATCCAATTCCTCTAGAGGTTCTTCCATAAGTGGATGCTTATTTAAAAGTTAAGGATTTCTCTTTTAGCTATCCTAAAAGAGATGAAAAGAGCGGGTATACCATTCGCCTTGATTCCCTTAGGATGGAGCCAGGCTCGGTCCTGGCTGTAACTGGTGTCTCAGGTTGCGGTAAATCCACTCTTTTAGAGTGTCTGGCCCTTTTAAGAGACAACAGCAGCTTTGGTAAATACTTTATTGATGATAAGGATGTCCTTTCAGAAAAAGCCGAAGCAAGACGTCTTATCCGTTCTGCTCTCATGGGCTATATGCCTCAGAGCGGTGGGCTGATTCCTTATCTTAGTATAAAAGAAAACCTTAAATTTCAGATAGATATCTCTGGCATCTCTAAAAAGAAGCTGAATTTAAAGACAGACGATACAGACTCTCTTCTGAGAAATTCTCTTGCTCTGTTTGAGGATTTTGGACTTAGCGACGTTCTTGACCTTTATCCTCATGAGCTGTCTATCGGACAGCGACAGCGTGCGGTGTTCTTCAAGAGTATCTGCCACAATCCAAAGATTCTGTTTATTGATGAGCCAACCTCATCTCTTGATCCTCAGAATGGAGACAAACTGATTTCTGTCATGCTTGAGGTCTGTTCAAAATACAGTATGTGCGTACTTATGGTTACCCATGATCTGGCACTTGTAAGAAAACACTCTCTAAGTGTTCTGGACTACGAGTCAGATGACTCTCAGAGAGGTATTTTTGTCTACAGGGAGTCAGTATGATCTTAAAGCTTGCTCTGTGCTCTCTCAGATTTGACAAGATTATCAGCATCTGTATCGTTGCATCTCTCTGTGCTGTGATTGCACCTCTGCTTCTGCTTTTCTCTCTGCGCTTTGGCATCATTTCAAATCTTGAGCATAAATTAAGCTCAAATCCTTCAAATCTTGAAATCAGAATGATGTCTGGTTACAGACTGGATCAGCAGTTTTTTGATGAGCTTAGCAGCAATCCCCATATTAGTTTTGTGATGCCTCTAACCCGCTCTTTAAGTGTAACTGCTAATATCAGTTTTAATGGCAGAATTGTTCAGAATCTTGAGACTCTTCCTACAGGCATTGGTGATCCAATTGTCAGGGAAATGGGACTGAACGGTGAACTGTCTGAGACTGAAGCCTACCTGTCAGAAACTACTGCTCAGGATTTAGGACTTAAGGTAGGGGATAACTTTAAATTTGTAATCTCCAGAATTACAGACAATAAAACAGTTAATGCAGTTGTTCCTTTTACTCTCAAGGGAATAATCAAAAAGGAGCTTCTGCCTCACAAGACTATTCTGGTAAATTTCAATACTCTGGTCTATATGGAAGATTATCGCGATGGCTTTGACCCTCCGGTTTTCTCTGACGGGGCCAATCCGAATACACAACGACAGACCTTTGCCAAGGCCAGAATATATGTGAAAAATTTAAGTGATTTGGAACCTGTATCGAGAATGCTTCGTCAGAATTACTCAATTACAGACAAGCTTGCCTCTGTAGAGAATCTGAAGGCAATCTCCAAGGTGCTTTCCTTTATATTTACCACTATTGCGCTGACGTCTATAGCAGGTGGCGTAATGGCAACGATTGGTCTTATATTTACTAATCTTTCAAGACTTGAGAAAACTTTTGCGCTGCTGTTTTTAAGCGGTATGTCAAAGAGCGGAGTTTTCTTTATTGTCATAATTCAGAATTTTATTCTCTCAGTCTGTGCCTATCTGTGTTCACTTGGACTGTTTTACGCGGGAATGTTTACTTTTAATCTTTATTTTAAAGACCTTTTAGGTCCAGATACTCTGGTAAGTATTCTTACCTTGTCTCATGTGATAACTGGCGGCATTCTGACTGTGCTTATCTGTGTAGCTGTAAGTATGGTTCTATGTCGTTTCAAGGTCTTGAATCTTAAGGTTGCGGATAGTTTAAGAAATGTTTAAGCAAATAGGAAAAATTGCAGCGGCAGTTTCTCTTGCTCTAAGTGCAAATGCCTACTGCAGTGACGAGGCAGTAAAAATCTTTAATCCAAATCCTCAGAAGGACGATGTGGTTATACCTATGCCTTGCGACAGGGTGATGGTTTTTAAAAAAGTTTATACCTCAAATGATCCTAAAAAAATTAAGGATAAGAATTACAATGCAGGTTCTGCCCAGAACAAGTCACCTATGGCTCAGAATCCTAATCTTAGATATGTTCAGGGCTCACTCCATGATTCAAAGGGCTATTATTTTCTGATGGCAAAGTATGAGCTTATGGCCGGACAGTATGAGGCTCTTATCAACTCAGACAAGTGTTCTTCTCTGAAACTTAACAAGCTATCAAGACTGCCTGCAGTAAAGATTTCATATTTTGATGCTATGAATGCGGCTCACAGTTATTCGCTGTTTCTTCAGCAGTCAAAGGAGAGTTTCAAGTCAGAGAATAATACCGTGGCCTACGCCAGACTGGCCTCTGATGATGAATGGGAGTTTGCTGCCCGCGGTGGTAATGCAGTAACTCAGAGTCAGTTTGAAGCTAATCTGCCTCCTATGGAAAATGATGATTTATCCTTGTATGCCTGGTATGACGGGCCTCAGAGCGCGAATGGAAAACTGCAGCTTGCCGGACTGAAAAAGCCTAATCCTCTGGGACTTTATGACATGCTTGGTAACGCTCAGGAAATGATTCTAGAACCATTTAAGGCTGTAAGAACCGGAAGACTCCTAGGTTTGTCCGGTGGCGTCTGCGTTCGTGGCGGCAGCTTTTTAACCCCTAAGGATTCTTTAGCCAGCTCCTTCCGTACAGAAAAACCTCTGTATGTAAACGGTGCTGATGTTATATCCAATGATACCTCCACAAGATTTGTGCTTTCTGTTCCTGTGGCTCAGAATACCGATGAGGTTAAAAAACTCAATTCTGATGTCGAATCTCTAGGTGATCATGATCCTCAGGATGAATCTGATAATGTTCTTGCTTCAGCCAAAAAGCGTATTGAACAGTATGAAGCTGAAAGCAAAAAAGCTCAGGAGAGCTTTAAGAAGGAAACCGACAGCTTAAAGGAACAGAATTCCTCTCTGAATGCGCTTAACTCTAACCTTGAAAAAAAGAGTGACAAGCTTCAGAAGCTCAATGAGAGTCTGATGTCATTAAATGATTCTCTGAATTCCTCCAATTCAAAACTTTTAGCTGAGCTTAAGGACCTCAAGGATAAGATTACAACTGCCAATGCTCAGGCTGAGTCTATGAAGGAGGTTGCTGTTACTGCAAATCTCAGATTAGGCGGATTCCTGTGCAAGACTGTAAATGACGGTGCCAATACCTTGGGCTATTACAGAAACCTTCTGAACGTTGTGAAAAAACAGTGTGAGTCATCTAAAGATCGCTGCAAGAATCTTGAGTCAGTTAATTCGAATATTGCATTAAATGAGGCTTCCTTAAAGGAGATACTGACTTACTACGGAGATACCATGGCTAACGCCCGTATGAACTACAGCATGGGTATATTTAAATCTCAGCTAAAAAATGCCAAGGAAGCTTTTGGTTCAAATACAAAATATGACTCTTATGTAGATACCTATTATCATCATCTGGATGGATACAAGAAGCTTTCAAAGGATTCTGCCAAGAACCACAAGCTATGGACAGATGAGTGCAGCAAGGTTGGAAAGGGAAAATAATAAATGCTACGAATATTCAGATGCAAAAGACAGGAAGTTTCACCTCAGGTATTAGCTTATGCACCTCATGCTGCACAATGGGACAGAGAAATTGAACAGCAGCTTGGTCAGGAATATTCAGCAATACTGGCCCAGCCTGTTGTCGATGGCGAGTATGTAAATTTTCTGACTCCTAAAAGCGGTGAACAGATTGAGGTTGATTCCTCCAATCGTAGTCAGTTTGCAAAAGTCTCTGAACTTTTAGAGAAGCGTAAAGAGCATGTTTATAACTTTCTGATCTCAGATAAGCCTCTGCTTAATCAGGAGCTTAACTCATCACGTGCTGATTATGCCTACGCGGTAGCTCATGCTGAGAAGTTTTTTGTTTTGCAGAATGAGATACCGGTTGCGGTTGGAGCCTTATTGAATGCAAAACCAGTATGGCTAAATCCAGTACCTCCGGTA
>ONFP01000119.1 GCA_900317105.1 uncultured Succinatimonas sp. | reverse complement strand
GTAACAGTGAACTATTAGGTACCTCGATTTTTGGTCAGGATCTGATCTAAGATCAATGGGGACCTGTTTCAATTATTCTAGCCTAAATGACACTGAGGATCTGCCAGAATAACGTGTTTTTCTTTAAAAAGTGATGATTAAGCGGAGATTTGAGGAATAGAGTAACACTCTAATCTTGGGTAGGTAAGTTAGAGTCTTGGATTATTCTCATCAAGGTATCTTCTGTAATCGTAAGGAGCTAGCCCTTTAACGTCAATCTTGTCAAAGTCTATGAAGTTACGCTTGTCATACATGGCTATAAGCTCCTTAGTCACAGAGCCATCGGCATGTGTCACAACGAATTTTTCTTTCTTTGGCATGGTCAGCCCCATAGCACAGCCTCGACCTTCTCGTTCTAAAAGCTGCATGCGGTATTTAATATTTGCAACTAGCCAGATTATATAGGACAGAACAGGAACTCTGTTTAAAATACAGGTGTTAACAATGGTCTGATAATCAGCGAAGGCATGTCCTCCATCTTCTGAGGCAATTGTCATGAATGCTTTTCTTGAGCAGATTCCTAACTTCAGACTGCGTTCTGCTTTAGAGGTTGAAAGCTCAATATCCGCACTTTCAGTGAAGCGCTTAAGCTCAGTTTCATAGTTGAGCAGATAAATAAGGGCTGCAGACTCAGGATAACGTTTATTCTGAGTAAATCTGATTACACCCTCTTTAGATACTCTAGGTACAATAATTTTAGGATTGTTGGCAATATAAAGTCTGATGGTATCAAACAGAGTATCTGCAATTGGTCGCGAATACTTAGTTCTGGCCTTTAGTAAATCCTGTTTAAATTCTTCGGTGGTGCAGATATAGTCATGCTTTCTGACTACACAGGAGTCAATAACAAACAGAGCGTTTATCAGATAGAATATGATCAGCAGAGCTACACTGTTATCAGTCAGTTTCTTTCCTTTTTTAGTCTGGCGGTACTTCTCCAGATTATCCTTGAAATCAAAGAAAGAGGAGCTTTCAGGCAACAGCTGGCTGTATATATCAAGCATTCTGTTATTGCGTAAGTATTTCCACAGACCCCGTCTTCCATGAGTCATACAGCGGCAGCTCTTCAGAAATACGCCTTCAATTTTATTTAACTCTTTGATGCCGGCATCATATCCTGCATAGCCATCTGTTAGCAGGTATTTTGTTACAACATTGCCGTCCTGATTTTTTAAATTATTCTTGAGTATATCAATTACCACATCAGCACTGCGTGATGGAGATACACAGTACCAGGAAGCCTGTAATGCTGAAGTCCAGGAGGAATTCAGAGTCCAGATTTGAGATTTGATGCCTTTACCTTCTGTCTGCTTTATTCTGGCGGTCTCATTTACCCTCAATGTACTCTCATCCATGATAATGACAGGACAGTTGCACAGGATATCCTTTTTAATCTGTTTGGTAACAGAATGCAGATAAGCTCTGGCGAAGGCGTTGATTGCGCCTGTTAAATGCTCTCTTCCTAGGTCAAAGCCGTTTCCTTCAAAGTAACAGAATATTCTGTTCTTAGGAGCTCCAAGCTGGGAAAACTGGGTTCCGCAGATGGCAAATAATGCTGTAGAGAGTTTTGATTTTATAAAGGCAGGCGCATGACCAAAAACTTCGGCGTTAAAACCGAAAGGATTGATGACAGGAAGCTTTCCGTCTTTATAGATAAAAGCGTTCTCTGAAGGCAGACTGTTGTCGGTAACTGCGTCCTGAGTATTTCTGATTTGTCTGTAAAGCTTCTTTCGTTCGCGCTGGACTATTGCTGTATTGCTTACAGAATCTGCATCTGAATCTGAATGTGGAGTATCAGCTAAAGCTGATTCATTAGCGGTTTTATCTGTCTTAGACGCGTTCTGAACGAGTCCCGTTTGTGTCTCTGACATGTTCTGAACGTGTTCGGAACTTGTCTTGGATGCACTCGAAGCCTTGTCTGAATTCTCAACCGTGGAGGCAGAATTTCTGGTAAAACTAACCTGAGTGAATTCAGCTGGATTGAGTTCATACTGAGCTCCACAGGTGCAGCACCTGACAAGCTGAACAGAAGTCAGAACCTTTCTGATATTCTGCAGACTGCCATCCGCAGTCAGAGTTTCATTAATGCGCTTGTTCTTATGCAGATATTTGAAGTCACGCTGACAACCACACTCCTCGCAGTACATTGTAATATCCTGTTTACCACCGAAGGAGATAATGCCTGCAACTGTATTACCGGAGGTTGTGGAGACATAGTGTTTTTCTTTTCTTAAGGTCTCATTAAGACTGCTGGTATCATTTTTGAATTCTTCGGCGGAATTCTTAATTAGAGAGGTTATTTCTGAAAGACCTTCTGTTCCTGATTTTATTCTGGTGGTACAGCCAGACAAGATCACATTATCAACCTGCTCTGGTGTCAGTCCTTCAGGATTGTCTTTAACAGAAGCTGCTTTTATTTTATCTGCAGGAACCTTTAATTCAGAGGATTGTTCTTCAAAATCCTTCTCATCACGATCTTCTCGGGTAAATGTCGCAGCTTTTTCAAGCTCAGAAGCTCCATATTTCTGGGCTTCTGCATCAGAACTGTAATCCTCATTGTCCGGTAGAGCCTGTCCTTTCTTAGTTTTTTCAGAGGTTCCCAGACCAAGGGCAACATTGCGATGAGTGTAAAGGGCAGATAGACTGTTTAAGAGGCAGGTTATCAGTCCCTCAAAGTAAATGTTTAGTGATTTGAGGTTATAGATGTCAACCGATGGGATGTTTTCATCTTTGAGGCAGTCAAAGAAATCGTAATGACGCTCACGGACGTTATCCAATGCATTAGTCATTAAATCTTTGAAACTGTTAACTGTTTGGGTTAGCTTTGAAATTTCATCCTGTTTTTTTGATATTTCTTCCTTCTTTTGGGAAATTTCTTCCTTTGTTTTATTTAGCTCAGTTGTTGTAAATGAAAGCTCATTGAGAGTGGATTTAAGCTTTGATTCTGTATTGTTGAGATCCTGTTTTACAGTAGAAAGCTGCACTCTTGTCTGAGTTAAGGTATTCTCCTGAGCTTGCAGCTTTTCATTGCTTTTTGAAAGCTCTCCTCTGAGATTCTGAATGATTTTGGTCTGATTTTCAGCCTGTTGCTGCATCTTTTTTTCATAATAGGCAGCTATTTCCTCTTTTGTCATTGAGGAAAAATCTATATCTCCGGATTTAGTTCCGGAAGGTGATTTCTTAGCTCTTTTTCTGAAAAACTTAATCATGCTCTTTAGGTCTGAAAGTAAAAATAGTTTTACTATCTTACTGAAAAAACAGAGTGATTAATAGATCCAAAAACTATACATGTTTTTTGAATTTAAACTATGCACTATAGTTTCTGTTTCAGTTAACAGGCTATCTTGAGAGGAAAAGCTTTGTCTGGCGCTGTCCCCTCCATCAGAAGTGTCTCCAACTCGTCGCGAGTCAAATGAATAGGTATCTGCTCCTCATCAAGCATTACCTGGAATCTGCCTGTGTTAAGAATACGTGTTGTACAGTCCACACCGCAGGGATCTATATGAAGTATCTTACAAATCGTTTTACGCTTATTGAAGGTAACCACTGTGATCTCATCGATCCCATTCCATTTGACACCAAGTGAGTTTGAGGAAATCATTGCTAATAGTCTGTGCATGCCAAAACGACCACAAACTGGTTCACGAACCATATAGATTCTGCCGGTTTCGGATAAAATAGACATTTTTTCCTCCCTATGAATTTATTCCGCTGAGGATTCTGGTAATGACATCCTCTGCTTCCCTTTGTGCAGGGTTAAAGGTTATTAGAATGTCATTGAATTTGATTTTTATATAGCCATGTGGACTTCGGCTATTTTTAAAGTTTTGTCTTGGTCTGTTTGAATGATGACTGTTTCGCTGAGGATACCAGCGATTATAAGTTCTGGAGTTGAAGTTATCTGTCTTTACGGGATGTTCTTCTTTAGCTACGGGTGTTGTGGTGTGTGCCGCTGGTAATTTAGAACTATCCTCAACTTTAGATTCAATAGAAATCACCTGCACCTCATTTTTCTCAGCAGAAGAAAACTCCTCAGAGGCCTGGCTCTTCATCTTTTTGCTGATATCAAAAATACTTGATTTGGAGATACCTAGCTGATCAGCAATTGAAGACAGAGAATAATTTCTGTCTCGCAACTCTTTTATCTGGACACAAAGACTTGCAAAGGCAAGCTTCTCTCTTCTAGAATAAATGTCTGTTCCAAGATGATCTCTGCCAATGCGGTCAATAGTCATTTTACTGAGCTTATACTTGTGGCCAAGCTGATATGCACTAAGAGTAGAGGTGGTGATATCTTTAATGATCTCTCTGGTTGTCTTAGGATCAATTTTAATTGTTGCCATGGTGACACACTCCTTAACAAAATTCGTTGCTAGAAGTGTAGTTTTTTATCAACTGAAAAAATAGGTACCTAATAGGCAACTGTTAC
>ONFP01000151.1 GCA_900317105.1 uncultured Succinatimonas sp. | reverse complement strand
TTTCAGTCTGAGACCAGTAACTTAAAAACTTCTTTCTTAAAAGAGACTCGACCACAGAATTAGGATTGTAAAGGTGCAGATCGTTATCAAAGATATAACCGTCGTACCATTTTTTCATAGAGTAAAAGTCTGCATTGAACTGAATGCATAACTCCTTTACATCTTCCTCTGTAAAGCCAACAAAAGGAGCATATTCACCAGGCTCTGTCATAGAGAATTCTCTAAACATGTTAAGAGCACTGTGAGTACCGTATTTCTTGATAGGCAGAATACCTGTCATATAGGCAAGGGACACATAGGAGCGGTCTTTGAACAAAGCTCGCAAATAATCAAGATATAGCTTTATTCCTTCAGCATCAGTCTGTTTTTCTCTCATGATGCAGTCCCACTCATCTATGATGAAGACAAAACCGTTACTTTTGCCAAAAGCTTCCGTCTCCCTGCTATATATATCTGAAAGGATCTGATTAAGCTTTCTCTCCTCAGCAATTTCCTGTTCTGGGAAAAGAGCTCTTAATTCATTTTTAATTTCAGACTCAAGATTGGACAGCATCTTTGAAACATCTTTATCCGCATTGCTCAAAAACTGCTGCATATCTATAAAGATAGTATTGTATTTGTTCAGATGGTTTCTATAAGAATCTGATTTTGCAATCTTAAGATTATCAAACAGAAAAGAACTGTCCACTCCTTTGGAGTAGTAGGCACTGAGCATTTCAGCAGTAAAGGTTTTTCCAAAACGTCTTGGACGAGTTATACATATATAGCGCTGGCTTGTGTTTATAATTCGATTCAATAAAGAAATAACTTCGCTTTTATCGATACATATTTCAGAGTTCAACGAGAATTCGAAGCCTTTAAATCCTGAATTTAAATATAAGCCCATACTTTTCTCCACAGCAACAATAAGTATGTTAGCAGAGTTTATTTTTGTTTTCAGTTTAAACTAAAGACAATCTACTTGTTGATTATCCAAAGGCCCAAAAGACATACAGCCACACCTACTATCTTGTTCCAGCTAATAGGTTCTTTATACAGAAGAAAGCCCACTACTATCAGAAAGATGGATAAGAACGCGCTCGTTACTATGTAGGCAGAGCTTATAGGCCAGCCAGCCTTATAGGTATAGATAAAACCAGCCTCAAGACCTAAAAGACACAGACCAAAAGCAAAAGGTACCCAGTTAGCCTTTGCATATTCAAGTAAAAGCTCAGATTTCTCATCACGGGTTAAATAATACAGGACAAAAGAAGCTAAAGCTGCCATAAGATAGGTTATGGTCAGAGCTGCAAAAGGATTTAATGCAGAAGGAAAAGACTTTGCGCAGATGTTATAAAAGATGTTGGACAGAACAATCAGTGCAATCGGCCATATGTAAGCTACCATAGAAAACTCCTTATTCATAATCGGCCTGAATGCGCCCCAGGTACCCAACGCGTTATGAAAATTCTAGCACCGCAAAGACTATGTCGTAGTTCTCACCATAAAAGTTCTTAATTCTTTCCTTTATGGTGCAATTTAATTTATTTTACATAAAACACTAATTTTTCTAGAAGATTGGGATATGATAAAGAAAAGTTACAAGATATCTGAGGATTTATTGATGATTAGAAGTTTCAACGGTTCATGGTGGCGCCCTGCTTAACTGCGGGTAGAACTGTTGTGCTTATAGAGGACCCGCGTAATAGCGGGTTTTTTCGTATATAAGGGTCATAAATTTCAGAAAGAATTTTCAAAATATAAGGTGTGAATATGAAGTCGATAGCATTTGATACTAAATATCTGAAGGAAGCTCACCTGTTTTATAAGGAATACTGTCACAAGGACAACACCATTCTTTATGAAAGTGCTGAGATTATAGACAAGAGTGGAGTCCAGTCCCTAATCGGTGTTTCAGCAGCTCTGAAGATTACCTGTGAGGATCTGAAGGTTAAGGCTCAGGCCTTAAATCAGAACGGTAAAGCTTTATTAAAGCTGATTGCAAAAGAGCTTAATCTTACCGCATCAGAGGACACACTCACCGTTGCCTACTCAAGACCTGATCATGATATGGATGAGGAAACCAGATTAAAGTCCCCTAACCCTTTTGAAGTCTTAAGAAAGACCATTGTAAGTATCAAAGGCTGTAAGAACATCTTCATCGGCGGTCTGATTTCCTTTGACTATATCAATAACTTTGAATACATAGGTGATCTCAAAAAAGGCGAAAATCCTTGCCCTGATTACGGCTTCTACGTATTTGATATCGCTATCAGATCAAATCATCAGATGCAGAAGACCCAGATTGATGCCTATGTATTTGATGAAGCTTCCTACAAGGAAATCGCCTTTGAGACCCTTGACCTCAGAGACAAAATCGACGACTTCAGTCAGGAAGATACCCTGGTAATCAGGAAAGTTACCCCTAAGATTGATCCTGATCTTGATGATGAGAAATTCGGAGAGATTGTTGCCAAGGTAAAACAGCACATTATCGACGGTGATGCTTTCCAGGTGGTGCCATCCAGAACCTTTAAACACCGCTGCAATGATCCATTACTAGCTTACTCCTATCTAAAGAAACTCAATCCATCACCTTATATGTACTACATCAAAGATCCTGACTACATAATCTTTGGAGCAAGCCCTGAGTACGCTGTAAGATTTGAGGCGGAGGAAAGACGGGTATCCATAAGCCCTATTGCAGGAACCCGCGCTCGTGGTCTTAACGAGGATGGCAGCATCAACAAAGAGCTGGACAGCCGTATCGAACTGGAACTCAGAACCGATACCAAAGAGGTTGCCGAGCATCTGATGCTGGTTGATCTGGCTCGTAACGATCTTGCAAGAATCAGCAAATGCGGCTCCCGTTATGTTGATAACATGCTGCATATTGATAAATACCAGTCTGTTATGCACCTTGTTTCAGATGTTCATGCCGTATTAAGAGATGATCTGGATGCACTTCACGCCTACTGTGCCTGCATGAATATGGGAACTCTGTCTGGAGCCCCCAAAATCAAGGCTCATGAGCTTATCTATAAATACGAGGGAAAGAAACGCGGTTCATACGGCGGTGTGATAGGTATTCTCTCAGAGGATGGCTCTATGGATACCTGTATTGCCATCAGAAGCGCCTTTGTAAAGGGTAATACCGCATATGTACAGGCAGGATGCGGTGTAGTATTCGATTCAGATATCAAGGCAGAATGCCAGGAAACAGTCAACAAGGCAAAATCAGTTTTATGTGCCTTAGCTCTTGCTGATA
>ONFP01000173.1 GCA_900317105.1 uncultured Succinatimonas sp. | reverse complement strand
AGTCTGTTGGCCATATTTTTCAATATTGATAGGTCAAAAAGGTTTTCAGCACTCTTTGGAAGGAAACCGAATCTGTCTATAAGTTCAACTTTGATGTCTTCAAACTCTTCGTTGGTTCTGCAGGCACTGATCCTCTTGTAAATTGACAGACGCATATTAACATCACCAATGTAGTCTTCAGGAAGGAGACAAGGCAGATGCAGGTCAATATCACAGTCATTCAAGGTAAGTTCGGCAAGTGATGGTTCACGGCCTTCCTTTAATGCTTTAACCGCAGCTTCAAGCATTTCTGAATAGAGAGCAAAACCTACAGATTCAATCTGACCTGACTGTTCTTCTCCTAAAAGTTCACCTGCACCGCGAATTTCAAGATCATGTGATGCCAGCACAAAGCCTGCACCTAATTCTTCCATAGATGCTATGGCATCAAGTCTTAATTTTGCATCCTTTGTAAGCAGAGCTTTAGGAGGAGTAAACAGATAAGCATAAGCCTGGTGATGAGAACGACCTACACGACCACGGATCTGATGGAGCTGAGCAAGACCTAACAGATCGGCTCTGTCAATAATAATGGTATTGGCTGTAGGCACATCAAGACCGTTTTCAACAATGGTAGAGCAGACTAAAAGATTAAATCTCTGGTGGCAAAAATCTCTCATAATCTTTTGCAGATCTCTTTCGTTAAGCTGACCATGGGCAATTCCGATTTTAGCCTCAGGAACAAGTTCTGCAATCTGCTGTGCTCTTTGATTTATGGTTGCAACATCATTGTGAAGGTAATAAACCTGACCACCGCGACGTAGTTCTCGCATAATGGCTTCACGGGTCACAGTGTCAGATTTTTCTGATACCAGAGTTTTTACAGCAAGACGGTGTTCTGGTGGCGTTGCAATTACAGAGAGCTCACGCATACCTTCCATAGCCATGTTGAGGGTTCTAGGAATTGGAGTTGCAGTTAAGGTTAAAAGATCTACCTGAGCTCTGATTTCTTTGAGTTTTTCTTTCTGCTTTACACCAAAGCGGTGTTCTTCATCGACAATGATGAGGCCAAGCTTTTTGAATCTGATTTCTTTTGATAACAGCTTGTGAGTTCCGATGATAATGTCTACTGACCCCTGTTCGAGCTGTTTTATCACTTCATTTTGTTGTTTTACTGTTTTAAATCTTGAAACAAGTTCAACATTTATGGCAGTTCCTGCAAAGCGTTCTTTGAAATTCTGATAGTGCTGTTCAGCAAGAATGGTGGTTGGAACGAGTACTGCCACCTGAGAGCCTGAGTTTGCGACAACAAAGGCAGCTCTTAGTGCAACCTCAGTTTTACCAAAACCTACGTCACCGCATACAAGTCTGTCCATAGGCTTTTCAAGGGCAAGATCATTGATAGTGCTGTTAATTGCATTTAACTGATCTGGTGTTTCCTGATAGCCAAAGCCAGAGGCAAATTCATCGAGAGCTCTGAAATCAACTTTAAATGCTGTACCTTTAACAGCTTCACGTCGGGCATAGAGATCTAAAAGGTTGGCAGCTACATCAGTTACCTTGTCTACCGCTTTCTGTTTCTTTTTAGACCAGGTGTCGTTGCCAAGTCTAGACAGCTGCGGATTATCAGAACCTGCGTATCTTGCTACCTTTGATAAGGCTGTAATTGGAATATTGAGCATGTCGCCATTCTGATACTCAATGGTCAGGTACTCACCTTTAACATCTCCTATGACCATGGTTTTTAAGCCACGGTATCTACCGATACCATGATCAATATGAACTACTATCTGACCTTCCTTTAAAGAAGAAAGGTTTTTAATGATGGTATCGTGAGAGAGCTGGGATTTTCTCTGAGCACGTCTTTGCCTTACTACCTTAAATCCGTAAAGTTCAGATTCTGTAATCAGGCAGAGTTTCAGGTTTTTTATGATAAGGCCTTCGTCTAAAGGAGAAATGGTGAGCATAAGAGGAGCATCCTCGCTCATGAATTCTTCGAGGCTTGAGGCAGGCTTTATGCCATACTTGTTTACAAGTGCAGACGGAAGTATTTCTCTTACTGACTGACGCCTTCCTTCTGAAACAGCTGAAATTAAAATTCTGCCTCCCTTATCAATAAAATCACTTACAAAAGCCACAAAAGGACCGTGAGAGTCTTTATCCTGATTGAAGGCAATTTCAGGCACCTTTTCAAAAGATGCATTGTAATAACCTCTTTTTTCTGTCGTTTCTTCATCAAATCTTTCTTTGTAAAGGCAGATGCTTTCGTGATCTTTAATAAAATTCTGACACTCAAGAGTAGTTAAGAATACTTTTTCTGGTTTTAAAGGTGGATGATCATTGTTGCCGGCGTAGTCAAGAGCTCGTTTGTGAATATCTACGTCGTAATCTTCAAGAGCTTTTTTCACATCATCAATTAAGATGATTTTTACATCATCACTTAAATATTCAAATAATGAACTCATGTGATGGAAGAATAAAGGCAGATAGTATTCAATACCAGCAGGAATTGCACCTCTTGATACAGCCTGATA
>ONFP01000118.1 GCA_900317105.1 uncultured Succinatimonas sp. | reverse complement strand
CTACTTGAATCTGAAGCAGAGCATAGTGATATCGTCAAACTGTTCTGCTTTTCCGGCAAATTCTAGAATTCTTCTGTAAACCCCTTTAATAATCTTTTCAGATGAAGACCTTAGCATCTCTTCATTCATAATCTTAAGAAGTCTTGCCTCACCGAATAACTTCTCATGCACATCAATAGCTTCTGTTACGCCGTCTGTATAAAGCAGCAGACAGTCACCATCATCGAGGACCATATTATTCTGCTCATACTCAATAAGATCAGATACTCCCACCATAGGGAAAATCTTAGGAGGATTCAGAAATTCATATGCTCCTTTTTTTCTTGAAAGCAGCAGAGGAGGATTATGACCTGCGCTTACATATGAAATCTCTCTGGTCTTAAGATTGATGATAGCGGTAAACACTGTTACGAACATTCCTTCCTTATTGTTGTCGCACAGCTGTACATTTGTCTGGGTTACAACACTGGCAAGATCGTTATTGTCCTTTAGCATCATATGGGAAAGATTTCTAAGGATAGTCTTAGATGTTACCATGAACAGTGCTGCAGGAATGCCCTTTCCGGAAACATCCGCAATTGTGACAACCAGACGATCTTCATCGAGCATAAAGAGATCATAGAAATCTCCGCTCACACTCTTTGCAGGAAGATTCATGGCATAGAGCTCGTAATTACTGTGCTGATCAGTAACCTCAAAATTCTTTGGAAGCATATTTGACTGAATGGTTTTAGCCACATTCATAGTTGCTTCAATTTTTTCCTTCTCAGAAGATACTCTAGAGATGGATTCCATCTTCTTTTTAATCTCAATAACCATGTTATTGATATTGTCTGCCAGAGTTTGAATCTCATCATCACTATCTACAGAAATCTTCTTATCAAGATTTCCTGTTGAAAGGCTTTTTATCTCAGAGGAAATCTGTCTTATTGGTCTGGTATAGGCTTTTACTACCCTGTAGGAGATAATCAGGGAAAGCAGCATCAGTACCGTCATCACGAGACACATAACGCCTCTGTACTCACTTATAAGAGCAAAAACGAGACTATTCTTGTCATCTATAACCTTAAAGATGTTTGACTTGGATGTAGTCACTGATGTCTTAATTTCATCCTCAAAATAAACTGCTGCAAGATGGCCATTTAAAGATGGAGCAGGCGTATAGGCAACATAATATGAAACTCCATCTAAACTGATAAGCGAAATGCCTGTATCACCGGACAGCACATGTTTAACCATATCCTTTATATCAGCAGAGGCAATCTGTTTTAGAGTCAGATCAGCCTTAACCGAGAATATGCCTTCAGTAAAATCAGACATCTGTATTTTGCCGGTATTATCCATGAGGAACATCTTCCATTCATGATCAACATGGGAGTCACTTTCATGATTAGCATGGGAGTCAAGAGAGAACTCTGCAAGGTCATGCATGCTGACATCAAATGCTACAACACCAGCAAAGCCCTTATCATCATAATAAGGGAAAGAGTAGCAGATAACAGGTTCTCCATTGTTATAGTAAACATTGCTTAACCTGCCTTTACCATCTGGATTCTTCTGCATCTCATAGGCAGGAAGATCTCTGTAATCAAAAAAACGCTTACTGTTTTTTAACGACAGAAAAGAGAAAATGTTACCGTGATAACTCAGATCATATGGATTTATGTTCAGACAGAATCCGTTTTTAGAGATTACATAGAACACAATTGGAAGATCAGAATACTGAGTGTAAATGGAAACCATAAGATCTCTGATGTTATTGGCAAGAGCCAGCTCTTCACTGATTTCCTTTTCTCGAGGATTTACCCCAAAACTGAAACTGGAAACTACATTCTTGTCTTTATCTTTGACATTATCAAATATGAAATCATAATTTCGCTTATATCTTTTTGGATATTTCATGTAATTGGTCATGCTCTCAGCTATAAGCTGAGCATCATCCATACATTTTCTGACGTTAAGATCCAGAGTCACACCATCTGCAATAACATGATTTACATAAATTCTCTTCTTGGATTCGGATATATGCTCTGTAATTTCCCAACTCAGATTATTCTTTAGGTGAGGAAACCAAACTGACAGCTTCTTTTCAGTCGAATATACAGTAAAGAGAAATACACACATAATACACACAAAAGACACTAAAGCTCCGCCAATCGACAGAAGCGTAATCTTCCATTCTATGCTGTGTCCTTTTTCCTTCAGAAAATTCATGTAGTTATTTCTCTCTTCATTATTTACGCTGCAGACAAAGGAGCGCTATATCATCAGTAAAGCTATCCCGACCAATAAAGTCAACGGCAGTCTTGTAGGAAAAATCTACAATCTCCTCCGATGTCAGATTATTCTTTCTTGCTTTCAGAACCGCCTCAGAAAGCATCAGTTCGTCAAATTTTTCGCCTTTTAACGATCTGTCCGAGATAATACCGTCTGTATACAGATAAAGCATATCCCCAGGATTTAATACAGTAGATCTGGTATGGAAGGATATATTGCCATTTAAGGCCATAATTGAATCAATGTTCCCATCAATCAGGAAGCTTCCAGTGCCCTTCTCTGCGCTGTAAACGTATGGGGCGTAATGACCAGCATTTACATACTCCATTCTGCCGGTACTCAATTCAATAATGCCTATGAATAAAGCCACATACATCTGCTCGGTATTATGCTCATGCAGACGATTGTTGATCTTGTGCAGGGCATCTCCGAGCGACACCTCAGAATTCATTTTGCAGAAACTCTTGATAACAGCCTTTGAAATCATCATAAACAGTGCTGAAGGAACACCTCTTCCGGATACATCACCAATGCTTACAACCAGATGACCTTCATCAAGCATGTAGAAATCAAAGAAATCTCCGCCAGAACTTTTTGCAGGATATTCTTTTGCATACAGATCAAATCCATATTTCTCAGCCAGAGAGAAATTATCTGGCAGATAATTCACCAGAATCTCGTTGACTACATTGACCTCCGCATCAAGACGCTTCTTCTGGGCTGAAATCTCTGACAGATTTTTTATGTTGTCCTGCAGTTTCTGCGCAAGGGAATTAAAACTTTCGGCAATCTCCATGATTTCATCATGAGAATCAAGTTTAACCCTCTTATCAAGATTACCTTCAGCAAATTTGTTGACGTCATGAGTAAGGCGAATAATCGGATTGACGACATTATCTGAAAGTCTGATGATTCTCCTGAAAATAAAAAACAGCAGTAACAGAACAAATACAGTGGTGGAAATAACCACAAGCACTATTGAGCTCTTAAGTTTGCTGTAGTATGAATCCTTAATCTTAAGCAGATGATCTTTAATTTCGATGGAAGGAGCATAAACATTTTCCACAGGAATCAGCGAAGCAAAGCTCCAGTTTACATTTTTGATAGGAGAATAGGCGATAAAATAATCTTTTCCCCTGATGGTTACAGTATCAAAACCTTCTTTCTGCTCAACCATCTTATCCGCAATGTTTGCCAGGGATTTTTCCTCGGAATTACGTATATCCACACCCAGTGTCACCCTGATGGCATCGGAATCAAAGTTTACAAAGAGGACTTCCCCCTTGCTACTTAGGATAAAATATAGATCATTCTTATCGACAGCTATGGATTTAACCAGTTCATTAACCCATTTAGGACTGCAGTCAACTCCCATTACACCATGAAATTTGCCGTTAACATAATATGGAGAAATGCAGGATACTGTCATATCTCCTGTCTGAGCTCTGTAAACATCAGTAAAATTGGTACCCACATAACCTTTTCCTTCCTGATACCAGATACGAGAGACCGGATCATAGGTTAGTCGAGCAGGATTCCTGCTTACAGGAACAAGATCATCTGGTTGACTCATTACATACATAGCAATGGTATAACCGGATTCAGCTCCGAAAAAAACACACTTGTAGTAATCTGAAAAGAAAGGAGCAAAATCTGCAATATTTGAGCCTGCCTTTATTTCCTTTTCAATCTGGGGATTCAGACCTTGTTTCAGAAGTCTCTGACTGAAATGAACATATGGAGTTTCAGATTTAACGTCTTCATAAAGAGCATTAGGAAGAGCTCGGGGATGATATCTTTCAGGATGTTCTAAAAAAGCCACAAAGGTATCACGCAGCATGGATACGTCTTCTGAAATAAGACGAAACTCTGTACTCAGAAGATTTGATATGGCTTCATTCTGAACGGTAAGACGCCTTTCTTCCTCTCTTAGGGCGTAATTTTCGGCGCGATTGGTAATGTTCTTAAGGGTGCTTCGCTCCTGTTTTTCTATCTGATTAAACAATACAAAGCTTCTTACGGGCGCAGATACCGCAAAACCAATAATAAACAGAACACTGCCGCAAAGAGCTGCAAATGTTAATTTTTTTCTTAACGACTTTGTTCTTTCCACAAATCAGATCCTTAAAACACCCCATCTTAATTGAAGTCTAAAACAATATTAAGGTAATTGAAGCAGTTATATACTGAATCTTTGAGATACGTAAAAAAA
>ONFP01000117.1 GCA_900317105.1 uncultured Succinatimonas sp. | reverse complement strand
ATCCAATTTTACGGATAAAACAATTGCAAAATATCAGAATAAAGCTCTGTATATTTTATTAACACATTGATCTATATATCAAATTTTTAAAGAACTTTTGATGCTGATTAAATTCAGCAACGGATCGCAACTGGTAACAGTTGCATATCCTTTAATTTATGCGGATCCTAGGATAAATTTCTTAAGATCCTAGGTATGTAAAACTAAGTAAAACCAAGAACGGAGCAGAACGTTACTGCATCTTAAATGACGATCTTCTTTCTCTAATGCGCTCCTATGCCAGCAAAACCTTTTATCAAATTAAAGATCATGATGCCATTTTCTGGGGACTTAAAGCATTAAATAATAGCGTTAGTCAGGGAACAATTCACAGCTATCACGTTGAATTTCTGCATAGAGCTGGAATTCCATACAATGGAGAGCATAAAGGACCTAGAGTTCATGACTGGAGATGGACTGCTGCAGTCATGAGCTGTAAACAACTTATAGATAGTGGTAAGGATATGCATAATTCACTTATTTACCTAGCACAATGGCTCGGTCACAGTGATGTAAGTTCTTGTGAATATTACCTGCGATACGCCACAATGCTTTTCCCTTATCTGTGTTCTAAGCTTGATGATACTCTAGAAAAAGCACTGAAATCATTAGGAGATAGTCTGGAGGTACCAGAATATGTTGACTGATTTTAATCTGCATATACAGAAATTCTTTACAGAGTACCTGCCTAAAGATAAAGGGTACTCTCCTAAAACAATAGAATCCTACAGCAAGACATTCTCTCTATTCTTAAAATATATAAGAGATTATGAACATATACTGATTGAAAATATGACCATAGCCCTGCTTACAAGAACACTGGTAGAAAAGTTCATTCGTTATCTTGCAGAGGAAAAGCAAAACAGTGCTGCCACACGAAACCAGAGAAAAGCAGCTATTGTCAGTTTTATCAATTATCTTGAATATGAAATCGTAGACTATCAGCAGCAGTATGCGGAAATTAAAGCCATCAGAATAAAAACTCCTATCCATCAGGCTCCTAAATTTCTGAGTTCTGAGGGGTTAGAAGCGTTTATTCATGAAGTAATAGAAGAACCTAGAAATAGGTTGCGAAATCTGCTGATTATTTCTCTCATGGTAGGTGCTGGTTTAAGAGTTTCAGAAGTAATCAACCTCAGGCCAAAAGATATTAATTTGGGGAATCCTGCCTCTATGGTAATTATCGGAAAAGGAGCTAGATACAGAACAGTGCCATTGCAGAAGCAGATCGTACAGAAAATAATAATCTATATGAAACAGACTGGCTTAGAGCATCCTGCTAGAAGAGAAGAATATCTATTTCTGAATCAATTTGGACAACCTATATCTAGACATGGTGTTTATAACCTTGTAAAAAAATATGCAGAGAAAGCAAGAATAAAAGCGCCTGAACTAATTCCTGATGAGGTGACTCCTCATATGCTGAGACACACCTTTGCTACATTAAATATAGCCAATGGTGTAGATCTTATCTACGTTAGAGATTTGCTTGGTCATAGCAGTGTGCAGATAACCGAAAAATTTTATATTGGACATTATAAGAAAGTAAGGGAGGCAAATACAGTTGCGGAAAGCTTGTCAAAGATTACTGATGGAGAAAATTTTACTAATTTAGAAAAGATAAATAATAAAGATGAAAACACATTGAATTTTTTAGAAAATTTGACTAAACGTAGAGTAAATTAAACTGTTATGTTGAGTAATTTTGAATAAAACTAAAAAAATAAATAAGATATCAAAGTCACTCAACAATAACTCTTTCTAAACATAAGATGAATTATGTTACTTTTAACATAATTCATCAATACCGTTCCACTTTACACCTATTGAGCCAGAGCTTATCATGGCCATCAGCTTATGAATGCCAAATCTGCCACAGACAGGCTCACGAACCAATAAAATCTTACCTGTTGATGATAATATTGACATGGGTTACTCCTGCAGCAAGCTCATAATCTTGTTAACAGTCTCCCAGATTTGTGGCTGTTTGGGATTAAATGACAGCTGAACGCCATTCAACTGGATTCGGGCGTAATCAGAATCTGAGTTGACATTGTTCCTGTATCTGTTGTGTCTGTAAAAGTTGTTGCGCCTCATTGGCTCTTCATTTTCTATAAGAGGGAGAAGTGAAGTCTGCTCAGAAATCTCCTGATTGGACTCTGGATGCTCGACTGAGATAACCTGAACCTGCTCCTTACGATCAGTCTCATACCTGTTAACGATCTTAAACATAGTTGATTTGGAGATACCCAGATGCTCAGACATCTTAGTTACGGAGAATCCCTGATTTTTTAGCACTTTGATTTGTTCAATAAGAGCTTCAAAAGCTAGTTTCTCTTTTTGGTTGTAGATAACTTCACCCAGATGAGAGATACCAAGGCGGTCAATAGTATTCTTTGACAAATGATATTTATAGGCGATTTGGTACGAGGACAGTTGTGAGGTTGTAATATCTTTTACAATATTTTTGACTACCTCGGGATCTATGCTACTCATAGTGACTCCTTAGCAAACTAAAAATTTGCTAAGATCGTACTATTTATGCGGGATTGGAGCTAGGTACTAAATATTTAACAGTTACGAGCTAAAATCAGAAAACTCTCCTCTGAAGTATCTAATCTCTGATGGATATGCCGGATATGACTCAGCCATTAAAGTTCTGAATGAGCAAGGCGTAACTCTAAAAAGCTGCAGATGTTATGCTCATGCCAGAAGACCTCTGCATTATTATTTAAAGAACACAGGTCTTTTAAAAATTTATCATACCCAGGACCTTAAGCAATTTTACAAGAGGTCCCTGGTTGGTTAGCGATCTGCCAAAATAATAATGGCAGATCTTTTAATAAAATTCGATCTCGCTGCGATGGTGTCGTTCTTGTACAGAACTCTGCGATGTTAGCGAGAAGCTCTTTAAAAATTCGATATATGGTCGATCTGCTTTTGTACGCAAGTGCATTTACGAAATCATCAAAGAGATCGTTGTACTTATGCAGTTTCAGCAGTGATAAGTTTGTAATCTCATGCTTTATAACAGCCTTAGTTCCACAGAAGGTCTTGATAATTGAGGCCAGAAGAGAAAGCAGGATAAAGATAAGAATTACATTCTTCTTACTGGAGTTAATGCTTTTTAGATTGTTGCCGCTCTTATTAGCTTTATTGAACAGCTCAATGTTCCAGCGGACTCTGTAAAGCAGATAAAGCTGTTTTGAAGCAAGCTTATCTCTTCTGACATTGGTTCTTAGAATAGAGATTTTATCCTCAACCTTCGCAGCAGGATTATATCTGTGGATAATTCTAAGAGTATTGCCTTTGGCTGTCCTGATGGTTACATCGCAATTTAGCTTTTTAGGTAAATTCTTAAGCTTTTTACCAATGTATTCATTCAGTCTTGAACCATCCTCAGCAAAAGCTTCAATGATTGTTCCATTGGTGTTGACCTTACCTCTAATCAGGAACTGAATACCTTCTTCTGAAAGAGACTGTTCAAGTTCTTCATCAATGTAGCCTCTGTCCGCAATGAGCAGACAGCCTTTAAGATATTCTTTGAGAACACGGTCTCTTTCAGAACCTACAGCTTCAGAGATATCTATGTAAATAAAGGTCTGCTGAACCAGAGAATATGCAACATGAAGCTTTGCACCAGGTCTTGCAGATTCACCATCTAATCTGTCTCTGCCTTTTCCCTGACAGCCGAAGTTTGCAGCACAGGAGTACTGGAGGTCAATTTCTGTACCGTCGATGAGAATGATATCTTTAACGCCTATAGCATCAAGAATCGTATTCAAATCTTCTGAAAGATATTTCTTAATCTTCTTTGCAAGCTTGTGAGAGAACAGAGAAATAGACTGTTCAACTATGGTTTTGACAACAGCCAGAGCTTCATCAGAATCAAGCTGTTTATGAATGCACTTATGGCTCATTTTTAGGGCTTGATCCTGATTTCGATTGTAATTCATGTGAAAGTCGTTAAGAGTAAATTCAGAGCTTCTGGTTGATGAACACAGTTTAGAAAGACTGCCTAACAGATAACTGGAGAGAGAGAATTTACGTTCCCTAATACAGGCTTTACATTTAAAAGCTATATCTCGGATATTGTCCTTAGAAAGAACCGTCAGTAGATTTTTGGCAGTTGGAGATAAATTGGTTGACAGATTAGATAGAAATAGGGATAATGGCTCCATGGGTTCTCCTTTAATTAATTGATTTTTAAGCACATTCATTATACTAAAGGTGAACCCTTAAGTCCATTAATACCCATCAAATCAAGCAATTATTTCCCTAATTAACAAAAATCCCAAAATTAGGACAAAACAATATCGTTTTGTTTAAATACACCTGTTGTACAATATATTAACAGCTTGATTTATATATCGAATTTTTAAAGAACTTTACCTACAGGTTGACTGTTAGGTACATTATGATTTAACCCATTGATCTTAATTAATTTTTAAAGATCCTGGGTATGA
>ONFP01000116.1 GCA_900317105.1 uncultured Succinatimonas sp. | reverse complement strand
ATCAGCAGTTACTTTACATGCGGTACTGGGAAATCCTGATGACTTTCCTAATTCAAGACATTTTGCCTCATTTGCCGGCTTTGCACCCCGTGTATCCGGTAGTGAAATACGAAATTTCGTATTTCGGAACAAACACGACATTTTATAAAACACGAAAAAAAAGCGCCAAACTGCTTAAATAAGCCATTCGGCGCCAAACACTTTTCGTGTTTTAGGATTACGGAGTTAGTCCACAGGCAGCAATCATCTTTTCGAATTCCTCCTCCTCATATTTTGCTTGAGTGTTCTTCCATTCTGCAGGAAAGTCACATTTATCAAGAGCATTCCGAAGCTGTTCTTCAGAGGGAGTAGCATATATTGTTGTGGTTTCAATGCTTTCATGACCGAGAAAGGCTGAGACCAATTCAATTGGTGTTCCAGCTCTGTACAGTGCTGTTGCCTTACTTCGCCTGAATGCATGAGGATGAACCCGTAATGGTAAATCTGGCATGGTTCTACGGGCAATATCGGCAGCCTGCTTCACCAGATACTCTACACTTTTGACTGTCAGTGCCGAGGCTTGACCTTGACGAATACTGTAGAACAAAGGCGAATCCTGCTTGGAGTTTTTGTGAAATTCATTGAGATAGGATTTGAGCAACTCTGCAGTCTCCTGTTTAATCACAATATTGCGGTGTCGTTTTCCCTTGCCAAACACATGCACCAATTTCTTGTCACCATGGATGATGACATCCTCAATCTTAAGTTCAACCAATTCAGATGCTCGCAAGGCGCATTCGTAAAGGAGCAACAGAATTAGTGAATTGCGTTTGCCTTTCTCTGTTGACAGTCCTGCCCGGATAATAGCTGTTATCTGAGCTTCACTCAGGATGGTCTTAATCTGTTGTGTAACTCTTAACTCTGGGATATATGTAAGCTGCAAATAGATATAACTTGCCAGAGGACAGCGGTCAGTAGCATACAGTACATAGGATCTCAGATGGGAGAGTCTCAGATTGCGGGTGGCAGCAGAGACTTTATGTTCCCGCATCTCATAGTCCAACCACTCTCTGACGAAGTCAGATGTGCAGTCGGACAGTCTGAATTTATCAACTTCCACTCCGATGACTTTTCTGAAATACCTGATGAACTTACTCAGAGTACTGACTACAGCCTTGATAGTACAGGGACTGCGTTTGCATATTAACAGCTCTTCATTAAGATATGAGGTTACATAATCAATAAATAGTGGTAGTTTGAGATTCTGGTCTTTGGTGACTGAGGCCCGTTCCAGCATGGCTCCCATGATCACCTTGTTCCTAGTTGAGAAATGCATCACGCACCTCCTGTGGAATTATATCAGCTGCAGCGATAGCGAAATTTTGCATGGACTTGCCATGTCCATTTAGCTGATGATAGTAATAATAGGTATTGGCCACAGAGGCATGCCCAAGACTCTTGCTCAGAATCGGTAGTCTGGTTCTGAAATCCACCCGCTGTTCAGCCCATAGATCGATAATGTGCACCACATAAGCATGGCGCAGACAATGAGGAGAAGGCAAAGCATATCTGCCATGATCTCCAAAACATTTTAGCCAGTTACGTTTAAACCACATTCTGAAAGCAGTTTTGCAGGGCCTACCGTCAGAGTCAATGCCAAAAAAGTAAGTACGTTGAGGACAGTATTTATCGGCAGAGACATCAAAATCAGACAGCAGTTTAGCTAGTCCGTCGTTAAAAGCAACTACTCTGTCTTTATTACCTTTTGAGTTACGGATATAAAGTGTGTTGTCAGAGAACCTAACTTCTTCTCTGCGTAGGTCTATTGCCTCGCTGATCCTAAGTCCCAATAGAAAAAGCAATCGATAAATCACAGCATAGCTTACAGCAAATTGGTGGAGTCTTTTGCTAGTTTTGACCGCTTTTGCATCAACGAATTTTGCAAACTTCTTCAGTTCATCTAGAGATGGAATGTAAGGCTCCCGATAATGGGCTATAGGTAGTTTGTTTTTAGGGAAAAGATAGGCATCTGTACCCTGACCAATCAGGTATATGGCTAAGCCTCTGATTGTACCAAGTACAGATCTTATGTGACTACTGCTTAAATTCTTGGCAACAAGTCTGGCGCGATATGCCTCTACTGCATCTCTGGTCAGAAGTCCTTGATCGTAGTCACTGTATCTTAGGAATACATCAAAAGCATGCAGTGCAGAAGCCTGTGTATTGAAGGTTGAGTCTAAAGCAACACGCTTATGCGCAATGTACTCTTCCATTTTCGGACCAAGCCTAGATCTGAAGCTGTAGAATGCGTGAGATTGTTCTGCTTTCATATCATTACCTCCTCACTATTCAGTTCAAATCCGGTAAACGGGAAACAGCAACTGCGTAACTGTTCAGGTTCGGTGCTCAGGTAAACATGTAAGGTTTGTGAGTTCGCATGCCCTAAGGCATCGGCTATGAGCTGAAAGTTAACTCCAGCTTTGAGAAGCAGAGATGCAAATGTCTTTCTCAGTTGATGTAGGGTGAAATGATCACAATTAAGAGCCTTGACTCTACTTCTAAATGTCTCTGCCGACTTAAGTCTGCAGTGAGGCGCAATACTGCGGAGCATGACTTGATCGTTGTTATGCTCTTTTCTTTTTGTCGACAGGTACTCATAAAGAGCATTAAGCACAGTCTGCGGTAGCGGTAATTCAACTATCCGTCCAGTCTTTCGTTGCCTGAATCTCAGGATTTTCTTTTTCACATCTATGGACTTAAACCTTAGATTGACAATATCCACAGCCCGTAATCCCAGATTGAGGGCCAGTTTAAAAGCAAGAGCGTCTCGTGTCTGGCATTCGCCTGAAACATCTGAACAGAACCGATACAACTCTTGAAGTTGCACGTCGGTTAATGTTTTTACCGGACGTATCTTACTTACACTATACGATGGCAAAGTAAGGATGAGGTTATATCTAACTACACCGTTTTCTGCTAGAAACAATAAAAATGACCGAATAATCCTGTTGACATCAGCTTTATATCTGGCTGCTCCTGGATTACAATCCCTGTCGAAATCATGTAGAAGTTCTATAGTCAGACTATTGAATGAATTAACACGTCTCTGATTGAGATAATCGGTAAAGTAGTGCAGACTTGTGATATCTTGCCTTACTGTACTTTCACTAATTCCATCCTGCCGCCGTTGTTTTAAATAGCGTTGACACCAATTCTCAGACCAGCTGGGGAATTTTTTTGGTTTACACCTAAGCTGACAATACCGCTCCTCCAACATAATGTCTGGTAAGATGGGCTCCTGACACAGAAGCTTGTGACACAGATAAAGTCCGGTTTTATATTTGCCAGACGTATCTGGAGATAATTTATGACACCATTTTAAAGCTCCCTCAAAAGAAAACGTTAACCCGTGCTCCTGCAAAAACAAGCAATGTCTAGATACTCCTGACATGATTTGATTTTGACTTTTTTTAGAATACCCAAGTTCTTTCAGCAGTCTATTTACCTGTCCTTGAAGCTGAAATAGCTCTTCTGGTCCAACCTTTCCTGATGGGAAGTCAGACCAATCATTCTGTTCAGGGAAAAGAAACATACTCTGCTTTACTCTGAGAAAAGCCTCTGGCATGTATTCAGTGATGAAGCCTTGTTTGGCAAGGAACGCAATGAAATGAGAAAAAAAGTCATAATATTTCTGCAATGGCCGCAAACAGAGCCCTAATTCTGCCAAATAGGAGGGTTTTATTTCATAGAATGACAGGATTTTATAGTGCCTTACCATACACCTGATGCAGGCCGCAGCCTTGATCACACATTGGAGGGGGGAGCAAAATATCTTTGATAGTCTTCGATCACAATGAATAGCATACTGATTGATAGCCTCTACAGCCCAGACTGGGACTTCCAGTCTATTCAGAGATTTCTCATCAAAATCCATCAGATCATTTATTGCAGTCATCACTCCAAAGCGGGACATGATCTCATTGAACCATAGATCCATTTTACCTGACAAATAAACCTCTTTAAAAATACTTGCTGGAATCAACTCTAAAGCAACAAGCCATAGGATCAATTTTCTTAGCTCAGCCAACTGATGAATTTGATGTTTGTGACTGCCATAGCTAACATTCTCTATAAAGTCATTTACGATTTCGACTGAAAGTTCAGCAAAACAGTGACAATTGCTTTGATCTGCAAACAATGCCAATCTGGTAAAGAATGCGCTCGCCTTATAATGATGGATATCCCTCTTTTGAGTTTGCGAGGTATATGCCACGTAAGCCTTAAAAGCCTCCTCTGCCCATGATGGACAGCGTCGGCTAAGTTTGAGATTGTCTGATTTATATTTTCCAAAAGTAAGATTTACCTCAAGAGGACTAGGTAATGATAAGATATCAATATCCATAGATTTCTCCTTAAAAAAAGTGTTGGAATTTCAGTATAGAAGAAATTTATGGATTTAAAACACGAAAAGTGTTTGGCGCCGAATGGCTTATTTAATCTGTTTGGCGTTTTTTTTCGTGTTTTATAAAATGTCGTGTTTGGAGTGGCGGTATAGTTCAAGTTGGTATGATCCCTCACACCGGCAACAGGCAGTTGAAGAAGATTCTTTATATGTGTGCTATCGCCAGATTTGCTCAGC
>ONFP01000175.1 GCA_900317105.1 uncultured Succinatimonas sp. | reverse complement strand
AAATGGTACATGCCCCAGTCTGAGCTCCTATCTGGTCAAAGTAATTACAGAATGCGGACATATCTGCAGCACTGTTTTCATCACCAGTGATAACCTTGTAGATTGGGTCGATTACTATGGCCTTGATACCCTTTACCATAGAAGCCTGATTGATAATGTGCTTGCTGAGCTTATCAAGTGGCAGTGCATGACCTCTCAGGTTCCAAGTAATGATATTGTTGATGTTTGGATTTTCTGCGGGGTCTGTTGAATATCCCAGAGCCTCATAAATCTTTTTAAAACGCTGATTTGCGGAAGGAGCATCAATCTCAAGATTTACATACAGCACCTTACACTGTTTGCACTGGAATCTGCCCAGCCATTTACCACCTTCAGCCATAGCCACGCACAACTCCATGAGCGCGAAACTCTTACCTGCCTTTGAAGGACCTGCAATAATCATCTTATGCCCCTCTCTCAGAACCTCCTCAATCAGTGGTTCTGGAAGAGGATCAGGATTCTGAAATTTCTCAGCCAGTGAAGTTATTGGAGGAAGTTTCTCTTCAGGAATTTCCTCAATGGAATTTCGCCACACTGACCATGTCTGTGCACCGATATTTGTAGCTAACAGCTTCTGTGTATTATTGTTACGAGTTGCACCTGGTAATCTCGACAGCCTCATAACATTCTTGTTCTGAGTATCAACACTGAAGCCGTGATTCTCTAGGAAGTTGTATAAGAAAGATACTCTCTGAGCGTATTCATTCTCATTCTGGGCATCAATCTTGACGATAGCATGAAGTGATTTTGTACCACTGAAGACTAATGCTGCAATTGGCAGATTCCATTCAACATAAGCCTTGTACTGAGCTTCAATTGATACCTCATCAGACTCAATCAGAGTAAAACGGTAAGCTGTAGCATTTACATCACGAACACCCTGACCGTCACAAGGATTAAATCTGATCCATGCACCTTCTTCCTGATTCCAGTCTCCTGTGGTTGCCCCCAAGTCATCAGGATATTTCTCAAGAGACTTGATTAACTTATCTGCAGTTCTGGAGTAATCACCTCTATTGGCAGGAGTCCACTTACCGTCTTCTCGCTGAAACGATTCTGTAACAATACCCACATGCTCATCAGGCTTAAACAGTGTTTCAAGATAAACTTTAAGCTGCTGAGCACCTGTCAAACCGCTGTAATCGTCCGGCAAAGTAGTTTTAGCCTCATCTTTCTTCTGTGGCATATATGGTTCATCTGCTTCGATGAAATCATCAAATCCGATTTCATGCCCTTTATACTCAGAAGGAATCCAGCCTCGCTCTCTTGCCATCTTGAACACGCTCTTTTCTGTTACAACTGAACCGTTATTCTTAAAGGTTCTCCATTTGTTTGCACAGTCTCTTGGACGGTAACGGCTATCATTCTTAGACCACTCATCCCATAAATCACAGCTGCAGCCTGCCTGATGAAGTGCCATTCCAACTTCTACCCACTGCTCGTAGTTCAGACTTTTCGGATCAATGGAATAAAGGGCCTCTTTTAGATCATTCATTTTCTTTTACCTCTGTCTGTCTGGGTAATACTGACTTGGGACAATCTCAAATGGGACCATCCACCTGTTTTCTGATATTCTGGTGATCATGTCCCCTGCTTCCTGCTTGGTCCATGTTCCGACTTCATTAAATCCGTAACGCTCCAGAAGACGTATCTGCTTTGCCGTGCTTACACCTTCATTGGCACGTCTCATCAGTACGTCAATAAGTCTTGTAGCTTTCCCTCTGGTATCAATGTCATCAGGATTGATGTTGAACTTCTCCAGAAGAGCAAGCTGTTTTGGTGAAGGCTTTTCAAATTCCCACTTTGCTTCAGGTTCATAATCATCAAGATTTTCATTGATAGAGAATACAAACTGCAGAGGATCAACAAGCTTTGCCTTCTTACGTCTCTGTGCCTGCAGTTCTTTGGCAAGTGCTTCCTTACGCTCCTGAATAATGTCTTTTTCTGCCTGCTCTTCAGCATCCAGAATGTCAACACTCTCATCATCCAGTAATGCAGCATTCTCAACCATCTCATCAATCTTCTTTGCATGAGCTTCATCCTTTGCCACAATACAGCTAGGACGGCATAAAGACAGCTTTTGTGTCATCCACAGAAAATCAAGAAGAAGTAATTCTTTCTTGCCTGGATAAAGTCTCATGCCACGACCGACAATCTGTACGTAAAGAGCACGTGATTTTGTTGGTCTGAGATTTACGATGCAGTCAACGGCAGGACAGTCCCATCCTTCTGTTAACAGCATTGAATTGCAGATTACGTTGTACTTTCCGCTTTCAAAATCAGCGAGTATCTCCTTTCTGTCAGCGCTCTCTCCGTTTACTTCTGTAGCTCTGAAACCTTTTGAGTTCAGAAGCTCACAGAACTGCTGAGAAATTGCTACCAATGGAAGAAATACCACTGTTCTGCGGTTCATACACACTTTCACCATTTCATCAGCAATCTGCTCAAGATATGGTTCCAGTGCATTTCCCA
>ONFP01000114.1 GCA_900317105.1 uncultured Succinatimonas sp. | reverse complement strand
AAAATTAGCTAGCAGCAATAATAAATATGATGTAAATGCTGATAGTTATCTTGTTCACCTAGTCCAGCTTCGGAATATTCATCCTTGGCTGGACTGGTTTTATTCCGCGGAACCTTTATCTTAAAAAAAATTTTTTAAAGTTCCACCTTGCTGGTGATTATTTCTTAGGACAAGATCCTGTTGGATCATTGGGATTACCCTCAACATCTGTTGGTCTACTGCTGTTTACAAGTATGATTACAGATAGTATTTACATTGTATCTAATGCAGTCCCTGTTTGGTTCCTGGAGGCTGCAGGCAATCCTGTTTATTCGTCCTTGAGAAATTCACCTCAGCATTTAATTTACAATTCTATTATAAGTATCTATAAAAGTAGTGTAAACAAAATATTCAAAAATACAGTGCAGATCACATAAAATTAGTAATTATTTCCATTTAATATTATTTAACTTTTTGATAAAAAAGTAATTATTATAATTCTTATTTTAATTATCTATGTTTAATAAATAAAAATCAGACTACGTTATAATATTTTTTGTATTTGTTTTTCTTTACATTCTACTGATATATCCTCAAGGATTAAAACTGCGACAGACCTCAAATAATCTGCTAAAATAGGCCATCTTCAGTAATTTAGAGAATTGTTATGCGTGTACTAGGAATAGAAAGCTCCTGTGACGAAACAGGTGTTGCTATATATGATGACGAAAAAGGATTGATTTCTCATGTACTGCATACTCAGATTGCCATGCATGCCGAGTACGGCGGTGTGGTTCCAGAGCTTGCATCCAGAGACCATATCAAACGAGTTGTTCCTCTTGTAAGAGCAGCTCTGGATAAAGTTAATCTCGAACTAAAGGATATTGACGCAGTGGCTTATACTGCAGGACCAGGCCTTATTGGAGCTCTTTTGGCTGGAGCTATGGAAGCCGGAGCCTTAGCTTATGGCTTAGGCATACCTTGTGTTCCTGTGCATCATATGGAAGGTCATCTTTTAGCACCAATGCTTGAGGATGACAAACCTCAGTATCCGTTCGTCGCTCTTTTGATTTCCGGTGGTCATACTCTACTTATCAAGGTAGAAAAACCTGGTAAGTATGAACTTATCGGTCAGTCTGTTGATGACGCAGCCGGAGAAGCTTTTGACAAGACAGCTAAACTTCTGGGAATTCCTTATCCTGGTGGTCCTGGACTTGAAAAGCTTGCAGAAAACGGAAAGAGCGGTGTCTTCAATTTCCCTCGTCCAATGATAAAGAATCCAAACTGTGACTTCAGTTTTGCAGGTCTAAAAACTGCTGTTTTAAACGCAACTTTAGATCATAAGGATGATCTTGAGACTGTGAAGGCAGATATTGCCAAGGGCTTTACAGAGGCTATGGCAGAAACCTTAGAAATTAAATGTAAACGAGCTTTAAAACAGTGTCACCTGAAAACGTTAGTTGTGGCTGGCGGAGTAAGTGCCAATAAGGATATTCGCAATCGCCTGCAGAAACTAATGGATTCTATACACGGTAAGGCATTCTTTGCCCGTAGAGAGTTCTGCACAGACAACGGTGCCATGATTGCACAGGTTGGTATGCTTAGATTTAAGGCAGGACAGCTTGGAGATGGCAGAATAAAGGTTTATCCAAGATGGCCTCTATCATCTCTTAAGGCTCTCTAGAAATGGACAAGATATTTATTACAGATCTCAGAGTGGAATGTATTATTGGCATTCTGGATTTTGAAAGAGTTACTCCTCAGCCGCTTCTGGTTTCAATTGAAATTGAAAAAGATCTGAAAAGAGCTGGTCAAACAGGTGACTTAGCTAAAAGTATTGACTATGCAGATTTGTCTCTGAGAGTAAAAAAATATATCATAAATCGAAAAGCCAAACTTCTAGAGGAGTTAGGAGTGGAGCTTTGTGACATAATATTAAAAGAATATGCTCCTTATAGTGTGACTGTAAGACTTAACAAGCCAGAGGCAGTCGCAGATGTAAGAGAGGTTGGAATACAGATAACAAAGACTTTGGAGTAAAGATGTCTACAAAGGTTTATTTAGGTGTTGGATCCAATCTAAATAGAGAAAACTCTTTAAGATTTGCATTCGCAAAAATTTCCCCATTATTAAAAAACTGTAAGAAATCATCTATCTGGATCAGTAAACCTGTAAGAAATGGTGAGCCTGACTACTTCAATATGGTAATCAGCGGAGATACTGAGTCCAACCTTGAAGAATTCCATACCTGTCTTATGAAGATTGAGGAAATGGCAGGAAAGGAAGTGATGATTAACGATGGCACCAATTTTGGTATGAAGCGTCGTCTCGATATCGATATTCTTGCTTTTGGAGAGCTTGAAACCACTACTCCTTGCATTATTCCTCGTCATGATATTCAGGACTATCCTTTTGTAACCTGTCCTTTAAATGAGCTTGATCCAGATTTTGTTCATCCAGTCCTTCACCAGAAGGTTAGTGAGCTGTGGTCAAAGCTTGAACCAACCCTGTCAGAGGACAGAAAGGTTGTAAAGACTTCCATAGACTGGAATGTTGAAGCTCCTGTATGGAATAACGCTTCTAAGGACTAGTAATGACTTTTTTGCATGTTCTGGTCCTTTCTATAGTGCAGGGACTAACTGAGTTTTTACCTGTTTCATCAAGTGCTCATCTGATTTTCCCTGCAAAACTTCTTGGCTGGCCTGATCAGGGGCTGGCTTTTGATGTTGCAGTTCATCTGGGAACACTGATGGCGGTTGTCCTGTATTATCTTGCTGATTTGGTCAAGATTTCTTCCTATACCATTGAAGCCTGTATCAAGCTACAGATTTCTCCTCTGGCAAGAATTGGTTTCTGTCTGATAATTGCTACTCTGCCTGTTTGTGTGGTTGGTTCACTTTGTGAGGGGTATATTTCTTCGGTATTGCGAGATAATATTGATGTTATTGCCTATACCACCATTGGTTTTGGTATTCTTCTTGGTATCGCTTCCTATGTGAACAAGAAGATGGTATGGCGCAATATTGATAATATTCAGGGCGCTCGTTCAGACTCTCTTCGTGGTCTTAACTATACTCAGGCTTTGGTAATCGGATTATTTCAGGCGCTTGCTGTATTCCCTGGTGTTTCCCGTTCTGGTATTACACTTACAGCAGGTCTTTTCATGGGAATGAAATCAGAAGCGGCAGCCCGTTTCAGTTTCCTTCTGGCAATTCCTGTAATTATCGCTTCAGGTGCTTATGAGATTTACAAAATCTACACTATGGGCACATTGGAACTACAGTGGGTTAACCTGATTATTGGTGCGATACTTTCCTTTATCGTTGCAATTATTGTGATTCATCTGTTCCTTAAATACATTGCAAAATCAGGCATGGCCGTATTCGTAATATACAGAATTCTGCTTGGTGCTCTCCTGCTTTGGCTTTTCTAAGCATCTATCGACACTATAATCAATAAGGCCACCTCTCAGTAGTTAAAAAAGGGAGGAGGTCTTTTTAAATTTGATCTGTCCTAAACCTTTATAACTATCTGTATTTATATGGAAAATATTGGTTTGAAAAATCTTTACGCTTTTCTTTTGAAAAAGTTGATAAAAAATTTTGCTCTACATTATGTATATCTTTGTGAATGTTATCATGTTTTATTTTTCTTCTTTAGTCTATAACTAATATACTGAGTCTTGAAATTTGAGTCCGATGAAATTTTTATTTTAATCACCAATACGAGAAAGGGCAGTACTGAGTCATAGGAAGATGGATTAGATATGGACATACACAGCATTATCAAAGAGTTCTGCGACAGATATTCTATTGAAGGCGTCGCTCCTGAAAAAGATGGTTCCACCTTTTTCAAGGTAGATGATCAGGAGGTAGGAATTTTAAAATCACCTACAGAAGAAAGCATCACTATTTGTGCTGAGTTCGGTGATCCTCCCGAGAGCTTTACTTCAGAATTCTCTGAGCTGTTGCTTAAGGCTAATTTTCTTTATCTTTCCACTGAAGGCGGAACCCTTTCTCAGAATCCTGGCAACAACAAATACGTCTTTATGCTGCCTTTAAGGCTTGAAGGGTTAGATACAGATGGATTTGTCCAGAAACTTGACCGCTTTCTAGTCAAGCTTGAAGAGTATCAGATTCTTCTTAAGGAGTATAATCCTAAAGCAGCTTCCTCTGATAATGACAGCGTTAGCTCCCAAAGCTCACTAAGCGCTTTTTCACAGATGATTTAAGAGAAGTTAGATTGATTCGAGGTAAGGAATCTTTTTGGGGACAGGCTATATTTCCAATGGAATTGGACAACTACTTAAATCTTGAGGCATGATGTCAGTTTTGCCTGAAATTAACCTTTAAGTCAGATTTAACCTCTGTCTAATAAGGCTGGTCTCCAGATAAAAATTTGAAAGGGCTAATAACTGTTTTTATAAATCTACAAATTGTTTATAAAGTCTGCAATTTTTTTTATAGATTCAATTTTTGGGGCTTTATTTAATTATCCTCTTCATAGTAAGATTACGTCTTTGGTAACTCATTAAAATATTCTGACAGGTAACAGAAGGAATGATTGTAGGACAGGTTATTGAGCTTAAGGCAAACAATAAGTTTTTCACTTATTGCAGAAAAGCCTTTGGTGTAAGACGATTTG
>ONFP01000111.1 GCA_900317105.1 uncultured Succinatimonas sp. | reverse complement strand
TGTGAAAATGCAAATTAAAAGTCTGCTTAGCGCTTTAGCAGTGTGCCTGACGTTATATTCATCAGCTGCATTATGTGAGGCTGGTCCGGAGGGTACTGTTTTTGTTGGAGTTGGAAAGGTAAGTACTCCTTGGTTTGCCCGACACAAAGAAGGAATAGTAAAGGGCGCTAAAGAGAATGATGTAAAAGGTGAATATGGCGCAACCACGATTGCAAGTCATAAAAAGCAGGCTGAGCTTGTGGATAAATATGTAAATCGCGGTGTTAGTGCCTTACTTGTAGTCCCTAATGATGCAGCTTCCCTTGAGGATTCCTTCAAGAGAGCCAAAGATAATGGCATTACAGTTATTACCCATGAATCTCCAGGACAGGTCAATGCGGACTTCGATGTTGAGCTTATAGATAATAAAAAGTTCGGTGAGCTTCTGATGGATGAATTTGTAAAATATTCCAAGGGTAAAAAGGGGAAATATGCCATCTATGTAGGTTCTCTCACAGTTCCTGCTCATAATGTGTGGGCTGATGCGGCTGTAAAACGCCAGAAAGAGATGTATCCTCAGCTTGAATTTATTGATAAGCTTCCTATTGCTGAGAACCGTGGTGTTTCTGGTAAAACAGCCTTATCTCTGATGAAGAAGCATCCTGATCTGGTTGGTATTATCAGTATGGGCTCAGAAGGTCTTCCTGGTATCGGTCAGACTTTATCCAGCAAGAATCTTAAAGATGCTATTACTGTAGTAGGAGTGACAACACCTAATGATGTTAAAGAGTATCTGAAGTCTGGTTATGTTCAGGAAGCTCTGCTGTGGGATCCTGCTCAGGCTGCAAGAGTACAGATAATTCTTGCTAAGATGATAGCAGATGGCAGAAAAGATGAGATTAAACCTGGTTTCTCTCTACCGGAATTCGGTACTCCAAGATTTGAGGGTAATACTCTGATTTTTGATGATCCGCTAATCATTACCAAAGATAATGTAGATAATTACAATTTCTAAAATTGTATTTCAAGAAATGTATCTCAAGAAAAACCGCCAAAATGGCGGTTTTTTAGTTGATTTTACGAATCTGTTACTTGGTAACCTTTTTGAATTTGAGTCGGTGAGGTTGAGCTTCTTCACCAAGATTTGCCTTCTTCCATGCCTCATACTCAGTGTAGTTACCCTCAAAGAATCTGACCTTGCCCTCATCACCGTAGTCAAGGATGTGAGTAGCAATTCGATCAAGGAACCAGCGGTCATGTGAGATAACCATTGCTGAGCCAGGGAACTCTAGTAAAGCGTTCTCAAGTGCACGCAGGGTTTCTACATCAAGATCATTGGTAGGCTCATCCAGCAACAGCAGATTACCTCCAACCTGAAGCAGTTTAGCAAGCTGCAGACGGCCTCTTTCACCACCTGACAGATCTCCAACACGCTTCTGCTGATCGGTTCCTCTGAAGTTGAATCTTCCGATGTATGCTCTGGAAGGAATTTCATAGTTACCAACCTTTAGAATGTCAGAACCCTGTGAAATCTCTTCAAAAACAGTGTTCTCGTTCTTCATCTGATCACGGAACTGCTCAACATAAGCGGTAACTACGGTATCACCAAGCTTGATAGAGCCTGAATCTGGCTTTTCAATACCGGTGATCATTCTGAACAGAGTTGATTTACCAGCACCGTTAGGGCCAATGATACCAACAATTGCTCCCTTAGGAATACTGAATGACAGATCATCAATCAGGACCTGATCATCATATGCCTTAGACAGGTTGTTAACCTCAAGCACAGTCTCGCCTAAACGTGGCCCTGGTGGAATATAAAGTTCATTGGTTTCATTTCTGCTCTGGTACTCTACAGAGGACAGTTCCTCAAAGCGCTGCAGACGGGCCTTGGATTTTGCATGACGTCCCTTGGCTCCCTGTCTTACCCATTCCAGCTCTCGCTCAATGGAACGGCGTCTTGCAGACTCTGTGCTTTCCTCAATCTGAAGTCTCTTATCCTTCTGATCAAGCCAGCTTGAATAGTTGCCTTCCCAAGGAATACCCTCGCCACGGTCAAGCTCTAAAATCCAGCCTGCAACGTTGTCAAGGAAGTATCTGTCATGGGTTACTGCAACCACAGTACCTGGATACTGATGAAGGAACTGCTCCAGCCAGTCAATTGATTCTGCATCTAGGTGGTTGGTAGGCTCGTCTAACAGAAGCATGTCTGGTTTTTCAAGCAGAAGACGACATAAGGCAACACGGCGTCTTTCACCACCAGATAAAACCTTAATCTTTCTGTCTGATGGTGGCAGTCTTAATGCATCTGCAGCCTTGTCAATCTGAACTTCAAGGTTATGGCCGTCGTGAGCATCGATAATTGCCTCAAGCTTTGCCTGCTCTTTAGCCAGAGCATCAAAGTCAGCATTCTCATCAGCATATTCTGCATAGACTTCATCTAAGCGTTTTAAAGCAGCATAGACTTCTGAAAAGGATTCTTCAATAACCTCTTTTACAGTCTTTTCAGGATCAAGTACAGGCTCCTGTGGCAGATAGCCGATCTTGATGCCAGGTTGTGGTCTTGCCTCACCCTCAATGTCGGTATCTACACCTGCCATGATTTTGATAAGTGTTGATTTACCGGCACCGTTTAATCCTAGAACACCAATCTTGGCACCAGGGAAAAAGGACAGTGAGATATCCTTTAAAATCTGTCTCTTTGGCGGAACAATTTTTCCCACCCTATTCATAGTGTAAATGAACTGAGCCATTTATATTCCTCAATGTGTGTACAACGGCTCATTGTAACATGAAATGCTTATTTCTCATTAAAAGGAGATATTATCTTCAGTGAAGTTCAAAAAAAATTGGATGGATTATTTTTGAATGTTGTGTTGCATCTGGTAAAAAAAGCCCGCTATATGTTTTAAAGACAAATAGCGGGACTATTTTTACAACTAGGAGATTATTTATGTGTTATTCCTTTTACTCATATTTATTGAAGAAGAATGATGAATCGCAGAGGGGCTTGTAAAAAAAAATCCTTCGCAAATTGCGAAGGAACACAAAACAAACATAAGGAGTATTTTTTAGCTTTCCTGAAGCATCTGAAGTGCAATTTGAGGTTTCTGATTAGCCTGAGTAAGAATTGTAATAGAGCCCTGCTGCTTCATTTGTTCAGAAACCATGTTTGAGACTTCCTCTGCATAGTCAGAATCGCGGATTCGAGCTCGTGAGTCAGAAACATTCTCTTTAACATTATCCTGATTTCTAATGGTTGCCTCAAGACGATTCTGAACAGCACCAAGTTCGGAACGCTTAGAGTCAACAGCTGTAATTAGATAGTCAATACCGGCCAGTACGATCTGTGCCTGGGACTGAGTTCGGATATCAATACCTCCGCCATTGACGGAGTAGTTAAAGATATCCACAAAGTTATATTTTGAAGGGGTTACACCAGCATCAGGTGGAAGTTCAAATTCGTCACTTCCTGTAAGTTTTGCTGCCATTTTTGCCAGGTTAGGTACATCGAAACCTGTTGCCAGATCAATTTCAATTATGGAGCCTGGAGCAGGGGAGATCTGGAATCTTACAATAGAAGCATTGCCTGAAAGCAGATCCTGTCCACCGAAAGTGGTATCACGGGCAATTCGTCCAATTTCTTCATTAAGCTGATCAACCTCATCCTGAAGGGCTCTGCGGTTATCCTGAGAATAAACACCGTTGGCAGACTGAACTGCTAATGTTCTGATTCTCTGGAGCATAGTTGTAATTTCTTCAATAGCACCTTCAGCAGTCTGCGCATATGAAATCGCATCCTGTGCATTTCGATTGGTCATATTTAAAGAATTGATCTGTAGAGTCAGTCTGTCAGAAGTTTGAACTCCCGCAGGATCATCCTTTGCAGAATTAATCTTAAGACCACTGGATAAATGGTTATAGGCTGTGTCAATTTTATTGGTAGCTCTGTTAACGGAGCGCTGAGCTGCAAGTGCAGTCAGATTGGTATTGATGTAAAAGGAAGACATTTTTTTCTCTCCAGTTTTGTTTTGTGTGGCAAAAAATTGCCTTTTTTCTGGAGTATGAAAGAATTATGCCAACTTTTCAGTTGGCATAATCTAAAGGCGATTAAATTGAGAAAGCGTTAGAAAACGATGGTCTCCTTATTTTTGCATTTTGCCTTTTGTATCCTGCTCGGCACTTCTGATATCCTCTGCCATATCTTTTGCCAGATTAATATCATGGAACTTCTTGTCATTGTGCAGCATCATGGTGAACTTATCTGTTTTGTCCAGATATGCGGTACCGTCTTTTAGGGTCAGTTCCAGAATATGTCCGCCTTTCTTTTTATCATCGGATATAAAATGGAAATGCCAGCCTACAGAGTTAAGTTCTCCCATGTAGCTTGGACAGTACAGACCTACAAGAGTGCCTTTGATATTCTTCTCTGTAAATTCAGTCTGTTTACCTTTAAGGGCCTCCACAAGGGTAGGATAAGGCGGTTCACTTCCGTATTCGCTTCGGAACAGTACTGAGTCAAATTGAGCTTCAAGCTTAACCATGTAGAAACTGTTTGCTCCTTCTTTCTGCACTTCTGCATTCAGAGCATTCTCAAAATCCTTTTTGTTGTTGATATCTTTTAGCTTGACGGGAATATCTGGATCAAAGAAGGTTACTGTTGCGTATGGAATAATGGTTTTGTCAGGAGCTATGAAGACAGTTCCATCACCCAAAGCCTGATATACTTTTCCGTTAAGAACAATCATCTCACCGTTCAGGCCTTCAAATGTTCCGATACCGGTATCTCCAAGTGCTCTAAGCTCTCCAGAGGTGATGGTTCCTCCAAAATATCCCTGTGCTAAAGACTGCAGCAGTGCAACCTGTACAATACTTTCTCTGTCAGCCTGTGCC
>ONFP01000077.1 GCA_900317105.1 uncultured Succinatimonas sp. | reverse complement strand
CCTGTTTATCAATTCTCAAGCTTAACTGCACATCCTTTGTATTTGCTGAAGCAATACTGAAGTTCTCAGTTGTATCAAGGAATACTCGAACACAGATTTTTAAAAAACTGTTTGACTTCATTGAGTCAAACTGTTGTAGAACCTCTCCTGGCAAGAGAGATTTACGGTTACTGAAAGATCTTCCGACTTTAATTGGGAAGATCGTCAGTATGAATAACATTAGGGGGGTTAAAAATGCTTAACCCCCTAGGCATGTAAAAATATACAAAAAGCTTTAAATTTATAGTTTTTACTAACTATTCAAATTGCTGGCACATTTTTACTCTAGGAAATGGATTATCCAAACACCACCATTATTACTTCCATTTCTTGATAAAATGCCAACAGTCTTCAATTCAGCAATTGCTCTTTGAACCGTAGCTCTGGAAAGACCTATCTTTTGAGCGATATCATCTGATGTAACGTGAGGATCAAGTTTTATCTGTTCAAGTATGGATAATGCTCTGATTAGGTTAACCTTGTTTAAATGTGATAAACGACTATCTGTATTAGAAATACTATTTTTTTCAGTATCTGGTACTGAACTTTGATGTTTAGCCTCATCTGATGCTGAACTTGATGCTGAACTACGAAGTTGAGCCTCATCTGATGCTGAACTTTGATGCTGAACATTCAAGCCTAAGGAAGGATCTACCACTCCAAAAGGATCAGTATCAAAAGCTTTACGTCTAATACTTATTCTTAAGGACGAACCAAAATCCTTAATTTCAGGTATTCCTAGCCCATATTGTTTTGAATCAGCAAATATACGAGGAATTCCAGTTCCCCATTTCTCAATGATATGCATATAGAAAAAAGCTGCGCCTATCGCTGAGTTCTGGATTCTTGAGTTACCAGCTATAATCTGCTCTATAGAAAGATCTGGACTTAATCTGCCAGGAGAGGTAACTTCCAGACGGTCATCGTAAATTGCGACCTGAATTGTCCCGGGAGATAGATAAGAACGGTGACAGACGGCATTAGAAATCATTTCACGAATACTATCAATCGGTAATTCATAGAAATCTTCTCTGTACTTTCCATCAATTCTTGAGCCTAGATTGATATGCTTTTTAACAAATATCATTGCGTCTTCAATCTGCATATCAATTGGTCCTTTAGCATCCTGTTTATCCAGGAAAACAGCTCTAGTCGTTCCTTTAAATGAGGCTAGCTGAATATAGGCATCTGGGATCAAATCCTCAAAATTTCCAGTAAGTAACAGCCAGGCATTAGTTGGAAAATATCTGCCATTACTCTGTACAACAATTTTCCAGGAAACGAGCTGACTCAAAGTGATCTTTTTTAACTCAGTGCGCTGTTCATCAGTCTTACATCGTTCAAGAGCATGCTGATACATTCTTTCACAAAGAGAGTTAATTTCAGATATGGTAATCTCGCCTACTACCTGAGTTGTATCAAAACTGCGGTTACAACCTTCTAGTTGCAGTTCCTTAATCATATAAGGTTCAGCTTTTCTGGTTACACCGGCAACTCGAATATATGTTCCATCCATCATGCCTTCAGAACGAAGATAGTAAGGCTTCGACATTCCTGCTCTTATTTGTGCAACGATAACCTTTCTGTTGTCTATTTCTTCAATGGACATAATAGGAACAACCGCTGGAAAACAGGCATCAAAAATACTGTTGGCAATTGCATCAAACTTCTGAAACACTTCATCATCGGAAAAACCTGTAACCTTCCAGGAATTATTTTCTACTCCAAAGACGATTCTGCCACCGGCACCATTGGCAAAGGCAATAGCTGTTTTTAAGAATTTATCCTGATCCTGAGGAATGTTCTTTTTAAATTCTACAGATTCACTTTCGCCTTTTTTTAGCTCATCTAAAGTCATAGCAATTCACCAATTCTTTTTTTCAAAATATCTGTAACCTCATCCCAGGATATGAATTCCTGTTCTAATCGAACATGCTCAAGTCCAATTTCTTTTCCAATTTTATTCTCAACTAAAGCTCTATATGCAAGAGATTCATTCTCATTAAGAGACATAAGTTCATTATTTCGTGCTTTAGGCTCTTCAACGCAATATTGTTTGTATTTATTTAAGGTATCAAAGTCCATTAGAATAGAATCCACCTTACAGGGAAACATCGTCTTGCGAAATTCAGACAGAATAGCCAGACCATGTGTATCAAGATCCCCCCAGTAGATAATCTTTTTTGACCTAAGCCACTGAGCCTGTCCCAGTGCAGAAAAGCCATAACCGGAACCAAATATACCAATGCATGAAGGAAGTTTAGGCAGGGACAGAAAAGAAATCTCATTTTCACAGACAATCACATACTGACAGTCTATAGTCAAACCGGCAAAACTCTGTGAATCTAGGGTTACATCGGGACACTCTTTGCTGATAAAGGGTAACTTTATTCTCGGATCAAGAATTCTAAATCTTATTCTTTCAGGTTTACATAGAAAACCGTAACGTTTTTCAAAACCACTACTGCGATTTTCATCCTGATCAATAAATTCAGGTGGCAGCACACTGTCAAGAATCTCGCTTAATATCCCCTTGTGTTTTTCAATAAATTTGGTATCGACCGAAGGGAGAGAAAGCTCCCTCAGATAAATTCCTGGTCGAGGATGTCTAATAAGGTAATTAACAATAAGGGTAAGCTTTGAAAAAATACTGCTGTATTTTAAATATGACAGAGGCTTTTTTCTGATATAAGAAACAAGGTAAGGCGGCATGAACATCAGAGCTTTTCGGAGGCGTTCATATTCCTGACGCTTTCCTATAAATGCCAGAAAATCATATATGCTGTAAAACACAACATAAGCAGGAACCTTCTGATGTCCCATCAGTCTAGATGATATCTCTGTATATTCGACCTCTAAATCAGACTGCATAAACCATTTACTGCTAAAAAGCATTGCTTTTTCAAAATCGTCTTTAATATCTGCTGATTTTGGTCCATCAATTTTAATTTTAAGAGGATGCTCCTTACTTAGAAGATCCATCTTTAAAAGATTTCTCTCCTCAAGAAGCATTTTTAGAATTACCCCTTTATTCCACAGTTCAAGAGCTTTCTGCTTAACAGCCTGTTTATCTGACCATTTATCCATTGTTTCCACCTTATAATACAGTTTCAACAGAAGAAGTATTGTTTACAAGCTCTCGCTGTTTTTTAAGGAGACGATATTCCTTAATTGTAAGATTTCTGACTGAGGACTGTGAATTAAGCTCATTCTTTGAAACCATAGCTACGTGTTCAACATAAGGTTCAATTATTGAAATCTTCTGCATAGGAGTTACAACCAGCAGCTGCAATTTAAGTTTCTTAAAGAGTTTTAGACCAAAGTTTGCAGAATCGTCAGAGCCTCTGCCAAAAGCTTCATCAATAATAACAAATCTGAATGAACGATTGGATGAATTATCCTCAAAGCCAGTTCCAAACTGATATGCAAGAGAGGTAGCCAGAATTGTATAAGCAAGTTTCTCCTTCTGTCCACCCGATTTTCCTGATGAGTCCTTATAATATTCATACTGAGAGTCATCTGCGTCATAAAGCTCCTGAGCGGCAAATTCATACCAGCGACGAACATCAGTAACCTTAAGTCTCCATCTTCTGTCCGCTTCAACAGAATCCTGTCTCCCCTTAAATCTTTCGATGAGCTCCTTTACACGCATAAAACGCTCTTCTGAGATCTGCAGAGAACCTGTATCAATTTCAGTGCGGTTATCAATCATCTGACGCAGGTCAAAACGGAACTGTTTAATCTCCTGATCCTCAGAATTGATAGTAACCAGCTGAATATGTCTACCTGGATTATATTCAATAGTTTTCAGTGCCTTATTGATAACGGTTATTCTCTTGGTTATCTCACTTGAGGCAGTATCCAGAAACGCATTTAAGGTAGCCACATCATTGAGGGTGTTATCACGCAGCTTCTTTTTAAAAAGACTTTCAAAACGTGGCAGATCATCCTTTTTAATTCTTAAAAGAAGTTCTTCATACTGAGGCCAGCTTTGAACTGCAGCATCAAATTCCTGTGTTTCAACTTCATAACGGTGATTAAATGCAGACATATCGGTTATAAGTTTTTTCTCATGAGCACTTGCCTTGTTTCTGTTAAATGAATGGAGTCTGTCGAGTTCATGATTTATATCACGACTGACTTTAGAGCATTGACCCAGAGTTAATGACTTGTTATCCCCAAGGGCTTTCTGCAGCAGATTATCTAAAAGCTCTTCTGAAAATATCTGATTATCCCCATAGGCATTTAATTCTTCATTCTGAGCATTAAGATCCTTTTCATATATATCGATCTCACCTTCAAGATTACCTGATTTTCTTATAAGCTCATTCTTTTCTTCTGTAAGTTCTCTGATATCAGCTAAAAGCTGTTCTATTTTAGAATTAAGCATTCTGAAAATATCAGCACCGCTTTCAATCTTCTGATATTCTGCATTCAAAGTTTTGAGTTTTTCCATCTGACTTAAATAGTCAATCTCATCATAGCTTTTATAATCTTCAAGCTTTGCAAAGACTCTGACAGTATTCTGTAACTCATCAAAACGGTTTTTTATATCTTTAGACTGTCTTTTGAGAATCTCAAGCTCCTCATTATGTTCACTAAGTGTTTTAGTCAAAAGCATCAGCTTGTCGGTATTACTCCAGCCTAATACATAATTCTTTCTGTCATTTAAACTATGACGATCATCCTTCTCATGTCGATTACCTGATTTTATCTGTCCCTGAGGTGTAATTGCCTTGTGTTCACGCTTAAACTCTCTATAATCCTCAGTACAGATATAGGCAAAGTTATCATCTAAATGCTGACGAACAAACTCTGTAAGCTCACCCTTATCCTTTAGGGTAAGTTTACTTCTCAGCTCATCAGGATAAGGAGCCTTACCTGAATATCTGAAATCTTTTACAACCTTAAAATATACCAGGCGCCCCTTTAAATTGTGAGAATCAACATACTGCAGTACCTCTGAATAATAGGCTTCCGGTACCAGCATAGATAAAGCAAAACCATGCAGAACTCTTTCAATGGCACCTTCCCACTTTAGCTTTTCAGATTCCTTAATTTCAATCAGCTCGCCGACAAAAGGCATACATTCGGTATTTATTCCCAGCTCCTCACAGATCAACTCTCGGAGTTTCAACTGAGACACAGAGATATTACTTGGATGAGCCTTTATATATTCAAGATCTTCACTAAACTCCTTTATCTTAGAAGATAGAAGTTCTTTTTTAGCACCGTTTCTAATCATTTCCTGCTGAACAGAGTTATGAGACTCTTCAAGTTCCTGGGTTCTTAAAACCAGTTTCTGTTTCTGTTCTGCAAAACCAAGAACACTGCGAGGAAGATTCAGATCTAAAAGTTTCAGCAGCATTTCATAGGATTTTGAACGCTCCTTTTTTACTGCAATAATGTGCTCCTGATCTTTAATTGCCTTGGCAAGGGACTCAAGCTGTTCACCGCCATTTTTACGGCGATCTTCCCTAGTCTTTTCTAACTCATCCTCAAGATCGGTATTCTTTAAATCTAAAGCCTCAAGCTGAGCCTTATGTTTTTCAAGATTATTCTTTTTACTTTGAATCTCTGATATCAAAAGATCTCGACGTTTTATTCCAACATAAGGATCAAGCTCTTTTTTGGCAAGCTCATATCGTTCCATTTCCTTGACATACAGATTTAAAGCCTGCGCGGTTTCCTGCATAGGTTCTAGCAGAGTCATCATGTCTCTTGCTTTACATACACTCTCATAGGTTGAGTTCAAATCATTGAAGCGGTCAATAATATCTTCAATCTTCTCATCGGTATCAACCTTCTGCAGCATATGGGACTGAACAAATGAAGAAATATTGTCAACAGTCTTCATAGATACGGTCTGAGCAAATAGCTCAATCGCCTGATCGTTGTCACCAATTCCAAAACGACGCTTCCACCAGGCAGAATACTGAGGAAAAGAATCAAAGATTTCTGCTTTATGCTGACGGAGTTTACGTCTTAGTGAAGAGGGATCTTTTCCAAAATCAGAAAAATGCTCTTTGATACTCAAAATCTTCTCTGCGGTTACAAAAATCTTATCCGGCTGAGCTTTTGCATTTGACATAAACATAGCCAGAGCCAGAGTAATGTCATAGTCCTCGTGTCCTGCTTTTTTTAGTTCCTCATTATGAAAAACCGCCAGAATAACAGAATAATCCTTATAATCAGGGCGAAGAGCAACCGGCTTGAGATTACCGTATTCTCCTGACTGGGATTTGTAATAGCCCATGACATAGGAACGTAGATCACGTTCCTTGGAAGTTGCTCCTGCAGCCTTATTAAAAACAATCTTCTGGGAAGGCACTAAAAGCGAAGTTATGGCATCAACCATTGTAGATTTACCTGAACCAATCTCGCCTGTCAGAAGCCCATTCTGTCCGTCAAGCTCCAGTGTCCAGATTTTATGATGAAATGTGCCCCAGTTATAAATTTCAACGTGATGTAATCTAAAGCCGTCTGTGTTTCGTTCAAGCTGCTGCATTTTTATGCTTCCTCTGAATTCTTATCTGCCATAACCTTCTGATACTCCAGGATTTTTGACTTGAAATCGGATATGGTCTGAGCGTCAAAATATGCTTTTAAAATTCGCATGATTTCATAATAACGTTCCCCTTTTGCCTTTTTATCCTGTAATGGCTTTAAAAAACCAAGATCAACAATTTTATTGATGATGCCTTCAATCTGATTCTGAAGTTTTACCTCATTACTTCTGTTTCCGTAATAGGTCATAATCAGATCTGAGAGAGAGGTATAGCTCAATACAAGTCTGGTATCGCCGTTGGCTTCAGAATCAAACTCCACAAGTTTATGACGAAGCAGTAAGAGCATAAAACTTACATTAAAGGAGAGCTGACGTTTGGACATAAGTTTTGGAGGAAAATGATTAACATCAGGCATTTCATCTTCAGTTAAGGAGCGCAGGTACGCATAGCCCTCATTATCATCTACAACAAGCTTTACACCAAGTTTCATGACATAATCCTGAACTTTACTCTGCTGTTCTGTCAGGCTGTTCCATAAAGCCGCATTGTCCTGCCGGTAGATAACTCCTCTAAGCAGATAAGCGGCAATAGTTCCTACCTCATAGTATCCACGTGAGCGAGGAGCACTTACAGCTGTATCAGATGATGACAATTCAGTTGAGTCCGATATATCTGATAGATCATCTGTATTCAGATCTGTCTGTGAATCTAAATTCCCGGTATAAAAAAAACTGTGTCCCATAATATTTCCTGTTAAAACATCATGCTCTTAAATCTGTCATTGAAAATTAAATCTCAATATAAGCAAAAAAAACTTACTATCTTTTACAAACAACCAACCTCTTGTCCTCTCAGCCATCAATTATGTTTTCTGCGGTAACTAGAGTCTTTCTCTAATGTAGACTCTCTTTATTCTGGTACAGCGCATAACTTCAGGTTCGCTTTGCGATGACCAGATAATCTCATCTTCAATATCGGGATCCTCCCTTATCTCAAAGTTATCATTTAAGACACTAAAGTAAGAGATAAGCTCGGTAAGCCCCTGCTTTAGAGGATACTTTTGAATTATCTCGGAAAGAGCAACATCATCCTTATCAGATAACAGAATCCTGATATTGTGCATCAGCTCATTTCTGTCAACCGCTGAAATATCAAATAACCTGTCTACATTAGAATCATTTGCACCAACCTCAATTGCTTCAGAGTTAATACTGATTTTTTCTTTTGGTGTATAAATAACTCTTTCAAAAGGAAGATTGATCGAAGCTTGAGGCAGTTCAATTGAAAAATCGGTAAAGCCGTCAAGGAAGTCTTTATCATCTAAAAGAGAATTATCAATCACGTTCTTCTCGATATCTCTAAGCAGCTCAAGAATACGGCGGTTTTCCAAAAAAATCTTATCGTCTATAAAGTGCTTAAGCTGCTTGGACAGGGCGCCCATGGTCTTCTGGATATGCTCATTACCGGCGATCCACCCTGGATACACATTCTTAACATTCTGATCGTAGTTAATCTTCTTTATGGAAGAGAGCTCATAAAGCTCATCAATCATGGAACGGACTTCGTCCTGAAGGTTAGGATTTAAAAGCAGAGAAGAAAAGGCAGCAACACTTCTGCCCTGCTGAGAATTCTCAATGCCATCCGAGTTCTCAAGAACCTCACTTAAGAGTTCTCCTTTAGAACCATCCCATTTGGCAATTTTCTGTCTGATGCCCTTATCAAGATCACGAAGGTTGTACTCCACCGAACGGAAATCAGACAATAAGGTTCTGGCATGCATCTCAAACTGCTGAAATCTGTCCAGAACTTCAATCTCTGACAGTCTGCCTATCTGTCCACGTTTTGCATTTTCAAGCCGTTCGGTAAGAGTTTTAATCTGAGCTTCAAGATCACTGATGATTTCCGATGGTTTGGCAACAGTACCTAAGGTAATCTGTCGCAGCAGTTCAATAATTGATCTGAATCTGGATTCAGTACCAACAAAGGAGTAATTGTGAAGAGAATTAATAAACTCAATGGCTTTCTGCGAGGCTGGAGTAATATCATAAAAAGGCTCGTCCGCACCATTTCTGTAAGTTCTCTTCAACCATCTTTTTGATTCAGAGGACCATTCTGTAAGATAAGAAACAGCTGTTTTAGGAAATAGCTTTCTGCCATTAGTTGCCTGAAAAATCACATTTTCAAGAATCTGACACAATTCTGATTCAGGCGCTATAGTAATGCCTCGCTTAACGAAAGCCTGATGTAAAAAAGACAGAATTAAAGGAGCATGTTCTGCGTTAAGTAATTTCCAGGTTTCATTGTAATGACGAAGATTTGTTAAATCATCAAAATCAAACTTCATAAGAAATATAAAACTCCTCAGAACAGATTCAATCAATTAAAAATTAAAATATTTTTGTTTGTTGTTATTGATTATATATTTATTTTTTATTCATGTAAACTATATATTAGTTTCGTGAAATATATTTTTTTATTTATTATATTTTATAAGGATATTTTATATATGATATTTTTTTAATATAACTTGAGTGAGCAAGAACCTTTTATTAGCGTTTAGTGGAAATTTGGTCAGATCACACAAAAATTGATGTTATAGATTTGAGGTATAAATTTGTGCGTCGTTCAACTGGAAAAAATTTGAGTTCATGAACCTCTTGTAAACAAAGTCTTGAACCAAACGTAGCAAAGTCTTAATACAGTCTTAAACCTTGTTACTGCTAAGTAATAATGACCATAAATTGATATAAAATTCTGTCCATTTCTATCACCTCTGCCATAATACTTTGTCCACCATCTAACAGTGATC
>ONFP01000108.1 GCA_900317105.1 uncultured Succinatimonas sp. | reverse complement strand
TAAATCTCACAGCATTCCAAGTGAGATTCTGTATGCACTGATGCCTTGGAATATGGATCAGGCAAAATAAAGGTCAGAGATTTATTTCTGACCATTTACTTTCGACCCAGGCTGCGCCTGCAAGTTTAAATCCGGTGACAACATTGTTTTCATCGAGTTCAAGAAATATATTCTTGGTAATCTTGGGGATCAGAGTGGATTTCTCTCCGAAAGTCATGGTCCCGTTAATGATATTGTTGGTGTAATCGTCGGTAAAGGCTTTGTTTTCAAGATTAAAGCCCGCAATTATTTTTCCGTCTTTCGTTTGTGATATAAAGACTGGTTCTCCGATTTTCAGCATTGCTTCACTGAGAGTGGTACGGTTTTTCCTGATTGAGGATGCAACACGGCCTGCATCGAGATTGTTATCCTGTGAGGCGGTATTCTTGCAGCCGGATAAGAGTGCAAGAGCAACACCTATTGGAATAAAGAGTTTGAGCATGTTCAATAATCCTTGAAGTTGATTCAAATTTTTAATAATTCTTTTCTAAGTATTTTCTGTTATGAAAAATTAAAAAAGCGCCTAATACTAGCATCTAAAAAATACTTTTACAATTAGGTTATTAAGCAAAAATTAAAAAATATTATTGAATAATAAGGAAAAACTTAAAAATATTTACTTTTTTATTTTAATTGAAAAGTACATTATTTATTGCCTTTTTAAATTAAAACTGCAATTTGATTAAAATAAGTTGATCTGTATTTTTTTATATCCGACTTTAAAGAAAATGTGATTTAATCGTCACTTATGAGGTAATACAGGTGAATTTTGTTATCGGAAGAGGGCTTTTCTGTTATAGAAAAAAATCAGTTGAATATAGTGAAATGGCAGGTTAATTTTGTTTAATATTCAGTAAAAGGGACAGCGCTGATGTCTGTCCCAAATAAAACTTAGCAAAATGAGAATGTTACAATATTTCTCCGTCTGTCATGGTATAACCTTCAAGGGAGTTGCGCTTGGTCTGAATACAGATATATGTCAGTCCCTTATCTCCAGATGACAATTTGCGCACACCTTTAGGATCAACTCTTATTACAGAACCTTCCTTCAGTGGATAATCCTTACCGTCTACAGTCATGATACCGTTTCCGTTAAGCACAACATACACTTCTTCGTTCAGCTTGTGTTTGTGTGAAAATGGTCCAACTGTGTCTGGTTCCATATAGCCAAAGGACATTTCCATTCCGGTTAACTTCAGCAGATCTTTTAAGAACAGTTTTGAGTTCATGGTAAGCTTGGCATCAGGACACTCCATGATATAGTCCTTAATGCCATCAAACGAACCTAGGTCTGCAAAGGATACGTTTGCTGCCTCAGCCTGATGCTCTGGTTTCTTTGACTTGTCTGATAGTAGAACTTCAAATGCCATTTTTAATTACCTCTCTATTATTTGTTAAAGCCAGATATAGCTTTGGTTAAAAGTTTTTCCAGAAGATTTGCCTCATCTTCTGAAAGATTATTCATTAATCTGCTGTTCATATTTTCAGCAATCTGATTGAAAAGCTGTTCATAGGATTTGCCTTTCACGGTCAAGGAAACCAGATATACACGGCTGTCCTTCTCAGATTTAACTCTTGATACGAGCTCAAGTTTTTCAAGCTTATCCACCAGTACCGTGGTTGTAGCTTTGGTTCTGTTGATCCTGCAGGCCAGCTCCTGCATTGTGAGCGTCTGCTTCTGATACAGACTAGCCAGGATATCTCCATGGGAAGGTACAATTCCTTTAAGACCGTTCTCTTTAAGCTGTCTTTCCAGAAACTCTCTTGCGAAGCGGTGCAGTGTTGAAGATAAAGCGACGATGCAGTGTTTCATAACCATGACTTTCTTTGCTGAAATATTCCGTAAATCAAAATATAGTTAGATGTCTAACTAATCTGCAGATAAATATAATTAGATATCTAACTAAATGCAACATAAATTTTACATTTATATCTCTTCTTTTTGTTTTTTCTGAAATTTTATTGTGTATTTGCTTAGGTTTGCGAGTTTGATCGGTTATTTTTTTTTTCTTTTTTTTTAAAATCTAAAAATACTTTTAAAAGAAGAAAAAATAAATATAACTATCGGATTTCAAGAATGATAAACCTGAACAAACTGACTAAGGCATGTGTTATTTCTTCACTTCTGTTTATGGGATTATCTGCCAGCGCACAGACCTCATGTGTTGAAGGCTGGGATTTTCAGGCCGAATATCTGAAGCACAACAAGTCAGATAAGCATGTAGATAACTATAATCTGCATGTCTATAAACATTTATGGAATAACGACTATCTGTCATTCTACTATGGCGGAACAGCTTCCATTGCCAACGGCTACATGGATAAGGATGAAAAGAAGGATTCAGATGCCTTTGGTATCGGACCATCAATAATGGGTCGTCTTGAATTCAATCCTTTCGGCAGCTTCTACACCGCTCTGGAAGTCGGCGGTACCATGAGATTCTTCACCAAGGCTCATCCTGCTGGCGCCCGTGCCTATGATTTCCTGTGGAGAGTAGGTCCACGCTTCAGCTATAAGCTGGGAAATTATTCTGCCTTAGGTCTGACCCTTCTTTATGCTCATGCCTCAAACGGTATGAATTCACATAACCCTGGATATGAGATGAAGGGTGTAAACCTGGATTTCGAATATAAGTTCTAAGAAAAAAAATGCCTGAAAATGATCTTTCAGGCATAACAGCTGTTGGTTACTTTTTTTGCTTGCTATAGGTAGGTCTTAACGATCTCACCAAGCTCCTGCTTGGACAGAGCTCCAACCTTTCTTAAAACTTCTTTCTTATCCTTGAAGACCAGAGTAGTAGGAATACTGGTAATTCCGAATTTACTTAAGAGTTCTTCTGATTCGTCAGCATCTGCATAGCAAAGCTTAATCTCAGGATTCTCAGATGAAAATTCCATTACTCCTGGTTTCATGGCTTTGCAGTGTCCACACCACTCGGCACCGATGAACATCATCTTGAAGCCATCGTCACCTAAAACTTCCTTATCAAAACTTTCTGTATTTACTGGCATCATTGACATAATTAATTCCTCTTTATTTTTCGTGATGTTTAATATATTATGTATTATATAGTAAAATTAAATTGTGTCAAATTAAATCTAATAAAATTTTAAATTATAATCGAAGTATAGATTCAGAATCTGCGGTTGTATGGCCGATTAAGGCTAGAAAGACCTCAGAAAACTGCTACAATAAAAACATAAGAGTGAATTGGCTCTGTCATGAAGACAGTCTTAAAATATTTTTTCACCTTGGATTTTAAGCTATGACTAAAAAAGATAAGAACGATCCTCTGCTTTTAGAGAACCAGGTCTGTTTCCCTCTGTATGCCTGTGCCAGAAGAGTGGTTAACACCTATGCCAGCCTGCTTAAGGAACTGGATCTGACCTATACCCAGTATGTAACCATGATGGTAATGTGGGAGCATGAGAAGATCTCTGTCAAGGATTTAGGCGCCAAGCTGTATCTGGATTCAGGAACTCTGACCCCGGTTCTCAAGAAACTCTGTGCCCTGGGCGTGATCAGAAAATATCGTGATGAGTCAGATGAACGTGTGGTAATAGCTGAAATTACTGAGGAAGGACGTAAGCTTAGGGAAAAAGCTCTGGTTATTCCTCAGCAGATCTGCTGTAAAATCAGCAATAACAGCAGCGGTTTTACTATGGATGATGCAATGCAGTTAAAGGGGCTGTTGTTAAAGCTGCTTTGCAGTGTTGATTAGCATACATCCAGAGGTACCTTGTGATTAGGGGCTGGAAAGGCCTGATTTAAAAGCTCCAGCTCTTCAGCGGTCAGGGTAATGTTTCTTACCGCCGCATTTTCAAGAGTGTGTCTGGCGCTTGAGCTTCTTGGAATTGCAATCATATCCTCATTTGCCAGTACAAAAGCCAAAAGTACCTGAGATGTGCTCAGATTATGACTCTTGGCTATCGTCAGGACGGTTTCATTCTGAAGAATTCCTTTTGCAAGTGATCCTCCCTGAGCTAAAGGACAGTAGCTCATAGGATAGATGTTCTTCTCCTTCATGTATGGCAGCAGATCGTATTCAATACCGCGTGAGCCTAGATGATAGAGCACCTGGTTTACGACGCAGTTCTCTCCTCCGCTGTGTTCTACAAGCTCAACCATATCCTCGGTATCAAAATTTGAAACACCCCAGGATCGGATTATTCCTTCCTCAACAAAGCGCTCCATGCTTTCTACCACCTCAGGGAAAGGTGTATCTCCAATCCAGTGGTACAGATACATATCAAGATAATCAGTCTCAAGACGTTTCAGTGAATGCTCAAGGGAATAGCGGATGTGGTTACGACCGGCATTTGATGGAAGTACCTTTGACACCAGAAACAGAGAGCTTCTGTCATAGTTTTTGATGGCTCTGCCTACAAAGGCTTCAGAACGGCCCATTCCATACATTTCAGCTGTATCAATCAGTTTTACGCCGGAATCTATTCCCATACGGATAGCCTCATATTCACTACGGGCTTTTGATGATTCCTCACCTATATACCACATGCCCATACCCAGACGAGGCATCTTTAATCCGTTTTTTAAGGTTACAAATTCTTTCATTACTAAATAGCCTTAGGTTAATTGACTGGTGTGACACTGTTTCGTTTTATTTTTATGTGGATGCTTTAATTGTCACTGCATGGCATATATAAGCCAGAGCTGTGTTCTTTAGCGCAATAGATTAATAATACCAAAGCATTATAGATTCTTCTTGCTAATACAGCACAGTTTTATAAATGCACTATTTTTGTAAAGCTTTCCCCAAAAGAGTTCCGTTTATTTAAACTTTTTAAGCTGTATCTCAGTTTTTTACGGAAAAATAAATTCTTTTGTGATGTAAATTCAATTGATTATTCTATTAGACATATTTTTTTTCTAAAATGAAGATAGCTAGGAGAAAATGCATGGTAAACTGTAGAGAATATATTTATTTACGTGAACTATTGACTGCTGCACATTTGAAATACGAGACAGCTCGTATACCTGGAGGTTATAGATATGTGCACAGAGACTTTGTCACCCCGATGTTAAACAGTCAGACATTACCGAGCGCAGACCGTTACACTTTATAGTTAACGGTTTTTTTGTGCCCGTAAGGAGCAAACCATGGTCAGAGTCAAACAGTTTTTAGATGACTTCAAGAGCGGATCTAAAAGAAGAAAGACTTCTATGGCATTACAGCAGTTTGAGGAATGGCAGCGACAGAATTCAAATGTCATGATCATCAGACTTGAGGAATATGGGGAAAAGGGCAAAAGCTCAGTGATCTTCGTGGTTTATGACGATCTGATATAGCTTTTTTTCAAGGTCAGCTCAGAATATAAGAGTAGAGATATATTTCTCTGAAAGGCTCTGTCACCCAAAAAAGAAGGTAGCATATAAGCTGCTACCTTTTATAAGAGCAATGAACATTATTTTCTATTTAGCTTTGTACCTATCAAAACCAGTCTAATTATCCGTTCTGCGGCATCTTCCAGCATTGTCGCCGCGTTCTCTATACAACTATTAAGGCTTATCGGAGCACAAGGAGTTCCACTCACCGCATCTATTCCATGATTATAGAGCGCAGAGGCATCAGAGCTGATACCTCCAGAAAGACATATAACCGGAATCTTATATTTCTTAGCAATGGCAGCAACTCCAACAGGGGCTTTTCCGTTTGCTGTCTGTGAGTCTGTAAAGCCCTCTCCGGTGAACACCAGATCTGCGTCTTTAGCAATGTTTTCAAAACCGATAATATTTAATATCAGTTCTATTCCCGGTTCCATTTTGCCGTTGGCAAATAGCATCAGTCCTGCACCAAGACCACCGGCAGCACCAGCTCCAGGAACATTTCTGATATCAATGCCTACATCTCTTCTGGCAATAGCAGCATAATTTTCAAGCGCCTTGTCAAGAATCTCAACATCCTTAGCCGTTGCTCCTTTCTGCGGACCGTAAACTGCTGAACAGCCATGTGATCCACAAAGAGGATTCTTTACATCTGAGGCAATAAGAATCTTTGTATAGTTAAGTCTGGGGTCGAGATTTCTTAAATCGATACTGTGCAGTTTCGAAAGCGCCTCTCCTCCTTTTGGCAGAATCTTCCCCTCACTGTCGTAGAACTGTGCTCCTAAGGCCTGAGCCATACCGGCACCACCGTCATTGGTGGCAGAACCTCCAATACCGATGATAATACATGAAGCTCCACTGTCTAAGGCTGCCTTGATAAGCTGTCCTGTTCCGAATGTGGAGGCTTTTTTTACGTTTCTTTTTTCCTGCGGAGTTATTAGAATGCCTGAGGCAGCTGCCATTTCAATTACAGCGGTTTTTCCATTTTCTGTCGTACACAGTCCCCATACAGCGTCAACCTTTTCTCCTAAAGGACCTTCTACCTTTGTATGAACATACTGTCCGCCGGTCATGGAAACAATGGCTTCAACAGTGCCTTCACCGCCGTCAGCAATCCATACTTTCTCAATCTGTGCGTCCTTTAATACTTTTCTGATTCCTCTTTCCATGGCAGACGCAGCCTGAGAAGAGGTTAGACTTCCTTTAAATGAATCAGGAGCCAGTACTACTTTCATTTTATTCTCCTTATTGGTACAGTTATGTAAAGCAAGAAGCGTGCCATGCACTAATAGATTGATTTCTAAGGAGTTAGTTGTTTTAATAAAATCTTGATGCTACATAAAGTGTTGCAATTAAATACTTCTGCAACACTATTTCTTTTGCTCTGTTTTCATCCTACGATAGATTGTGCTTCTGTCAATTCCAAGTATTCTTGCGGCTTTACTTATATTTCCTTCAGCCTGTTCAATTGCCTGTCTGATACGTTCCTTCTCATCTGATACAGGTTTTAAAGGAGCACTGGCATTCTGAGAACTACTCAGATCCTGGTCATCCCAGTAGGTCATAAGCTGACCACCACTGATTTCTTTCTGTTTAGTAACAATAACCATTCTTTCAATGAAGTATCTGAGTTCACGAACATTTCCTGGCCAGCTGTATTTTTCAAGCAGATTCAGCGCTTCCTTTGAAAAAGCCCTGACTCGACCGTGTTTGCTGCAGTAATGGTCAAGAAAATATTTTGCAAGTACCCTGATATCACCGCTACGGTCTCTTAGAGGAGGTACTCTGAAGGTTAATACCTTAAGACGATAATAGAGATCCTGTCTGAATTCTCCTTTGCTTACCTGTTGTGCCAGAGGCTTGTTAGTTGCCACAATGATTCTTACATCCACAGGAATGTATTTGTCATCACCAAGTCTCATTACCTGTCTTTCCTGAATCACTCTGAGTAGTCTGCTCTGGGCATACATTTCCATCTCCGAGATTTCATCAAGAAAAATCGTACCGTGATGGGCCATTTCAAAAAGGCCTGCTTTTCCTTTATGTTTTGCCCCCGTAAATGCACCTTCTACGTATCCGAACAGCTCACTTTCCAGAAGATTAACTGGGAGAGCTGCGCAGTTAACAGCCACAAAAGGTCCGTTTCGTCTGGATGAGGCATTGTGGATACTCTGAGCAAAAAGTTCTTTTCCCGTTCCAGACTCTCCTGTGATAAGTACAGTCGTATCTACTGCTGCAAATTCTCTGGCTAGTCTCTTGGTTTCTGTGATTTCAGGAGAACTGCCAACCAGATTCATGCATGGTTGGTTAAGCATTTTTAGGCATCCTTGGAGTTTTAGATACAACCTCAATTATATGTCTAATGCTTTTACCTCTCATGCGGTTAGTAAA
>ONFP01000027.1 GCA_900317105.1 uncultured Succinatimonas sp. | reverse complement strand
AATTTTAGGATCCAATATAAATGTACATGACAACTGATCAGATACGTGATGCGTATTTGAAATTCTTTGAAGAGCACGGACATACAATTGTTCGTTCTAGTTCACTTGTTCCATACAATGATCCTACCTTGCTATTCACCAACGCAGGTATGAATCAGTTCAAGGATATTTATCTGGGTAAAGAAAAGCGCGATTACGTACGTGCTACAACCGCTCAGAAATGCGTTCGTGCAGGCGGAAAACAGAATGATTTAGACAATGTTGGCTATACCGCCCGTCACCACACCTTTTTCGAAATGCTAGGTAACTTCAGTTTTGGCGATTACTTTAAGAAGGAAGCTATTACCTTTGCATGGACTTTGTTAACCGAAGTATACAAACTGCCAAAAGAGTCATTAATGGTAACAGTATACGACAAGGATGACGAAGCATATAACATCTGGAAGGATATTGTTGGTATTCCAGAGAACAAGATTGTTCGTATAGGCGATAACAAGGGCGGTCTATATGAGTCAGACAATTTCTGGCAGATGGGCGATACCGGTCCATGCGGTCCTTGTTCAGAAATTTTCTATGATCACGGTGAAGATGTTCAGGGAGGCCCTCCAGGCTCACCAGATGAAGATGGCGACAGATTTATTGAGATCTGGAACATCGTGTTCATGCAGTACAACCGTAAGATTGACGGCACCTTTGAAAAGCTTGCAAAGCCAATGATTGATAACGGTCTGGGCCTGGAACGTATAGCTGCCGTACTGCAGGGAGTTCACTCAAACTATGAAATCGATTTGTTTGTAGAACTTGAGAAAACCGCTGCATCTATCCTAGGTGTAAAAGATTTAACAGATAAATCTCTAAGAGTAATTGCTGACCACATTCGTTCATGTTCATTCCTGATTGCAGATGGCGTGCTCCCTTCAAATGAAGGTCGTGGCTACGTTTTACGTCGTATTATCCGCAGAGCAGTTCGTCATGGTCGTCTTTTAGGTGCTAAGGATGTATTCTTCTACAAGCTGGTTTCAAAGCTGGTTGAGTTAATGGGTAAGGCCTATCCTGAACTTGTCTCTCAGCAGGCTTTAATTGAGCGTACTCTTAAGAAGGAAGAAGAGCAGTTCCTAAATACTCTTGACCGTGGTCTGGCTCTTTTAGAGAACGAGCTGACAAAACTCGGTGACAGCAAGACTGTTCCTGGTGATGTTGCCTTCAAGCTGTACGACACCTACGGTTTCCCTGCAGATCTGACCAATGATGTGGTAAGAGATCGTGGTTATACTGTTGATATGGAAGGTTTTGACAAGTGCATGGCAGAACAGAAGGCCAGAGCCAAGTCTGCATCAACATTCGGTATTGACTACAACAAAGAGCTGAAGATCACAGAGAATACTGTATTCACAGGTTATGACGGTCTAGAATCAGAAGCTAAGATTACTCATATCTTTAAGGATGGAACAGAAGTTGATTCTATTTCAACTGATGAGAATGCTGTGATTGTACTGGATAAGACTCCATTCTACGGTGAGATGGGTGGTCAGGTTGGTGATAAGGGTATTATTACTATCGGTGAAAATGCTCGTTTCATTGTTGAAGACACCAAGCATGTAGCTAAGGCTACTATTCATATTGGTCGTGTTGATATCGGTCAGTTTGACAAGAATGCATCTGTTCTTGCTCAGGTTGATGCAATCAATCGTGCTGACATTGCCCGTCATCATTCAGCAACTCATCTTCTGGATTCTGCATTAAGAGCAGTAATTGGTGATAGTGTTGCTCAGAAGGGTTCATATGTTGCAAACGATCGTCTTCGTTTTGACTATTCACACTCAAAGCCTTTGACTATGGCAGAACGCAAGGCAGTTGCTGATCTTGTTAACGAACAGATTCAGGCAAATCTTCCTGTAAAGACTGAGTGCATGGATTTGGATTCAGCTAAGAAGTCTGGTGCTATTGCTTTGTTTGATGAAAAATACGAAGAGAATGTTCGTGTAGTTTCAATGGGTAATTTCTCAAAGGAACTGTGCGGTGGAACCCATACAGCAATGACAGGTGACCTTGGTGCCTTTGTTCTGCTGTCAGATGAATCTATTGCATCTGGAATCCGTCGTATTGAGGCTCTTGTAGGTAAGTCCGCAGTTGAATATCTGGATGAGGTATTTGCAGAGGTTGGTGCTGCCAGAGCTTTACTGAAGGTCGGAGGTAGTTCAAATATTGCTGATAAGGCCGAGCAGGTGCTTGATCATGCTAAGTCTCTAGAGAAAGAGAACGAGCTGCTAAAAGAGAAAATTGTTGCCTTAGAGAGTGCTTCTCTTGTTGAGAAGGCCCATGATGTAAATGGCGTACCTGTAATCTGTTCAAAGATTGAAAACTATGGTGCAAAGGAATTAAGAGTTGCCATCGACAATCTAAAGTGCAGACTTCAGTCCTACATTATTGTTTTAGGTTCTGTAGCTGAGGATGATAAGGTAAGCCTGATTGCAGCGGTTTCAAAAGATCTTGTTTCTAAGCTTAAAGCAGGTGATTTGATCAAGGAAGTTGCTGCCTACGTAGGCGGAAAGGGCGGTGGTCGTCCTGATATGGCTCAGGCCGGTGGTACTAATCCAGAAGGTCTTGATAAGGCTTTAGCTTCAGTTGAAAAAATTGTTTCAGAAAGAGTCTAGTCTTATATGTTAGTAATATCACAAAAAGAAGGGGAAAAGCTCGTGCTGAGTAGTGGTATTACTATTAGTATTCTTGAAGTAAAATCTGGAAAGGTTCGTCTTGGAATTGAAGCTCCTAAGGATGTTGAAATCAGACGAGTTCCACAAAAAGAAAATACTTCAGATAAAAGCCATAAATAAGCCACTTAACTAATATCAATGCCTTGAGCCGTAAAAAAACTCTTGACATTGATAGTTAAAAATCAGATACTATGTCTCGCTTAATTTCAGCGGATAGATTTCAGCGGATAGATGACCGAGAGGCTGAAGGTACTCCCCTGCTAAGGGAGCATACGACTATAAAGGTTGTATCGAGGGTTCGAATCCCTCTCTATCCGCCACTCAGATGAGATTGAAAAAGATTTTATTTTTTTCTTGCAAATTCGAAATCTGGTGATATAATTTTGCGACGTAAGTAACACTTTTGGTTGCACTTGTAGCTCAGCTGGATAGAGTAATCGGCTACGAACCGATCGGTCAGGGGTTCGAATCCCTTCAAGTGCGCCACTCCAAAAGTAAACTTATCTCAAGCACGCACTTGTAGCTCAGCTGGATAGAGTAATCGGCTACGAACCGATCGGTCAGGGGTTCGAATCCCTTCAAGTGCGCCACTTCTTCTTTCTCATTTTCCAAATTTATTTTCCAACTGTTTTTAATTTTGCCTTAAAATATTCGAGCAGTAGAAGAACAATCTATTAGCTAATTTTCGATTTTAACTGGATTCGTAATGGCAAAGAATAACTCTCAGGATGAACTTTCCGCTTATAAGGAACCTCCTAAAAATTTAGAGGCAGAGCACAATTTTCTTGGTTCTCTTATTCTTGATGGCTCTTTACTGGAAAAAGTTCGAGAAACTGTTGGTATGTTAGAGGTTTCTGAATTTTCCAGTTCAAAAAATCAGGTTGTATACGAGGAAATTCTTTCAAGAGCTGCCACATCTGATGACTTTAATGTTACCGTACTCTGTGCAGAATTAGAGCGAAAGGGCAGATTGTCTGATGCTGGCGGTATGGTATATATTGCCGGACTTACAGAGCTTACCGGACCAAGCGCTGCTGTCAGTGAATATGCAAAAATTATCCGTGATACTTCAAGACGACGCCGTCTGATTAAGGTTTCAGAACACATTGAAAAGATCTGCTACAGTCCTAACGGTCTTACTGTTGATGAAATCTATGATGAGGCTCAGGGCCTGATCTTTAAACTTGCTGAATCAAATACTGCTGTTGATGAAGGTCCTGTACCAATGACAACAGTGGCCTATAACCTTATCAAGAAGATCCGTGACGATGTTGATCAGGGCAGAAAGATGAACGGTGTCGCATCCGGATTTACAGATCTGGATGAGATTACACAGGGCTTTAGACCTGGTACCTTTAACATTATTGCTGCTCGTCCTGGTGTTGGTAAAACCTCTTTTGCAATGAATATTGTTTCCAACATTGCAATGAATGTTGATGAGCACAGACCTGCTCTGGTGTTTTCTTTAGAAATGCCTGCAAATGAAATTGCAATGCGTCTGATTTCTTCATTCGGAAGAGTTCCTGGAAAAGATCTTGCTGCAGGCAGAGTAAGTCCTGAGCAGTGGAAAGATATTATTCGTAAGGTAAAATTGCTTACCGAATCAGATGGAAACGGTAATGACCGTGTAAAATTATATATTGATGATGGTTCTGATCTGACTCCTCTGGAATTACGTTCTCGAGCAAGAAAGATTGCTGCAGAGAATGGCGGTTTATCTTGTATTATGATTGACTATATTCAGTTGATGAGAAGTCAGTCAAAGCACGACAACCGTTCACAGGAAGTTGGTGAAATCTCAAGATCATTAAAACAGCTGTCAAAAGAGCTTGAGGTTCCTATTTTTGCTCTAGCTCAGCTGAATCGTGATGTTGAAGCTAGAAAGGACCACCGTCCAATGAACTCTGATTTACGTGAATCAGGCTCTCTTGAGCAGGATGCCGATATGATTATGTTTATCGACAGAGATGTAAATCGTGGTGAAAACAGTGATGATTCCAAAGCTACTCTGATCATCGGTAAAAACAGAAGTGGTGCGACTGCGGATATTGAACTGCAGTTCCAAGGCGCATATACAACCTTCTATGATAAAGCTAACTATATTGCAACTGATGATGAAGTTCCTCTACCAGAGGATGATTATTATCAGAGACAGTAAGTGTCTATAAGGAATAACAAACATGGAAAGCGTAACTGCTTTAATTGATAAGCAGGCATTGATACACAATATAAAAGTAATCAAGAATAAGGCAAAAGATTCAAAAGTAATAGCTGTTATTAAGGCTAATGCATATGGACACGGTGCTATCGCTGTAGCAAATGCCTTAAAGGATAAAGTTGAAGGCTTTGCTGTTGCAAGAATTGGCGAGGCTATGGATTTACGTCGCGACGGCATCAAGAATCCTATTTTTCTGCTGGAAGGTTTTTATAATGATGATGATCTTCCTTTTATATCTAAATATGATTTGTACACTGCTGTAAATACAATGGAGCAGGTAGAGGCCATCGAGAGAGTTCCTTTTTCAAAGCCTATACATGTCTGGGTCCAGGTTGATATTGGTATGCATCGTTTAGGCTCAAACGATAAAGCTACAATTGCCAAGATAAAGTCCCGTCTTGAAAAGTGCGACAAGGTTATAAAACCTTTAGGTCTTCTCTCTCACCTGTCTGTTGCGGATACTCCTGCTGAGGTTGAATACAACAAGACTCAGATTTCTAATTTCTTTGAATTTGCAAAGGATATGCAGGGAGATCTATGTCTTACTAACTCTGCTGGCATCTTTGACTGGGAAAATTCCCATACACAGTGGATTCGTCCAGGAATTGTTATGTATGGAATCTCTCCTTTTGAAGACAGAACCGGTGAAGATCTGGGACTTAAGCCTGTTATGACCTTAAAGAGCAATCTTATTGCCATAAATAAGGTAAAAAAAGGTGATAAGATTGGTTATGGCGCCTATTACGTAGCAGATAAGGATACCTCGATCGGTATTGTTTCATGCGGCTATGGCGATGGTTACCCTCGTACTGCTCCAAATGGCACTCCTGTTCTTATCAATGGAAGATATGTAAAGACCGCCGGTCATGTATGCATGGATATGCTGTTTGTTGATCTTGGTGAAAACTGTACTGATAAAGTCGGTGATGAGGTTATTCTTTGGGGAAAGGGATTACCAGTAGAGAAAATCTCTGCACTTTGCAATACCATCCCTTATGAGCTGATTTGCCATGTTATGCCAAGAGTGGATTTTGTTTTTGGCTAGAGTTTAAGCCATGCCGGTTAGGCATGGCAATATGACTGGATTAGCCTTTTTTTACAAATCTCATTGATAGATCTAATGCTCTTACATTCTTGGTTAGAGCTCCCACAGAAATGTAATCAACGCCGGTTGAGGCAAATCTGCCGATGGTATCAATATTAACATTTCCTGAAATCTCAAGTAATGCCTGATGATTTGTCTGTTTTACCGCCTGAATCATTGAATCATACTCAAAATTATCCAGCATGATGATATCAGCCTTTGCGTCAAGAGCCTGCTGAAGTTCGTCAAGATTCTCTACTTCAACCTCAACCTTAAGTTCTGGATGAGCGGCACGGGCTCTTTCAATTGCCTTTGCAATACCGCCAGAGGCCATAATGTGGTTCTCTTTGATAAGGTACATGTCAAAAAGGCCAATGCGATGATTTTTTCCACCACCGCAGGTCACTGCATATTTTAGAGCTGTTCTCAGACAAGGCAGAGTTTTTCTGGTGTCCAGAAGACTGCAGTTGGTTCCTTCCATCTGCTTAACAAATTTAGATACCTGAGTTGCTACTCCAGAAAGAGTCTGCACGAAATTTAAGGCGGTACGCTCAGCGGTAAGCATTGTTCTTGAGTTGCCCTTTAAATGGAAAAGCTGTTCACCTGGCTCAATGGTATCTCCATCTTTAACAAACCACTGAATTTCAACTTTGTTGCCAAGCTGTCTGTAAACTTCTTCAACCCATGCCTTTCCACAGAAGATACCTGCCTCTCGTGTAATAACGGTGGCTTCATCGGTTTCATTCTCGTCAATAAGCTGAGAAGTTACATCCAAAGAAGGATCAAGAACTCCTCCCAGGTCCTCTGTTAGAGCCATTTTAACGGTGGCTACAATATCATCTTGAAGCATATTAAATCCCTAGTTATAAATTTTTTCTAGTAATAATAACACATTCTTTGTTTATGGGACTTTCAGCCATTTGCATGAGGGGAAATTTTGCGCCAAAAAAATACATGAAAATGTGACAAAGACTGCACATGCACTTTGTTTTTGATATAATCGAAACTTAATTTACTTTAATTGTGAGAGATAAAAACGTGTTAGAAACAATCTCTATTGAAGATCAGGTTGACGCTCTTAAACAGAGAGCTGATGCATTAAGGGGGTACCTTTGACCTTCAGACCAAGAGAGAACGTCTTGAAGAGGTTAATGGACTGTTAGAAGATCCCAAATTATGGGATGACCCTCAAAAGGCACAGGAACTTGGAAAAGAAAGACAGTCACTAGAAACTGTTGTAAAGAATTTTGACAATCTGTATCAGGGATTCGATGATCTTTTGACCTTGGATGAAATGGCCAAAGAGGAGAATTCTTCTGAGCTTGCCGAAGAGGCGAATGCTGAGGCAAAAAGACTGGAAACCGCTTTGGAAAGACTGGAAATAGAAAGAATGTTTTCAGGTCCAAACGACAATGATCCTTGTTATATGGATATTCAGGCCGGTTCAGGTGGTACTGAGGCTCAGGACTGGGCCGAAATGGTCATGCGCATGTACGTTAAGTTCGGTGAAAAGCATGGCTTTACAGTTACTGTAACAGAACTGTCAGAAGGTGAAGTTGCTGGAATTAAATCTGCAACTTTGCGCTTTGAGGGAGAGCATGCATACGGCTGGTTCAGAACCGAGACCGGAGTACACCGTTTAGTCAGAAAATCTCCTTTTGATTCAAATAATCGCAGACATACTTCATTCTGTTCTGCATATGTTTATCCTGAGGTTGATGACAATATTGAGATTGAAATCAATCCAGCTGACTTAAGAACAGATGTTTACAGAGCATCAGGTGCTGGTGGACAGCACATTAATAAGACAGAATCTGCAGTTCGTATAACACATATTCCAACCGGAATTGTTGTTTCCTGTCAGAATGAACGTTCCCAGTTTCAGAACCGAGATCAGGCAATGAAACAGTTGAGAGCAAGGCTGTATACCCTTGAACTTGAAAAGAGAATGAGTGCTCAGAAGGAAATTGAAGACAGCAAGTCAGATATCGGCTGGGGTTCTCAGATTCGATCATATGTTCTTGATGATGCACGTATTAAGGATTTACGAACAGGAGTAGAGTGTCGCGATACAACAAAAGTGTTGAATGGCGATCTGGATCAGTTTATTGAAGCAAGTCTGAAGTCTGGACTTTAGACTTAGAAATTTAGGAAAGTGAAAATGGCACAAGAAAACATTGGCTCTGCAGAGTCTTTAAACAACGTAATGCAGGATCGTAGAGATAAGCTGAATGCTCTTCGTGAAAAAGGTCAGGCATACCCAAATGATTTCCGTAGAGACGCATTCTCATCAGATATCATCAAAGCATGTGCAGATAAAGACAATGAAGTTCTGGAGAAAGAACAGAATACTTATACCATTGCCGGTAGAGTTATGACTCGCCGTATCATGGGTAAGGCTAGTTTTGCCACCATTCAGGATATGGGCGGTAGAATTCAGATTTATGTTGCAAGAGACAATCTTCCTGAAGGTGTTTATCAGGACGTATTCAAGAAGCTTGATTTAGGCGATATTATCGGTGTTACCGGTTATGCTTTCAAGACCAAGACTGGTGAGCTGTCTCTTCATGTTAGCGCACTTCGTCTGCTGGTTAAGGCCCTTCGTCCTCTGCCAGAGAAGTTCCATGGTCTTACTGATCAGGAAGCCCGTTGCCGTCAGCGTTATGTTGATCTGATTGCAAATCCTGAATCACGTCGTACTTTCGAGATTCGTACCAAGGTTGTTTCTTTCATTCGTAAGTACATGAACGAGCATATGTTCATGGAAGTTGAAACTCCAATGATGCACGTAATTCCTGGCGGTGCAAATGCCAAGCCATTCATTACCCATCACAATGCTCTGGATATGGATATGTATCTGCGTATTGCTCCAGAACTTTATCTGAAGAGACTGGTTGTAGGTGGCTTTGAACGTGTATACGAGATTAACCGTAACTTCAGAAATGAAGGTATTGACGTTCGCCACAACCCAGAATTCACCATGATGGAATTCTATATGGCATATCATGATTATAAAGATCTGATTGATTTTACAGAGGATCTTTACAAGAAGATGTCATTAGAGGTTCTGGGAACCACCAAGATTCACTATGGTAAGGAAGGCGAGCCTGGTCTGGATATTGATTTCTCAAAGCCATTTGATCGTCTGACCATGAAAGAATCTATTGTTAAGTATGGTAATGGCATCACCATGGCTGATCTTGAGGATGAAGACAAGGCACGTGAGCTTTGCAAGAAGCACCACATCGAGATTATGAAGGGCTGGACTTTAGGTCACTTTATTACTGCTCTGTTTGACGAGCTAGTTGAAGCTAATCTGCAGCAGCCAACCTTTATTACCAGCTATCCTGCTGTTGTATCACCTCTAGCCCGCAGAACAGATGGTGATGAGGAGTTTACTGATCGTTTCGAGTTCTTTATCGGTGGTCGTGAAATCGGTAATGGATTCTCAGAGTTAAATGATCCTGATGATCAGGCTGGACGTTTCCGTCAGCAGGCAGAAGCAAAGAATGCCGGTGACGATGAGGCTATGTATTACGACGACGATTACATTACCGCAATGCAGTACGGTTTAGCTCCAACTGCAGGTGAAGGTATTGGTATTGACAGAACTGTTATGCTGTTCACCAACTGCCACACCATTCGTGATGTAATCCTATTCCCAACATTAAGACGCAATTAGGATTTTTCTTCGGAAGGTGAAGACCATGCAAAAGTATCAAGGCTCAATGGTAGCTTTAATTACTCCATTCAAAAATGGAAAGATTGATTTTGAGGCATTAGAACGTCTGGTTGAGTTTCATGTTAAAAATGGAACCACCTGCATTGTTGTAACAGGAACTACCGGTGAATGCCCAACATTATCATTTGATGAACATGTTGAGGCGATAAAGGCAGTAGTTGACTATGCAAAGGGACGTATTCAGGTTATGGCTGGTGCTGGTTCAAACAACCCTGTTGAGGCCATTGCATTATCTAATGCTGCTAAAGATGCTGGAGCAGATTGTCTTTTGCATAATGCTGGTTATTACAACCGTCCTAATCAGGAAGGACTGTATGCCCATTTCAAGATGGTTCATGACAATACTGATCTGCCAATCTTCCTTTACAACGTACCTGGCCGTACTGTTGTAAATATCTCTTCAGAGCTTGTAGCCAAACTTGCTAAACTTGAGCGTATTATTGGTATCAAGGATGCTACTGGCAATCTTGAGAGACCATGGATTGAGAGAAATCTTATTGACAAACCATTTATCTGGCTGTCAGGTGAAGATTCAACTGCTGTCAACTTTAATGTTGCAGGTGGTGTTGGTGTTATTTCTGTAACTGCCAACGTTGCTCCTGCCCTAGTTGCAAAGGTTCAGAACCTGACTCTGGAGAAAAAGTGGGAAGAGGCTGCTGATGAGCATCTGAAACTTATGACACTGCATAAGCTGATGTTTAAAGAGCCTAGCCCTGCTCCTGCTAAATACGGTGCTTCACTGTTAGGTCTATGTTCTGAAGAATCTCGTCTGCCAATTCTTCCAATTAGTCAGAGTCTGAGAGAAGAAATAAAGACTCAGATGCAGAAGTTAGAGCTTATTTAATTAATGACAGATAATAAAGATGTTCAGGAGACTCCGTCAGCAGAGTCTTCTGAAAAGAAAAAAGATTTTAGAATCAAGTCTTTTGTTGTTCGCGCTGGTAGAATGACAGAAGGTCAGATTCGAGCAATTGAGGAACTCGGTCCAAAATATATGGTCGATGTTGAGGATTTAAAGCCTCTTGATATCGATGCTATTTTCGGTCGCAGTGCTCCTTTAGTTGTAGAAATTGGTTTTGGTATGGGAGTTTCTTTTGTACAGATGGCAAAAGAAGCTCCACAGTATAATTTTCTAGGAATAGAAGTTCATCCTCCAGGGGTTGGTTCTGCACTGAAACTGATTGAACAGGAAAAGCTTACCAATGTTAAGGTGATAAAGTTTGATGCCTTTGAGGTTCTGAAAAAATGTCTGAAACCTCAGAGTGTAGATATTCTTCAGATCTTTTTCCCTGATCCTTGGCCGAAGAAACGTCATGTTAAGCGCAGACTTATCAATGATGATTTTGTAAAACTGGTTGCTCCTCTGTTTAAATCAGGTGGTCAGTTCCGTATGGCAACAGACTGGGAAGATTACGCAGTTCAGATGCTGGATGTTCTAAGTAGAGCAGATGGCTTCACCAATACTTCAGCGGATGGTACATATATTCCTCGTCCTTCATGGCGTCCTTTAACCAAATTTGAACAACGCGGTCAGAGACTGGGTCATGGAGTGTGGGATTTGGTATTTGTTCGTGACTGATTCAAGACAAGATCAATTAACTGCATTTGTAAAAAGCATTATTTTAGAAGATGAAATAATGCTTTTGCCTTTAAATGGCGATGCAAGTTTCAGAAGATATTTCAGAGTTTCAGGAAAAGACTTAATTGCAGTCGATGCTCCTCCAGAAACTCAAAAAAATAAAGAGTTCATTTCAATAGATAAGGCTCTTGCCTCTGAAAAAGTAAAGGTTCCAAAGATTCTGGCATATGATCTTGAGAAAGGTTTTATGCTCCTGGAGGATCTCGGCAATACTACTTTTGCTCAGGTAGCAGTCGGAGCAGCCTCTGAGTCTTTATATCTTAAGGCCATAGACCTTTTAGCCCCCATTGCCAGAACCGGATTAAAACTGGATCTTCCATTATTTGATGATGAATTCATAAATTTTGAGCTGTCCCTATTTGAGACCTGGATGCTTGAAAAACGACTTGGAATTACTCTTTCTGCTGAGGAAAAACAGGTTCTTAAAGATGCTTATGACTATATCTGTAAAAGCCTGAAGCTTCTTCCTTACGTTGCAATGCACAGAGATTTTCATAGCCGTAACCTGATGGTCAGTGAAAAGGATCTTGCTGTTATTGATTTTCAGGATATGGTCAAAGGACCAATAACCTACGATCTTGCTTCTCTGATTTATGACTGTTACGTTGTTCTGGATAAAGAGCTTGTTAGTAAGTGTATAGATAGAGCCTACAGCAGATATGTTGAGCTAAATATTCTTAAGAATATGTCAGAAGAGGAGTTTAAACGTCTTTTAAATATAACTTCTCTTCAGAGACACATTAAGGTATTAGGCATTTTCTGCAGACTTTCTATTCGAGATGGAAAAAACGGATATCTAAAAGATTTACCTCGTGTCATAAATTACGTTTTAGATGAGTGCAAAAACGACCCTCATTTTAGTAAACTATCTAATATTATTAAAAAATATGTGGTAGGAAATTTCTGATGAGAGCTATGATTCTGGCGGCAGGTCGCGGTGAAAGACTAAGACCGATTACTGATACCATTCCTAAGCCAATGGTGAAGGTTGGCGACAAGGAACTACTTCTGTGGCATATCCTCAAGCTGAAAAAAGCTGGAATCACCCAAATCATTGTTAATTCCGCACACCTCTCAGAAAAAATTGTTTCTTTCCTAAAAGACGGTGCTGACTTTGGTGTTAGTATCACCCATTCTGTGGAAGGTCCAACTGGACTGGAAACCGCCGGAGGCATAATCAAGGCTCTTCCTTTCTTCAAAGGAGAGAGCTTTCTGGTTGTAAATGGCGATACCTTCATTGATGCAGATTATTCTCAGTTTATTCATCCACTGAAAAAAGGGGAGAGGGCAAGAATTTATCTTGTTGAAAATCCAGAGCATAATTCTCATGGTGATTTCTCTTTAGATCCACAAAGTAAACTTTGTTCAAGAGGTCCTCAGTTCACTTTCTCCGGTGTTGCTGTCTATTCTTCGGCTGTTTTTGAGGGGTATCCTATAGAAAAAAGACCTCTGCTACCAATCTTTGAAAAACTTGCTCAAAACAGAGAACTGAAAGGTGAACTTCTGAAAGGAAGCTGGTTTGATGTTGGAACCATAGAACGTCTTAACAATGTAAATACTTATATAAAATCTCACAATATCATCTAAAGATAAAATAATCATGTCATTAAGTGAAAAGGGTAGAGAAGCTGGAATTAAATTTAGCTATAAGGGCAGTATTATTGGTATTGTCTTAGGTATTGTACTGGCAGTTATCTGTTCTCATATTCTTCCTGCTATTATTACTCCTCTAGTTGCTTTTTTCCTTTATGACCGACCTAAGTATAAAGAAGCTGTAGAAAAAATCCTGACACAAAGACGTCTTCAGAAAGAACAGGAAGAAAAGGCTCTGGAAGAAGCTCGTATTAAAGAAGAGAAAAAGGTTGAGAAGAAGATTAAGGCAGTACAGAAAAAGAACAGAGAAAATAAAGCCTCTCTTTACGAGAATATTTATACTGTAGCTGGCTATATCCTTGCCAATCAGGAAGATCTTACTGAGTATATTCAGAATGCCGAGGATGTTATTACCTATTTCAAGGCCTCAAAAGAGGAAAGACGTCTTGCGGTAGAGGCGTTTAATTACGCTCTAGATCCAGAGTTTAATGTAGATGAGTTTGTGGAGAATTATCTTCTCTACATAGGAAAGAACCGTGATTATATAAATTATGTTCTAACCTATGCACTTATCATTGCAACTGTTGATGACAATATTCATTATGATGCTAAAGACCGTCTTGTAGCTATTGGTAAGGCTATGGGCTCATCGATGGCTGCATTGAAGAGATTATTCAAATCTAACGGTGCAGAAGCCCGATTTGCACGTGAATTTGAAAAACAGTCTCAGGAGAATCTATCAGATAGTACCTCGGTATCCTCTTTTGAATCCAAAAACAGTTCTTCTGGCAAGAAAAAATCCAAAAAGAGTTCAAGTTCTTCCTATAATCATACAGGAGCAGAGAAAACTTCTGAGGCTCTGGATATTTTACAGCTTGATGTTTCTGCCACCTTTGATGATATTAAAAAGGCTTATAAAAAACTTATGCTTAAATATCATCCTGACCGTTTGGCTTCTCAGGGACTTTCTGAGGATATGGTTGCCATTTATACAGATAAGGCAAAGGCAATTCAGGCAGCATTTGATTATCTGAAGAAACTCTATAGTGAAGTTATCTGATTATATTTGAGAGTCATGATTAAGAGAAAATATGAATACTAGTTATAAAGGCCGTGTTATAGGCTTCATTCTTGGTCTTATCTTTTTAAATATCCCGGGGGCAATTCTATTCATGATCCTTGGCTATTATTTCTTTGATAGGCCTGCCAATATAAAAAAACAGCAGAATGATGAGGCTGTTCGAGCTTTTACATCTAATGCTAACTATAACGAGGCACTGGTTAAGGTTACCTTTGCTCTTATGGGATATGTTGCCAGAGGCGCCGGCAGAGTAAACGAGAATCATATTGAAAAAGCCTCTCAGATTATGAATGTGATGAGCCTGAATCCTCAGATGCGCAAGATTGCAATTGAGTCTTTTAATTCAGGAAAGAGTGATGATTTTAATCTGAATGACACAATTTCGGAGATTAAATCCCTTATTGGTAATAATTTCAGTTTTGTTAACTTTATACTGGAAATCCAGGTTCAGCTGGCTTTGTCTGATGGCGTTTTGGAGGACGAAGAATACCATCGTCTTATGGATATTGCTGTGAAACTTGGTGCATCCCGTGAATCAATGGAGCAGTACATTCGCTCAAGATACAATGAAATGCACTTTGAACAGCAGTTTAATGATTACTTCAGATCTCGTTATGAAAGAGGCAGCTCAGGTTACAATAACTCGGGTTCAGAGCGTTCTTATGAATATAACGACAGCTACTCAGGAAGTTCTGGCTCTTCTTCATCTAAACTGGAGGCTGCTTATCAGATTCTAGGAGTTGAGGCTTCTGCTTCTGATGATGAAGTTAAAAAGGCACATAAGCGTCTGATGCTGAAGTATCATCCGGATAGACTTGCTTCACAGGGCCTGACACCTGAAATGATTAAGCTTTATACAGAAAAGGCCAAGGACATTCAGGCAGCATTTGATCTCATCAAAAAAGAGCGTGGAATGTAGTTATTCGTGTGTCGGTTTGTAGACGGTCTTTCCGATATCTACGTAATATTGAAGAATTTTTTTTCCATATTCTTCATCAATTCCACCGCATACTTTAATGTTTCGTTTCTTCATCTCATCAAACCAGTCTGGTTTGAAGCCTTCGTCAAAGCCTGTTATTTTCTCAACTTCCGACGAAGGTACACTGAATATTATCCTGTTTACTCCTGACCACATTATGGCTCCAAGACACATAATGCAGGGTTCTGCGTTTACAAAAAGCGTGAGCTTGTAATGAGCAAGATTATAGTTCTTATATTTTTCAAAGGCTAAGCGCAGAGTATTTATTTCAGCATGATTAAGTGCGCACTGATCTTCAATCACGCTGTTTGATGCCCCCACTACGAAATTGTAATGCTCATCGTAAAGTTCGGCATAAAAAGGTCCTTTCCCATTATCAATTCCGAGTTTTGTTTTATCGTGGATTTTTCTGAGAATGGATTGTGCTTTTGCTATTTCTGCATCTGATATTTCATAATTGGAAGTGCAAGGCATAGAAGAGATTCCCTAAAAATGTCTGTCCTCACTTATAGGATAAATAAATTAGAAAATTTCTTTTTTAGGGTATTTCACAAAACAGATTTTCTGGTTATGAATTTTTGTAAGGACTCAGATTTTTGTTAATGTATCTTCCAGATATGAAAATATTTAAACTAGGATAAGGTAATACATATTTCGAGGAATTCCCTGCTTTGAAGATTTTATGTTTTAGACTGAAAAAATCAGACCAAGGACAGCTTTTTTGAAATATGTCCTGTCATAGGATGTTCGTCTTTATCTTTTTCTTTGATTTAAAATATCCATAGGCTAAAGACAATAATGGTATTTCTGCTATTAAATCTCAGGAAGAGTCTTAAGAAATTCAGGTTTACTCGTAAATTCAAGTTTATTGCCAGAAATAGGATGGGAGAAATTTAGGTAAAAAGCATGTAGACATAATCTATCGGTTCTGTTCATCACTTCATCAGAAGCATAGAAACGGTCACCGAGAATAGCATGTCCAGTCTGAGCCATGTGTACTCTTAGCTGATGAGATCTACCGGTAACAGGTATGAGCTTTACTGAACTTATATGTGGGCGGTTATAATCGTTACTTATGAAGCTGTTGTCTAACCTGCAGTATAGAGTTCTGCTCTCTTTTCCCTGTTCAAAATCAACGATCTGCAATGGTCTGTTTTCAATATCACAGCGTAAGGGCAGATTGACTTCACCTTCATCAGGAATTATTCCGTCAACCAGAGCAACATATCTTTTGGTTACAGTTTTCTGATTGAACTGTTTACCAAGATTAGAAATTGCCTCTTTTGTCAGGCCAACCACCATAATACCCGAGGTATCCATATCAAGTCTGTGTACAGCCATGGCATCAGGATGCATCGTCTGTATTCTTGAGATAATACTGTCGTGATTTTCTGCAAGGCGTCCTGGTACGCTTAGTAGACCTGAGGGTTTGTTGACGACCATAATATGTTCGTCATGGAAAAGGATATCAAGAAAAGGTTCTTTAGGAGGATTGTATTTAAAATTTTCCAAGAGTGATCCTGAAAGCATGAGTGCTAGATACACTCATGCATATATGAAAGGAAGATTACTTCTTCTCGAAGGTTGAAGCTGCAATAACTTTCTCTGCGTTGGTTGCAGGAAGCTGCAGACCTAGTTTCTTAAAGTCTTCTGCCATCAGCTTATAGGCTTTCTCGCAGTACTCAGTGTCATAGTAGGTATAGATGATTGCCTGACAGTGTCGGATTGCGGAAACCAGAGCTCCTCTATCCTGGTAGTAACTTGCAATAGCCCACTCTCTTTTTGCAAGCTGAGTCTTGATGTAGACAAGACGATGGTAAGCATCGGCTGCATAAGGAGAATCAGGATATCTGTCAATCAGATCTTTAAAGGCCTTGTAGCCGTCAAAGTAATTCTGAGGATCTTTCTGGGAACGGTCAAAGCCAAGGAAGTCCTGAATTAAAGAACCGTGTTTCTGCATTTCGTTTAAACCTTTCATGTACAGAACATAGTCAGTGTACTGTGAATTTGGATTTAAACGCAGGAATCTTTCAATTGCAGCAGTGGTTTCTGCTGGTTTACGGGATTTGTAGTTAACGTAGATTAGATCCAGCTGAACCTGATCGGTAAGCTCACCAAAAGGATATCTTGAATCAAGAGCCTCTAGATAATCTCTGGCCTTTGAATAATCACCGGATGCTGCCATCTGTCTGGCTTTTGCGTGTAGAGCTTCCTGAGATAAATCTGGAACAGCATCTTTTTCAACTTTGTCTGAAGAACAGCCTGTAACAGCAATAGCAGCTGCAACCATAAATGGCATGAGAATCTTCTTAAACATCAAATTCAGCCTCATGTTTTCTTTTTAATAATTAGATACAATTAAGTATTGTATATGTTATCTTATTGCTTAGTAAATATCTAATCCAATTTATTAATAGTGAGCGTAGCTCTGTTGCAGATTGATATTGATATGAATCTTCAACTAAAGCTTAGTCTAAGCACAGCCTACTTTAAAAAGTAAACTTTGCTACGTTATGAAAGAATGGATAAAATCTAAATAGTTACGTCAGGATGTTCTACCTAGTTCTGTCCTCTAAGGTCTATGATTAAACAGTTTACACGTTTAAACAGTGTTGTAGACAACAAACCTTTCAATAACTTTGACGAAGGTAGCATTTAACAGTTTTGCAGGATCTGGCTTACAGCAAAAAACTGCACCTTTTTAAAGGATTAAATATGGTTTATGTTCTAAATTGCAAAGGTGTACCAATCATGCCGACTACTCGGCACGGTATGGTAAGACGTTTGCTCAAAGAACATAAAGCAAAGGTAGTTAAAAGATGTCCATTTACCATTCAGCTTAGTTATGAGTGTGCAAACATTACCCAACCGATCACACTTGGTGTAGACACAGGATATGAAAATGTTGGTATTTCTGCATGTACTGAGAAAAAGGTTCTCCTTGAAGCTAAAGCTAAAATCAGAACTGACATTGTAAAGCTCTTGTCTGCAAGAAAAGAGGCAAGACGTACTCGTAGAAATAAAAAGACAAGATATCGCAAAGCTCGATTTCTAAACCGAGGTATTGAAAAAGGTTGGCTTCCTCCATCTATCAGAGCAAAAGTAGAATCTCATTTGGGACTAGTTGCAAAAGCTCACGAAATTCTGCCTATAGGTAAAATTGTCGTAGAAATTGCGAGTTTTGATATTCAGAAAATCAAGAATCCTGATATCAAAGGTGCTGAGTATCAGCAAGGTGATCAATTAGGATTCAAGAATGTAAAAGCTTATGTCTTAGCTAGAGATGGATGTACTTGTAGATGTTGCAAAGGTAGGTCTAAAGACAAAATTTTGCGAGTTCTCCATCTTGAATCAAGAATTATAGGTGGTGATGCTCCTAACAATCTCGTGACTTTGTGCAATTCGTGTCACACGAAATTTCACAAAGGTTTGATCTCTTTAGATGACATTAAAAGAGGTAAATCTTTTAAAGCTGAAACATTCATGGGATTGATGCGAAATTTCTTTTTCAAAGAACTTTTCAATAAATATCCATGTGTTAAGAGTACCTATGGTTATATAACCAAGCACTTAAGAGAGAAATATTATTTAAAGAAAGATCATCATGTTGATGCTCGGTGTATTTGCGGTGTACCGCAAGCTTTACCAAGTGATGTTTATCTGATTAAAAAAGTAAGATGTCATAATCGACAGATTCACAAGTTCACAACATTAAAAGGTGCTCGAAGAAGACTGAACCAAGCTCCGTATACGGTAAAAGGTTTCAGACTTTTCGATAAGGTTAAAGTTGGTGAACAAGTTGGATTTATATATGGAAGAAGACAATCTGGATCGTTTGATGTTCGAACCGTATACGGTGAACGTATCAATGGTTCGATAAGTTATAAAAAACTGCAATTAATTGAAACTCGTAAAAGTTGGTTAATAGAAAGATGTTAAATCAATACAATCTTATAACAGATCGGTGCGCTTATGGCTGAAAAAATTAAATACATAGTAACTGACGAGCTTCACGGCAAAAGACTGGATGCCGCCTTAGCCTCATTTGATGATACCAATTCAAGAAGTACCTTAGGCGAATTCATCAAGAACGGTCTTGTCAGTGTAGACGGAACCATAACCAAAAAGCCTAGCGTAAAGGTAAGTACCGGACAGGAAATTGAGGTTGATCTTCCTGAGCCTGAGAATCTTGATGCGGTACCTCAGGATATTCCTCTGGATATCATATATCAGGATGAGGATCTGATTGTCATAAACAAGCCTGTCGGTCTGGTTGTTCATCCTGGAGCAGGTGTAAAGGATGGAACTGTCATGAATGCCATACTTTATCATTTCCCCCAGACTGCTCAGCTTGCCAGAGCCGGTATTGTCCATCGTCTGGATAAGGACACCTCCGGTCTGATGGTGATTGCTTTGTCAAAGTATGCACAGATCAAGCTGGTTCGAGCAATCAGTAAACATGATGTGGTTCGTGAGTATGAGGCTATCTGTGAGGGACTTATTACAGCTGGTGGAACTATAGATAAGGATATCAGCCGTGATCCTCACAATCGTACCAGAATGGCTACTGTATGTGACGGTATGGGACGAGAGGCGGTAACTCATTACAGAGTTATGGAGCAGTTCCGTGAACATACCCTTTTAAGACTTCGTCTTGAAACAGGTAGAACACATCAGATCCGTGTTCATATGGCTTCAATTGACCATCCTCTGTTAGGTGATGGTACATATGGAATCAAGAGACTTCGCCTTATGAAAGGTGCTTCAGAGGAACTATCTGAGGCTTTAAGAAACTATCGTCATCAGGCTCTTCACGCAGCTCATATTGAATTTATTCATCCTATAAGCGGTGAGCCTCTTTCTTTTGATGCTCCTATTCCTGATGACTTTAACAGACTGATTGAACTTCTGCGAGAGGATGAGAGAGTAAATGGCGAAAAACTGTAGTTCTCTTGTTGAGGTCGAGAATTTTTTAAACGGTATTTATGCTGGTTATACCGTTAGAGATGGTGGCAAAAGTGAAGGCCCTTATCAGGGCTTTAACCTTGGTCTGCACGTCGGTGATGATGAGCAGAATGTTCTTAAGAATCGTCAGCTTTTAGAGAAAGCTGTTCACAAAAGCATAGTCTGGATGAATCAGACTCATTCCAACAAAGTTGTGCTTTGTGACTATAGGGATGCACAGAGTGCCAAGGCGATGCTCAGAGGTACAGAAGCTGTTACCCTAGGTGTTGATGCTGACGGCATTGTAACCAATGACAGAAATGTTGCTTTGGCTGTACTTACTGCGGACTGTCTGCCTTTACTCATGGCAAGTGAGGATAAAAAGGTTATTGCAGCTGTGCACTGTGGATGGAAAGGCCTTAAGGCAGGAATTGTAAAGAATGCAGTAACTCTTATGAGAAGATGCTCTCTTGCAAATATCCATGCTTATCTTGGTCCATGCATCGGTCCAAAGAGCTTTGAGGTTGGATCTGAAGTTTTAGAGCAGTTTTCTGAAACTTTCCCCAAGGCAAAAGAAGCATTTGTTTCCAGAAATAACGGCAAATACCTCTGTTCTCTGCCTCTACTGTGTTCTCAGGCCTTAACTCAGTGTGGAGTTAACAATATTGTTTTCAGTGATGAGGATACCTATACAGGTGAAAAGTTTTATTCTTATCGCAGAGCAAATGTTACCGGCCGAATGGCATCGATAATCTCTCTCAACTAAAAATTATATCTCCTCTTTAAAAATTGTAATAAGCCCCCATATTCATATATAGACAAGATAAGTAAACTGAAAGAATATATGAATATGAGGTATCAATCATGCGTTTAGACAGATTTACAGCTAAATTCCAAGAAGCGCTTGCTGATGCTCAATCTTTAGCTGTAGGACATGATAATCAGTTTATCGAACCAATTCATGTAATGTCTGCTCTTTTAGCACAGGAAGATGGTGCTATCAGACCTTTGGTGACATTAGCAGGTTCCGATCCTACTGCTCTAAAATTACTGGTAGATAAGGCATTAGAAAAGCTTCCAAAAGTATCTGGTGTTGGCGGTGATATTCAGTTATCTGCTCAGACCGGAAGATTATTGAATTTATGTGACAAACTTGCCCAGAAAGCAGGTGACTCCTATATTTCCTCAGAACTTTTTGTTCTGGCAGCTCTGGAAGGTGACAGCGAGTTAAAGGAGATTTTCTCCCGTTGCAATCTTACAACTGAAAAACTGAATGCTGCCTTAAAGGAGATCCGTGGCGGAAAGAAAGTTAACGATGAAAATGCTGAAAACACCCGCGGGGCATTAAAAAAATACTGTATTGATTTAACTGAGCGCGCAGAGAAAGGCAAGCTCGATCCTGTTATCGGTAGAGATGATGAGATTCGCCGTACCATGCAGGTACTGCAGAGAAGAACCAAGAATAACCCTGTTCTCATCGGTGAGCCTGGTGTTGGTAAAACAGCCATTGTTGAAGGTTTAGCTCAGCGTATTGTAAAGGGAGAGGTTCCGGAAGGTCTTAAGAATAAGCGAGTTTTATCTCTAGATTTAGGTGCTCTGATTGCAGGTGCTAAATATCGAGGTGAATTTGAGGAGCGTCTGAAGGCGGTTTTAAATGATCTTGCCAAGGAAGAAGGAAAGATCATTCTTTTCATTGACGAACTGCATACCATGGTAGGCGCAGGTAAATCCGAAGGCTCAATGGATGCTGGTAATATGCTGAAGCCAGCTCTGGCTCGTGGTGATCTGCACTGTATGGGCGCTACTACTCTTGATGAGTATCGTCAGTACATTGAAAAGGACGCTGCTTTAGAGCGTCGTTTCCAGAAGGTTTTCGTAGGTGAGCCTTCTGTGGAGAGCACAATTGCTATTCTGCGTGGTTTAAAGGAGCGTTATGAGATTCATCATCACGTCCAGATTACTGATCCTGCAATTGTAGCTGCTGCAACTCTGTCCAACAGATATATATCTGACAGACAGCTTCCTGATAAGGCTATTGATCTTATTGATGAGGCGGCTGCAAGTATAAGACTGCAGATTGACTCTAAACCAGAGCCTCTGGATAAACTGGACCGTCGTCTGATTCAGCTGAAGATGGAACGTCAGACAGTTGCAAAAGAGACGGATGAGGCAAGTAAGAAGCGTCTTGCTGCAATCGATGAAGAAATTGCACAGAAGGATGAAGAGTACAAGAAGCTGACCGACATGTGGAATCACGATAAGCTGATTTTAGATGGAACTCAGAAATTAAAGGTTAAACTGGATGCTGCCCGTCATGAGTTTGATGTGGCCAAGAGAAACAGTGATCTTAACCGTATGAGTGAGCTGCAGTATGGAATTATCCCAACTTTAGAAAAGCAGATAGCTCAGATTAATGAAGCTTCAGGAAATGGTTCCGATACTCAGCTGGTTCGCAATAAGGTTACAGATGCTGAGATTGCTGAGGTGGTTTCCAAGGCAACCGGAATTCCTGTATCAAAGATGCTTGAAGGTGAACGCTCAAAGTTACTGAGAATGGAAGATTCTCTGCATAAGCGTGTGATTGGTCAGAGTGAGGCAGTTGAAGCTATAGCCAATGCCATCAGACGTAGTAGAGCAGGACTCTCCGATCCTAACCGACCAATTGGCTCCTTTATGTTCCTAGGTCCAACCGGTGTGGGTAAGACTGAGCTGTGTAAGGCTTTAGCCGAGTTCCTGTTTGATACGGAAAAGGCTATGGTTCGTATTGATATGTCAGAGTTTATGGAAAAGCACACTGTATCTAGACTTGTTGGTGCGCCTCCAGGATATGTCGGTTACGAGCAGGGCGGTTATCTGACTGAGGCTGTGCGTCGCAGACCATATTCAGTGATTCTGCTGGATGAAATAGAAAAGGCTCATCCTGACGTCTTCAATATTCTTCTGCAGGTACTTGATGATGGTCGTCTGACTGACGGTCAGGGAAGAACTGTTGATTTTAGAAATACTGTAATCATTATGACCTCAAATCTAGGCTCAGCAATGATTCAGGAAGAAAGTGGCAAGAGTGATTATGAGGCTATAAAGGCAAAACTGCTGAATATCCTTGAACAGAATTTTAAGCCAGAATTCCTTAACCGTGTAGATGAGACTGTGGTATTCCACCCTCTTACCCATGAACACATTAAGAGTATTGCTAAGATTCAGCTTGAGACTCTGTCCAACAGACTTAAGAATGCAGGCTTTGAGCTGTCTCTTGGCGACAGCATTTACGAGAGAGTGGCTACGGTTGGTTTTGATCCTGTATTTGGTGCAAGACCTCTACGTAGAGCAATTCAGAATGAGATTGCTGATCCTCTGTCTAAGCTGCTGCTGTCAGGCAAGATTCCTACCAACAAGGCATTGAATCTTGAGATTGACAAGGATGGAAAACTAAGCTGTAAGGCTGTAAAACAGGCTTAATATTTAGTTAAAATTAACTTTAGTATAACCTCGTTGTTTGTCTGCTAATTTTTAGATTAGAGTTGAACAGATGACGAGGTTCATTTTATTTAATTTTCTATTCGTATGTTATTGCCATAACAGTCTAAAGCTTTTCTTGATATGTCTTTAACCATTTTCTGCTATCTGTAAACTCGACTTCCTTGTCAGAACTCTTTTTACTTGTTAGAGTTAATTTCTTTCTTATCAACATTTATAAAAAAACTTTTAAACTTGTATCTTTTCTTATTAAATCTTATAATTTACTTATTAAACTTATATTTTACTTATTAAAATTACACGGAACTTTCTAAAAAATACTATTATTGTTAATAAAGCGTTATTAACAATTAAATTTGATTATCATCTGAATGATAAAGAGGTTTTTATGCTAGAAACTGAATTAAAAGAACTTATTGAAAAAATTCAAAAGAGAAAGACCGAATTTCAGACAGTTGAACTTAAAAGTTCTAACAATGGTTTTCCAAAAAGAATATACGATACTATTTCTGCATTTTCCAATCAGGACCAAGGCGGCGTGATTATATTTGGGCTCTCTGAGGATAACAATTATGAAGCTGTAGGTGTTTACGATCTTGAAGATGCTCAGAAAAAAATTTCTGAAGCTTGTGAACAAATGGAACCAATTATACGAGCTGTTATAACAAGCACGGAAGTTGACGGTAAATTTGTTCTATCGGCAGAAATTCCTCCGGTTGAGTATCATTTACGACCAGTTTTCTATAAGGGGGCTGGAAGACTTAAGGGCGCTTATATTAGGGTAGGTGACGCAGATGAACCAATGAGTGAATACGAAGTCTACAGTTATGAAGCATTCAGAAGAAGAATAGATGATGAGTTGAGAACTGTAAAAAACGCCAATCCTAAACTAATACAGCAAGATCGTCTTAATCTCTACCTTAATAATGTAAAACATTTAAGAATAAATTTAGCAAACAATGTTTCCGATAATGATCTTCTTGAGCTTATGGGAATTACCTCCAATGGAGAGCTTACTCTTGCAGGAGTTATGTCTTTTTCAATATATCCTCAAGCTTATTTCCCTCAATTATGTATCACGGCTGTTTGTGTACCAGGAACAGAAATGGGTGATACTGACGATGATGGCTCACGATTTATTGACAATAAAAGGATAACTGGCTCTATTCCTGACCTGTTAGATGGTGCTGTTGATTTTGTCAGAAAAAACATGAGAGTGAAGACTATAATTGATTCTTTAGGAAAACGATCTGATAAAACAGAATATCCTATTATAGCGGTTAGAGAAGCAATTCTTAATGCGTTAATTCACCGTGACTATAGCGTTTTTACTGAAAATACTCCTATCTGTATTGAAATGTACAAAGATCGATTGATGATAAAAAGTAAAGGCGGTTTGTATGGCGGCGGTGCAGTTTAACAACTTGGAAGAGGTAGACCTGAAACACGCAATCCTGCTCTGGCAAATATTATGGAACTTCTCTCTGTCACAGAGAATAGATATTCAGGTATTCCTACCATCAGAAAAGAATTAAAAAATTCTGGCTTACCTGAGCCTATATTTAAAGTGTCACGAGGTTTATTTTCTGTAACTTTCAGAAATGGAGAAACAATTACTCCAGAAATTACAATAAAAAATAGCAAAGAAATGGCAAAAGCGGTCCTCGATTTCTGCTATACACCTCGTTCAAGAGCAGAGATTATTACTTTAACAGGAAAATCTCAGACTTATACCATGAATTATATTGTTAAACCCCTTTTGGAAAAAGGGCTGTTGCGTATGACTAATCCTGAAAAACCAAAGAGTAATAAACAAAAGTATGTGGCAGTATCAAATTAGATCTAGCCTATATAACCAAATTTTGTTCAAGCATAAACAATGTTATACCTAAAATTGGACCGCAATCTATTCATACTTTTTAACAAATTTTGCTAGAGGATCTTCATAACCGTCATCTTTTACAAGAATATGCATTTTGGGTAGGTCAGGAGCTTTGCAGTGAGGCATATCCACACCGACTTTTCCATTCTTGTAGATTTGCTGATGTTCTCCTAGGTATATAAAAGGCATATGACTGAATAAGTCTGGCACTTCATCAAGGAAGTCGCCTATAACATCCATACCCTGATTGGCAAGATCAATACATGCTTTTTCATCTTTGCTGTGATATAGCATTCTTGCTATCTGCATGAAGAAAGTCTGAATAGATCCTTCTAATGCTGCTCCGTAAAAATAGGTAGAAGGAGCTGTTTTCAGATAGTATAGAACCTCTGATACCGTCTCCATGTTCTTTATGTATTCAACTCGGTTATCAGGTTTATTCTGGATGATTTCCTTTAATTTATTGCAGGTCTGTGTGAATATTTCCTTATCGAAAGCCTTTGTGAGCTGTTCTTCAGAAAGATTTATCTTTGCAGTTTTTTCTTTTGTGATATAGGAGAAAAATGCTTTTTTGTCGATATCAGGAAGTTTCTCAAATGTAACGCATAATTCATCACTGTGAACCGGTGCAGCCTGCTCGAGTAAGGCTCCATCTGAGCAGTTATGGCAGACAAGTTTTTTTCTGTTTAGTTTCTCCATCTGCAGTAGAAAATCCATGTTTCGACGAGACATATCAAACAGATATCCTGTTTCACATTTGCCTCCGAAATTAGCAGGAACTGTTTTTGTGATGGTATAGTTGCCGCCAGTATCACCAACGCCTCTCTCTTTGTAGAGGGTTGTATATTCAGAGTGCATGGTGTTACTTCCTAATTTCTTACCGTTATCAAGTCCAAACAGGTAGAGATTTTCAAAACCTAAAAATATTGCACCTGATAGCCCCATATTTCCTACAAGCGGATTCATAAGCTGCAGATACTGAACCTTTCTGTACTCAGGAAAATTCATGGCAAGATATGGATATAAAGGCTCATCAGGTTTGCCGAAGATAGCAGTATGCTTAAATTCATTTAAAGTATATGGATGGCAGACATCTCCTGTTAAGAGCACGATGTCATCTAAGAAATGCTTGTCCGGAATTGTGCTTAAAGCCTGCTTTATCTGCGGTGTTCTTTCTGTATTGGCGTAGAAATCAGGTTTGATTCCTGCGTGATATAGGGCATCAATAGCTGTTCCACAGGCAATAATGATAGCTTTATCCTGATACTTGCGTATGAAAGGAATATCATGATCAAGGGAAGGCCCTGAACCGATGATAAATACCGGTAGCTTCTTATAAGACTCTTTTAATGGAGTATTCAGAACAAAGTTCTTATGATTTAAAATTGCGTAGCAGCCATGAGAAGCTCCGAAGAGATGATCATCTGTAAAGCCCATGGCGGCATTTATTGATCTGTAGTGTTTGCCAAATAGGGCGACAAACTCTCTAACCTTCTTATTTGAATAATGGGTGAAGCCAAGCCAGGTTCCTGAGAGAAATCTTCCGTGACGGTTATAGAACTTCTCCAGATCAAGAAAGAACTGATCTGAGTTCTGTCCCAGCATCAGATGAATGCCAAGCTTGTTTTCAAAGATATAATCCAGAAATGGAGCCCATTCAAAAGCCTGAAGTGAGGCATAGAATATATCAAGATTTGGTTCAACTATGATCAGATTGGCGATTTCCACCTGATTGTAGAGATCAGCTAAAGGATAGCCTAGACCTATACCCAGCATGACACAGTTTGGCAGAGATGCAATCTGCTTTGGCGTTATGTTCTGCTCTCTTATTTTGGATTGTTCAATTTCAATCAGACGGTTGTTGTATTTAAAATGCAACTGCCCGTAAGGATCATATTCGGTCAGGTATCTTAGCTGGGAGATCCTGGTATTGTTTATGATTTTATCAATCTGATTTTTTGATAATTCAAAAGGATTATCGGTTTTATACAGTATGTCGTTATTGTCAGTAAAAATCAGATTCGGTATCTCATTTTTCAGACAGAAAAAATCCATTCTGGTTTTGGGCTTATAGTTCTCAAACTGCTTTGCAACCTCTGGAATATATTTCCTGAAGGCTTCTATATTTCTTTGAAAACGGTAAACCAGATCCTGCTTCATTACCACCTGAAGCTCGGTTATTTCATGCAGATCTTTCAGACTTTCTACAAAGATATCCGCATATTTTTTTTCAAGTTGCTCTAATTCAGTATCCTTATGTACAAAAGGATTGTTTATTTTTTCTGTCATTTAAAATTTTCTTTAAAATTGAGATAGTTATTAGCTTCTAGTATCATAGCATTTATTCTTTTTTTGCGTTGTAGACCGTACTCCAAAATTGAATAAGAAAAATCAAATCTACATTTGAGTTTGTGAAGACCGGTTCTTGTAAACTAGATAATAAAGATAAATAACCACTATCTTTCTGAATTGCTGTCAGTTTTTTATAAATAAATAGGCTTGGGATTTATGCAGACTAATACAAAAGATGAAATTGATTCTCTAAATAATCAGGAATTATCCGCTCAGAATCTTGAAGAACTAAAGGAAATCCAGTCTCAGATGTATCAGTTCCTTGAAGAGCGTTTCTGCCATAATCTTGAGACTTTTAAAAAGTATTATCCTGATATAGCCAAAAGATTTGATAAATATACTCCTGTTAAAAGTTTTGAGTTCTTCTGTACTCAGAACGGTATTCCTAACCTTATTTTTACTAAAGAGAATGAGTTCTTCTATAAAACTGAAGATCCGATTGCCTACTGTCAGGAGGAGATGGATAATTTCCTTGCCACAGCAAAGGTACAGCAGACTAAATATCAGCTGGAATTTGACCCTTATGGACAAATTCATTTTAAATACAGTAATCATGCAGTAGAAATTGAGAACTCTCTTCCTCGAAATAAAGAGCTTTTGATTAAGGATGTTAAATCTTTTCCAAACTGTCTAATGATCGGTGTCGGGCTTGGATATCATCTAGCAAGACTGTATGAACAGGTGGAAATTGGGAACCTGGTACTGGTTGAACCTGATCCAGATCTGTTCTACGCCTCAATGTTTGCCTTTGACTGGTGTAATCTTCTTGAATACCTGCATGAAAGTGATCATCGCATACATTTTATTATTGGCGTTGCCCTTGATCAGCTGTTCTTAGATATTGAGGCTTCCTATAAAAAATCTGGTCTGTTTTTATC
>ONFP01000113.1 GCA_900317105.1 uncultured Succinatimonas sp. | reverse complement strand
TGGTGGTATTGCAAGTCCACAGGATGTTACCAACCAGCTCGCTGAGGAGTTTTCAAAGAAGCATGGAGTACCTCTAGACCATGTTCATGTGCTTCAGGGACGTGTGGATGAGGAAATTCCTCGTCTGTGCAAAAAGCTGAATGCAAGAATGGTTTGTATGGGAACCACACCTAGAAGCTCCTTCTTTGGATCTGTTAATTCGTCTGCCAGTGAACTGGTTTTAGATCAGATTCATGGTGATGTATTCGTTGTTAACGCAGCAACGTTAAAGTAAAACCCAGAGACTGTACCTATTTTCATCTAGAGGTAAGTATTTCCATACCTCTAATGGACTGTTATCACTGATAAATTGAAAATATCAGTAAATTCCACTTGTACTTGGAGTATCTTTATGAAAAAAGTAGCATTGTTGGCAATTGCCTCACTTATGATTGCTGGTTGCTCATCATCTTCAGATGTTGAGGTTACCCTTGTTAAGGGAGAAACAACTCCTCAGGAAGTTGAAAAACTGTTAGGTAGTCCTCAGTCTCAGGCTACTCTGGGTAACAAGTTAATTTATGACTACACCAGTTCTCACGTAGGCAGAGATGTTACCACCGGTCTTCTACTTGGCTGGCAGTTCCTGGATAACCATGTGTTAACTCTATGTGATAAAGGCAAGACCAACTGTCAGGTTTTCAAAGCTAAGGAAGATGAAGATGCTAAATCTCTCAGAATCAATTTTGAGAATGGTGTAGTTTCTGATGCTAAAATCTTAGATTTATAGTGTTCTAGAATAAACACTGTTTTGTTAGAAAAGGAATTATGGGAATAAACCATAGTTCCTTTTTTATTGCCAAAGGGTTAACTTACAGTAAATTTCATTTTTAATTTAACTATTTTGTCCTGCCTTTATTCTTTTTTTTTTTCTCTCTTTATCCTGGATGTTCCTTTGAACATTTGCTCCTAAATAATACAAACAATGTGATTTACCATATATTTACCGTTTTTCTTTGTTACCGTATTCTAAAAATTTAAAAATTACTTTTTACTTAGTTTTTTTACCCCTGTATCTTGATAATTAAAATATGCATTTTTTTTGATTTGTATAAGCTTCTTTTGCTAATTAGGTATATGTTATGAGAAACTTTTCCTCTTTTTCGACATTGGCTTGTGTTGTTTCTTTAGCAATTCTTACTCAGGGATGTGATAAACAGGGAGCCGAAGGTTTTCAGGCTAGAGCTTACCCTATGATGACCATTCAAAAGGGCAGCATGACCTTAGTTCAGGAATTTCCTGCAACTGTTAAAGGTATTCAGGATGTTGATATTTATCCCCAGGTAACGGGTACAGTTAATGAAGTTAAATTCTCTGAAGGTCAGGAGGTAAAGAAGGATCAGGAACTGTTCATTATTGATCCTATTCCCTATGAGGCAAGTCTTGAAAAGGCAAAGGCTAATGTAGCCAGTGCTGAAGCTGAACTCTCAAGTGCCAGATTTAATCGAGACGCCAAGGTATCTCTTTATACCAAAATGGCAACCTCAAAATACGAATCAATTAAAGCTGATAACGCATGTAAAGTTGCTGAAGCCAACCTGAATTTGGCTAAAGCAGAACTTAAGGTTGCAGAGAAAGACCTGAACAATACTGTTGTTAAAAGTCCTGTTGACGGTAAGCTTGGAATGAGCAGTATTCGTCCGGGTGCTCTTGTCAACGCAAATTCAACGCCTCTTGTATCTGTATCTGATAACAGCTATGTACATGCTTACTTCTCTTTAACCGAAAATCTTGTTCTCTTCCTAAACAAGAATTCTCATTTAAGAGAAGGAGAGAAGGAGGCAGATTTCCAGATTAAATTTAAACTCGCAGACGGAACCATGTACGATAAACTTGGTGAGGTTGATGCAGAGTCTGGCATCGTAGACTCCACAACCGGTGCTATTACCTTCCGTGCCAAGTTTCCAAATCCAGACGGGGTGATTAGAAGTGGCGGTGCCGGTTCAATAGTTATTCCTGTGACTCTGGATGATCGAATTGTAATTCCTCAGACTGCAACCTATGAACTTCAGGATAAGGTGTTTGTATTCAAGTTTGAAGATGGCAAAGCCGTGTCTACTCCGGTCAAGCTACTGCCTTTCTACGATGGTACACATTACATTGTAAATGAAGGTCTGAAAGTTGGAGATGTGATTATTACTGAGGGCGCAGGTCTACTAAGAGATGGTACTCCGGTTACAAGAAAGAGTGAGGATAAGGAGCAGCCTCAGTCAACTAATCAAGCTGCAGCTGCTAGCAAGTAGGTGATTGGGGGAACGTTTATGTCAGCAAAGTTTTTTATTGATCGTCCGGTTCTCGCCACCTGTATTTCTTTTCTGATGGTTCTGCTTGGATTTGTAAGTATCACCGTTCTTCCTATTGAGCAGTATCCAGACATTGCTCCTCCAACAGTATCAGTATCCGCAAACTATACAGGAGCTAATGCTGATACAGTTCAGAAGACAGTTATTGTTCCTCTTGAGGAAGCAATCAACGGTGTTGAGGATATGATCTATATGACCTCAACAGCAACCAACTCTGGCTCTGCCAATATTCAGGTATATTTTAAGCAGGGTACTGATGCAGATATGGCAGCAGTTAATGTTCAGAATAGAGTTGCCAAAGCTCAGTCGTCATTACCGGCGGATGTAATTTCAAACGGTGTTACAACCGAAAAACAGCAGGCCGGTCAGCTTAAGATTATTTGTATTTACTCAACAGATAAAGCATATGATGAAACCTTTCTTTCAAACTATCTGAACATCAATGTTGTGCCTGAAATCAAGAGAATCAGTGGTGTTGGCGGCGTTACTGTTCTTGGTAATAACTATGCTATGAGAATCTGGCTTGATTCTCAGAAAATGGTTGAATACAAGGTGGTTCCATCTGATATCTCCAAGGTGCTGGCTGAGCAGAACATTGAAGCTGCAACAGGTACTTTGGGTAGTGATTCGGATAATACTTTCCTTTATGCCTTAAAGTATAGAGGCCGTTACGAAACCCCTGAACAGTTTGGTAATCTGGTTATAAAATCACTGCCTAACGGAAATGTTCTGCGTCTTAAGGAAGTTGCGAACATTGAGCTTGGTGCTGAGAATTATTTCTACAGTAACAAGGTTAAGGGGTATCCAGGCTCAACCTTTATGGTTATGCAGTCAGCAGGCTCTAACGCTAATGAGATTATCAAGCAGCTTGACGAGCTTGAAGATAAAATTAGAAAAGACCTTCCTCGAGGAGTTTATCTTGTTGATCTGTTCAGTGCTAAAGACTTCCTCGATGCATCTATTGATGAGGTTATAGAGACTCTTATAGAAGCTATATTCCTGGTAATTATCGTGGTCTATATCTTCCTGCAGAGTATCCGCTCTACGGTTATTCCTCTGATTTCTATTATTGTTTCTCTGATTGCAACATTTGCGTTTATCTATGTTGCGGGCTTTAGTATCAACCTGTTGACGCTATTTGCCATGATTCTGGTTATCGGAACCGTGGTGGATGATGCAATTGTGGTTGTGGAGGCTGTTCAGGCCAAGTTTGAAGGCGGATACAGTGATCCTTATGAGGCGACTGTGGATGCTATGAAAGGTATCTCCTCAGCGATTGTTACCACTTCCTTTGTATTTATGTCCGTATTCGTTCCGGTATGTTTTATGGGAGGAACCTCAGGAACTTTCTATACGCAGTTCGGTGTCACCATGGCTGTTGCTGTAGGTATCTCTGCAGTAAATGCTCTGACCTTGAGTCCAGCACTCTGTGCTCTGTTCATGAAAGCTGCAAATTATGATAATCCTGAAAATCAGAAGGGCTTTACATATCGTTTCCATGTGGCTTTTGATACGGCATTTGAAAGACTTACTGGAAAGTATCTGGCTTTACTGAACATCATTATTGGGAAGAAAATCATTGCAGGAATAATTCTTGTAGGTTCTCTGGGAATGATGTCATTTCTGATGTTTAATACCAAAACCGGACTGATCCCAGATGAGGATACCGGAACAGTATTCGTTGCTGTAGTAACCTCTCCTGGCTATACCCTGAATCAGACCAAGAAGAGTATGGATGAGGTTCAGCAGAGAATTCAGGATCTTCCTCAGATTGATCTTCTGACTAACATCAGTGGCTATAGCCTTATTGGTGGTGCTCAGTCAACTTCAGGCGGTACTTTCATTATTAGACTTAAAAACTGGGAGGATCGTCCTGGTGCAGAGAACAGTAAGGATGCTGTGATTGCTCAGATTATGGAAAGAACAAGCGATATAACCAGTGCAATGGTGTTCGCTTTCTCACCTCCTATGATTCCAGGTTATGGAACCTCTAATGGTCTTACCCTGTCTATTCAGGATAGAACAGGTGGCAGTGCAGCAAATCTGTTCAAGGTTACCTCTGCATTTAATGCTGCTATGGATAAGGAACCTGCAGTCATGAGTTCTATTACTACTTTTGACCCAAGATTCCCTCAGTTTAAACTTGAAGTTGATGCTGCTAAATGTATTCGTATGGGCGTAAATGTATTCGTATGGGCGTTTCTCCTTCGGATGTCTTAAACACCATTGGTATGTATATCGGTGGCGGTTATTCATCTGACGTTAACCTGTATTCAAAAAAATATAAGGTTATAGTTCAGGCTCGTACCGACAATCGTTTAGACGAAGGTGCTTTCTCTTCAATCTTTGTTCGCAATTCTAAGGGCGAAATGCTGCCAATTGCTCAGTTCATGTCCTTAGAGCGTGTTTATGGACCAGAACTTTTAAGCAGATTTAATCTGTTCTCCTCAATTGCAGTTAACATTTCTCTGAATGAGGGCTACAGTACTGGTGAAGGTATTAAGGCGGTTGAAAAGGTTGCCAAGGAGGTTCTGCCTCAGGGCTACAGCTTCGAGTATAGTGGAATGACACGTGATGAGGCTTCAACAGGTAGTACCACCATCATCATTTATTCAATGTGTCTGATCTTCATCTTCCTGATCTTAAGCTCGCTATATGAAAGCCTTCTGATCCCATTTGCGGTTATGCTTTCTATTCCAAGTGCTCTTCTAGGCTCATTCATCTTTGCCCAGATTATGGGAGTAGAAAACAACATCTATATGCAGACCGGCCTGATTATGCTGATTGGTCTGATTGCTAAAACTGCAATTCTTTTGACTGAATTTGCTTCTGAGGAGCATAAGAAAGGAAAGAGTATTGTAGATTCTGCAATCTATGCTGCGAAGGTGCGTTTAAGACCTATTCTTATGACATCTATCTGTATGGTTGTAGGTCTGCTTCCACTTGTTGTGGCTCACGGTGTAGGTGCTAACGGTAACCGTTCACTGGGTGTCAGTGTCGTTGGAGGAATGGTACTCGGTATTGTTGCTCTTGTCCTGATTACTCCTGTTTTCTTTATCATTGTTCAGACAATTCAGGAGAAGTTCTCAAAAAAGAAGGCTGCTTAGCTGACTTAACTTTTTGACTTTAAGAAAAAGCTGGAACTAAAAGTTCTGGCTTTTTTTTGTTTCTTCAAAAAAACTGTGGCTTTTGAAAAACTGCTAGTGATTATTATCTAAAAGAACCATCCGTGAATCTGTGGAATGGCATGGTGAATATTATTATATTAAAATCAGGGCGTTTTACATAAAATCGGAAGAACCTTTTTTATGAACAATGCTCTCGGTTTTCAACTCATTATGTCTTAATTTTTTTCGTTATGAAAAATGCGATCTGATGCGTCAGAGTGTTTTTTTTCATAGCCTCTTGTTACAAGTTAAGACTAAACTGAATTCTTAAAGAGGAAAACTCCGGTTAACAGAAAACTTTTGGCTTTTTTTCACTTACATGTTTTTTAGGGGATTTGTGATTTTTGTCGTCAAATTCATTTTGTCTGAAGAAAATTATAATTCTATATTAAAAGTGGTGATCTCAATATCTCTATTTAAGAGATTGAGATATTTCGTTGTCAGGGGATTAACCTAAACAGGAATTATAAGAGAATTTAAGCTTATAGTTGTAATAATGTCGACTACATTCACTTTTAAACTACAGTAGAGCAGTTATAGCTTAATACACTTTTATCAATTTTATTCAAATGCTTTCTAAATTGGGGTAACAATAATGAGATATAACAAATCACTTTTATTATTAGGTGTTTTTAGTTTCGGGGTATATGCACAGGATTGGGGGGAGCCTTTTAGGGTAGACAGTTTTGGTCTTGGTTTAGGCGGAAGTGCTGCTACATCAGAATATAAAGGATATGATTCTCAGTATAGTGTTGCTCCTGTTATCAAACTGGAAACTCCTGTTTTTTACATAGACGGTTACAGAGCAGGAATCCATGCATTTACAACCGATGATAAGACTCACGATATTCAATTGGGATTAACCTATAACGAGCAAAAGTTTGATCCTAAAGACAGCGATGATTACGCCATGAGAGTTCTCGATAAACGCTGTTCTTCGCTGATGGCAGAACTCAGTTATAGATTCTATTCAGATTATGGTAATTTTAAGACATCTTATGCCCATGATATTCAGGGAAGAAGTAAAGGCGATAAGGTAACTTTAGCCTATGGTTATGATTTTACTGTTACAAAAGGATTAAATATTGAGCCTTCAGTTGGTGTAGATTGGACTAGCAAAAAATTCAATGAGTTCTACTATGGGGTTTCAGATTCAGAATCAGCAGTATCTGGTCTAAAAGCTTATAAACCAAAGGGTGGTTTCAGTCCTTTCATGTCTGTTGATGTAACTTACGAAGCTTTCGAGAATTTCTATTTAGCTCTTGATGTTGGTGTGAAGTACTTAAGCAGTGAAATTAAAGACAGTCCAATGGTTAAGCGTAATAACAAAGCCTGGAGTTTCCTGGGATTCTATTATGCTTTTAAGTAATCAGTAACTATCTGGTTATTTTATCCCATTCTTAGCACATTTTTGTGTAACTATTGGAAGCCCAAAATCCTCAGCTCAGCTGGGGATTTATTATACGGTTTATCCGTACCTTCCTCAGCCTCCGCATCTATATCTACCTCATACTCCATTTAATAGTCTCTGAAGAAGTCTTGACCATGGGTATATATAGTTCTGGCTTTTTTAATCAGTAGATTTAAGCGTTTAAACGTATAAATGTGATATAGATTGAGTTTTTAATAATTAAAAATATCTTATTGATTATTAAGTAGTTAATTATTAAAGTTTAAAGCTTTTTTAGACGTTAACAGTTAGAAGGGTAGATCTAAGTTTTTAGTTGCCCAACTGTCTAAAGGAGGAACCTTATATGGCAATATCTTCGGTAACTAATACCAGTGCTTTACAAGGTATAAATAACATAAATAAAACTTCCAGTAATCTGAATTCTATAATGGAAAAACTTGCTTCTGGAAAAAGAATCAACTCCGCAAAAGATGATGCTGCTGGGTTACTTATTTCTGACAGATTATCAAGTCAGCTGGGAGGATTATATCAGGCCAACCGCAATGCGAATGACGGTATAGCCTTATATCAGGTTGCAGAAGGCGCTCTTGATGAAACAACCTCTTCACTGCAGAGGATGCGTACTCTGGCGGTACAGGCTTCCAATGGAACTTTAAGTGATTCTGACAGACAGGCTCTTCAGACTGAGTTTAATGAACTTGCTGCCGGAATTGATAATACTGCTGAAAACACCTCATATAACGGAGAGCAGATTTTAAATGGAGCTGAAAATGGAGGTGGAGTAACGCTTCATGTAGGTCCTAATTCTGGTGATACCTTATCGTCAGTTTTTGACAACGGCTTTAGAATGCAGGATCTTGTAAATGTTGCTCAGAATGGAGATTCTTCTGGAAACACATATGGTGGATCTTTTAATGCTAATGTTCAGACCAATACGGATGCATCAGGAAACTCCCATCAGACTTTGAGTATTTCTACTCAGGCAGACGCAGAAAGAACTATCAGTGCTATTGATTCAATGATTTCGTACGTTGATTCAAGCAGGGCAGAAATGGGAGCAATGCAGAATAGACTTGAGTCGACAATAAGTAATCAGAGTAATATTGCAGTAAATATTGCTGATGCTAATTCAAGAATTAGTGATGCTGATTATGCAGAAGAAGTATCTAATCTGATCACTCAGAGTATTCTTGAAAAGGCTGCGGTGTCTTTACAGTCTCATGCAAATGCAAAACCAAAGATGGCTCTGGCGTTATTGCAGTAACATCACGGAAAAAAAATAGTAATTGATATATACAGAAAAATAAGAAGGCCTAAGTTTTAGTCCTTCTTATTTGGGGCTATTTCAGATTAAGCTAGTAATATTTACTCAGAAAACCGGTTCTGTCCCAGTCAATAATTTTTAGAGAAGACTCCTTCTCTAGATGAATGTTAAATTCCTCAAAAACCATTACAGTTCTGTTCGTTAAGTCGTAGCGAGGCCATTCCTTTGCTTTTCCGTCTGGAGACTGCTCTGCATTTAGAGAAGGATTTCCTGTCTTTGCAAATTGAACCCACATCTTGCGCATGGTCTTAGAGAAGTTTTCATTAAGCGCTCTGCCCATTTCCATGTTCAGCTCAGGATGATTGAATACGGATGGAAGCTCTAGCGAATGTCCGCTTTTGTATAAGGTTGATACCTATAGTATAGGTTGGTGAGATTTTCTGTATTTTTTTTCTAACCAAAAAGTGATTTTATGCGTGATCTTGAATTGAGCTTTGCTCAATATCCCACAACAGGACAGTCTGACATTGATTGGATAGAGAAGGAGATTAACTGATATGCGTGTATATCTGGCAGAGAAGCCTCACAGGGAAATGATTTATCTTCGGTTTTAGATCAAGGATATCAGAGAGAAGATGGTTATATCTCACTTGATAATGGTGACTATGTTATATGGTGTCATGGACATCTGCTGTCACTTGCAGAGCCGGACTATTATGATCCGGCTTTGAAAAGGTGGGATATACGAACTCTTCCTTTTATTCCTCGTGAATTTGAATGGCTACCTGTTTCAGATAAACGTTCACGTAAAAAGCTTAAAACCGCCTGTGATTTAATTGTTAAGGCAGATGAGGTAGTGGTAAGCACTGTCTTTGATAGAGAAGGGCAGCTACCTTGATACGATTGATTCAAGATCTTCTTTCCAAGAGTTTCAATTTGCTTTAACTACGCCTCTTACCTTAATCTTTAAGGCTAACTGCTTTTTTTCATCTGCTCAATAAGACAGGAATGTTCCTTTGTGGCTTTATCATAGTTAATGCCAACTAAAATAATATTGCCACAGTAATCTTCAAGAGATTCGGTGTAG
>ONFP01000107.1 GCA_900317105.1 uncultured Succinatimonas sp. | reverse complement strand
CTTATTTTTTTTACTGATATCGTAGTAATTATGCAGCATACTTGCTGTAAGACTCTTTCCAAAACGTCTTGGACGCAGGAATACAGGAACTTTTGTACCAGCACTATTTTCAAGATAGTCAATAAATCTGGTTTTATCGACATAAATGCCGTTACTTTCTCTAATCTCGGTTAGAGAACGCATTCCTACTATGATTTTTTTCTTTTCCATGGTGTTCCTTATCGCCGTGAATTCTTATAATCTGGCTCTTAACATTTTAATGCTGTTAACAGCATTAAAATATCTGTAACACTTCTCTAATATACCGCTTTATGATCTGACATTATTACAGCTTTAAGAACTGTCTTTTTTCATCAGCCAAAGAGGGCTTTTCACTATATTACTACCTGCAGTTAATCAGCATATCTGCCTGCAGTTAATCAGCATTTCTGCCTGATGTTAATCAGCAGCTTCACATTTTCTCTGCTGTTTTTCTACCTTCGCTCATAAAGCTTTTTAACTCTGCTCATAAAGCTTTTTTAACTCTGCTCATAAAGCTTTTTTAACTCTGATCATAAAGCTATTTTTCTATCTTGGATCATAGAAAGATACCGTCAATATCTTAGATAATAAAAAGATACCAGCAGTATCCTTGGTAATAAAAAGATATCTACCCCTATCTACACCCGCTGAACATTATTCAGAACCTCACCTAAGGAATGCTCAAGATTTATTCCTTTCTTTTTTAAAAGGTTGATAAGAGTTTTCTTACCTGAGTATTTCGTTAGAATCAGATCCTGCAGTTCAACAAGTCTCTGCTCTTCACCATAGTAAGTATAGATCTCAGATAAAACCTTAATCCATTCAGCTATGGCTGGAAACAGACTGGTGCGATTGGCCTCTAGCACAGTATCAATCATATCTGTAACATTAGAGCTAAAATCACGGAGCAGGCTTACAGTATCATCCGCTGAGAGAACTGTATTTTCAAACCACAGACTTATAAGCTTTTCTGATGGAATCTCTGCATAAATCTTAAGATTCTCTAATTTAGAAAGATCTAAATAATCAAAATACAGCACCAGAGAAAACATTTCAGCTAAATCTTTCTTTATAAATTTATGCGACGGCTTTCCTAAAGCTTTACTCTTTGCAGTCTTTTCGTCCATATTTTCATCATGTTTTCCGGCTAAAAGTAAAGCACAAAGAAGGAGCCCTTTATAGAACACATTGTTGCCAAAATCATAGGCAGGACCTTTTTTAAAGTCAGTCTTCTGTATATTCTCAAAAAATTCATCAAATCTGCCTTCAATAAGACAGATGAAATAATAGCTTTCAGGGGATGGTTCTAGTAAAAAGCTGTCTTCAAAAAAGAACAGCTGATAGCCAAATTTCGAGGATGCCCCATTTTTTTGAGGATTGTTCTGCTTTAGGATATCCTGAATCTTGTGATCGTATTTATGGTAATTCTCGGAATAATAGCGAAGCTTTAGATAATTGGTTAATGATGGCATACAGGTAAAGAGCTCAAGACATAGATCCTCAAGTGCCTGTTGTTTTTTGAAATGAGAGGCAGCAAGTATACCAAGATCAAGTAATTCAAATTTTTCCAAAGTATTTGAGGATATCTTAGGGACACTTAAGATTAAATCAAGAGCCGCCTCAGGTTTATCCTCAATAACAGAAGCAACATAGTCTCTTATAAGATCCGGATTAGAACTGGCCTGACTTAAGAGCAGTTCTTCCTGTTGCTTTGGAGATGAAATCAGAGGCAAAAGCACATTTACATAAAGGTAGATATCAGACTCAGGACCTTTCTTTGCGATTGCACCGATAAGATCAGTAAGAAAAACGTCAAGGCGCTTTAGATCCGATAAACAGTCATTCTTTAAAGTAGAAAAACTCAAAGGCTCAACTACATCGCAGTTTAAGTAATTTTCGACATTAAACAAAAGCTCTAAGACAAGAGAGATTCTTTTCTCTCCATCTGTACAGAAATATAAAAATGAGAGATATTCTTCACAAAAAAGTCTTAGCTTGTCATCAGAAATCAGTTTATGTTCATGCAGCTCCCACAGGGAAAGCGTGTCAGATTGATTATGAAGAAAAGATTCTCCCTTAATCTTTACCTTAATCGCATAAAGCTTTTTGGCAAGCTTATAGCCTTCCTGATAAAGCTCTAGTTCAGAGCATTTATGGACGATTTCCAAACACCTGCAGATATTGTTTTTAATGTTGAAGTTGTCAGTAAAGACGCAGCTTAATGAAGTGTAAATATTACAGTTTTCAGCTTTGTCATTTTCATCATCTGCATCATAGTCATCATCTTCATCAGTATCGTACGATTCTTCATCGGCATCATCGTCTTCATATTCATCGTCATCAAAATCATCCTCATCATCGTCATACTCATCTTCTTCTCCATCATAATCATCCTCGTCATCATAGAAGGAATCTAAATTTCTGGTTTCAAGAAAAACACTGTCTTTTTTTAGTTGGGAGAAGAAATCTTCTAAAGATGAGATCTCATCAAGTATGCTTTTAACGATTAACCTGTCAGACTCTTTTGTACTAATTAGTTTATTAGAATTACTACAGGCCAGCGAAAGCTGCTTTAAAAATGACTCTCGATTAGGTTCTGGTATAGAAAGAACATAGCTTCTAATAAAATGGTGTAAAAGTTGTGGGGTCGCATCAGCGCAGACAGAATCAATCTGCTCTACGATTTTTTTTAATTTCATTGAAGACTCTTCTCTTTTCTTTAAGACGTTTATCCAGTTTCGAGCCATTTCAATTCACAGCTGACATAGATGGATTATCCTTCTCAGTATCAGATAAGCTATGAACACACTCTTTAATATACTCTGATGATTATACAGGAAATCTTCTTTTCATTCTGAGCGGTTGTATATGATCTGAGCGTTAAATATTCCAATGAGATTCTGCTCTTACAGATTACAAAGAAGCCTGACAGGTAAAGCCTTACAGTGAAATTTCGCAGGCTGGAGCATTTAGACTGTTTATACCGCCTAATCTTTTATAAACAGGTTTAAGGGTAAACCTGAAGTATTGTTTTCTAGTATCCATGCTGCTATTAGCCCCTGCAAGGATCTTGCCTACAGGCTTGAGCTTATGAGATACGGCAGCTTCAACAGCATTTAAAATTCACTCAGGCAGATTTCTGATTTGAGGGCGGTTATAATCTCTTAACTTATTCTTTCTTGTGGTAAAATTATCTAAAAAAGAAGAGGCGTATATGAATAAGGATATTTTGTTTTTAACCGGTATTGAAGATTTTTCAACAATCATTGAAAAAAATTCCTATTACGTGGATAAGACATCATATTTAAAAGAACTGTTTATGAGCGGTTCTGAAGTCTTGAATGCTCTTTTTATACGTCCTCGCCGATTCGGAAAAACTCTTAATCTTGATCTAATCAGGCAGTTCTGCAGACTCAATTATCAAAATCCCGGGGATAAATCCTATCAGCAGAAACTTTTTATTGATAACGGGAGAAATCTGGCGGTTGCAGGAGATGAATACAAAGAACTCCGTGAAAAAATAATGGGAGAGCTTCCTGTCATCAGTATTTCCTTTAAAACTGTAGAGGGGGCCTGTTTTCAGCAGGCTGTATCTCAGCTCGTCTATAAAGTTGGACTGCTATATGATGAGTTTTTGTTTCTGATTGAGAGTTCAAAGCAAGATCTCGATGATATTGAGAAATACAAAAAGAATAAATCTTTTTGTAAAGATAAACAGGATGAACTAGATAATCCGCAAAATTTGAATAGAGCTATATCCATTCTCGGCACAGCTATTCCACAGATTGCCTCCATGCTGTACAAGGAGTATGGACGCAAGGTTATAGTTATTATTGATGAATATGATGTTCCTTTGCAGAAAGCTGTTATTGCTAAAGAACCTTACTATGATGATATGCTCAGTATCATTCGAACCTTAAGCGGTAATATTTTCAAAAAAGACAATGAGCCATGGCTATACAAGGGAATCGTCTCAGGCTGTCTGCGTATAGCCCATCAGAGTGTGTTTACCGATGCCAATAACTTCACAACCTATGGCATGAACAGAGAACCTTATACCGGATTCTTTGGTTTCACAGAAGAAGAGACACAAAAACTCCTGGCTGACTGTGGTCTTTCCGAGAAAGAGAATGAAGTTAAAGAATGGTATGACGGATACAGATTTGACGATAAACATATCTACTGTCCATGGAGCTTGATAAGCTACTGTGATGAAGTTCTTCACGGCTCAACTGATAAACCTCAGCCATTCTGGGTAAACACCAGTGGTAACGATCTTATCACCATGTTTACCGACAACAGTATGGAAGCACACAATGCAGAGAATATCGATAAACTTCAAAAGCTTCTTGATGGGGAAACAATTGATATCAGCATAAAGGAGTTTACAACCTATCCTGATCTTAGAAACAGAGTCAGCTTTGATGTATTTATGACACTAATGCTGCATACGGGCTATGTAACCTTTGCCGAAGGTTCAGAACTCACCGGAAAAGTGACTGTAAAAATTCCAAATCAGGAAGTTCTGGCCTGTTTTAACGAGAAAAGAGAATATCTATACGGAGAGGATAATCCTTACTGGTACAATCAGGCGTTAAAACTTGTTGATTTGCTCATGGAGAACAAGACTGAAGAAGCTCAGGCTTTAATCAGCTCCATGCTAAAAGAGTTCTTAAGTATCAGAAACAGCGGTGATGAGCTCTACTACCATGGCTTTATGGTTGGAGTTATTGGAATAGCCAGTGCAGCGAAAGGCATATCCTTTCATGAGGAAATTGAAAGCGGAGACGGTTTCCCTGATATTGTCTTAAAAAACAATGCAACAGATACAGTAACTGTTATTGAATTTAAAAAAGGCAGGAACGAACGTCTTGAGCGTATCCGGTGTGCAGAAGATGCTGCAAAGCAGATTATTGATAAAAGATATGCAGAACCATATCTTGCTGAAAAATATACAAATGTATATGGCATTGGTATTGGCTTTGGAGGAAAGGACTGCTATATTCAATCACTTGGAAATCTGTCCCACTAAGAGCTGCACTCTTTGAGAGTCTTTGACTCTCCCACGACTGAAGTCGATGGGATTCCTGTTTCATAGACCACAGCATAGCGAACTACGTCTTACACGATCTCTTGGAGAATTGCTCCTCCA
>ONFP01000104.1 GCA_900317105.1 uncultured Succinatimonas sp. | reverse complement strand
AAAAACAGAAGAAGAGAAAGTTTTTGTAAAACAGATTACTTCAGATGAGGTTATTACCGATCATAACGCAAAAATTTTCAAGAAGTATCTTCAGGTTATCCAGCCACGTCACCTGCACAGACTATGCTCTGTTGGTAATGATGACGAGTTAAATGGCAATGGCTACATGAACGGTTCATCAGACGACACTTCAGGCTTAGATTAATTCTGACGTGTGAAAAAAAGACGCTTTATAGCGTCTTTTTTTTGTCTTTAAAACTCTTGCCTCAATCTTAAATCATCGAGTAATTACTTAAGTTTCTTAATAACCTTGGCTGGGTTACCTCCAACCAGTGTCTTACTCTCCACATCTGAAGTTACTACAGCTCCACCGCCAACCACAGCATCATCCCCTATTGTTACTCCCGGAAGTATCAGCGCATTGGCACCGATCCAGACTCTATTTCCAATCTTTACCCTTTTTGGATGCAAATACTGAAGGGAGCCAAATTCATGATTATCCGTAATGATTGATACATTAGGACCAATAAAGGTACCTTCACCAATCTCAATACCTCCTGCCGCCATAAAGGTACTGTTATGATTGACAAAAACATTCTCACCAATAAACAGATGGCGTGGAAAATATATATGAATAGGAGGGATTAGAATTGAAGACGGAGGGAGCTTGCCATTGAAGAGTTCATCAAAAAGAGTTTTCAGAATCTTAAAATCAGGTTCGCTGAAATTGATTCTATGGCACATAGCATTTGCCCAATAGATATTCTCAATTGCGGGAGCAAATTCTTCAGAGCGAATATTTACCTTTCTTCCTTTTAATAGCTTCTCAAATACATCTGTCATGGCGGACCTCACAAAAGAACTCATTTTAAGATTAGGTCATAAGGAGGATTTCAGCAGATAAATCGGATTTAATTTTATAAGGAACTAGAGTAAAAAAACGTTTTTATACAAAATTAGGCAAAGAAGATATAAGATTAGGCAAACAAACACGTAGGACTGTTTAATTTATTATATAAAAATGAGCATATTTTCCAAACATTGCTCTAGATCAACTTTTTTAATTTAATTCTCCGTATAATGAACCCATAAGTTAATTCTATACAATCAAACAAACATAAGGATCTTATCGGCATCAGGTGCTTCACCTGGTGCCGTATTTCTTTTCAGACTAGATAAGAAACCCAATCGTTACTCTGTCATTTCCGGCTAAATCTTTGATGGTTTCCACATTCTTATAACCGTTTTCAGTAAAAATAGTGGCAACGGATTTGCCCTGGTTATAGCCGTGTTCAATCAGCAGAGGTGCGCCTGACTCCAGATGAGAGAGAGCATCTGCACATATGATTCGGATATCATCAAGACCATCAGAACCGGAAGTCAGAGCACTTATAGGTTCATAAGGAAGAGAAGTCTTTGTAAGATGGGGATCATTCTCCTCAATGTAAGGAGGATTTGAAACAATTAAAGAAAACTTCTTATCCCCTAAAGCACTGAACCAGTCTGACTCAATAAAGGTTACATCCAGGGAATGAGTTCTTGCATTCTCTCTGGCAACATTTAGAGCTTTTTTAGAAATATCGCAGGCATAAGCCTCAACCACATCACCATACTCTGATTTTAAAGCCAGAATAATCGCGCCAGTTCCGGTTCCCATATCCAGAATTGGGCCATGAACCTTACAGTCGAGAGCCTTTTGAACTATTATCTCGGTATCAGGTCTTGGAATTAAAGTATCTTCAGTTACCTTTAGCTTCAATCCCCAGAATTCCTTATATCCAAGAATATAAGCAATAGGATAACCGCTAATTCTCTTATCTATCAGCTCATTCAAATGATTTACAGTTTCATCAGAAAGTTCATCTGTATCATGAGTAATCAGCTGAACCTTAGTTAAATCTGTCAGATAAGAAAGAATTAAAGAGGCATCAAGAGAAGCACTTTCTATTCCTGCACCAGCAAGTTTTGCACGGGAGAGTTTTAAAGCTTCAAATATAGTCATAGGAAGGATTTTTAATAACTATCCACAGAAAACTGTGAATAGTTATTTATTTGTGATGGGATTACAGAGCACCCTGAGAAGCCATAGAAGCAAGCTGTTCTGCCTTGAACTCCTCAATTACAGGTTTAAGCATCAGATCAAGATTACCTGCCAGAACTTCGTCTAAACGATAAACAGTCAGGTTGATACGATGATCGGTAATACGGCTCTGAGGGAAGTTATAGGTTCTGATACGATCAGAACGGTCACCTGAAGCTAAGATACTGTGACGCATCTCAGTAGCCTGTGCATTTCTCTTATCTTCCTCTAACTGAGCAAGTCTTGAGTACAGAACTTCCATAGCACGGGCTCTGTTCTGATGCTGTGAACGCTCATCCTGACACTCAACCACAATACCAGTTGGAAGGTGGGTAATACGAATTGCAGAATCAGTCTTGTTAATGTGCTGACCACCGGCACCTGATGCACGGAAAGTATCAATTCTTAAATCAGACTGATTGATAACAGGAGCTTCTGCAGGTGGAATCTCTGGCAGAACCATTACAGTACATGCGGAGGTGTGAACACGGCCCTGAGTTTCAGTTACAGGTACACGCTGAACACGGTGACCACCTGACTCAAACTTCATATAGCCATATGCGCCTTCACCAGACATCTTGGCAATAATTTCCTTGTAGCCGCCCATTTCACCTTCTGCTACAGAGATAACCTCAAGCTGCCAGCCCTTTGACTCAACATAGTGGGTGTACATCTTGAACAGATCACCTGCAAACAGAGCAGCTTCATCACCACCGGTACCGGCACGGATTTCAAGGAAGCAGTTACAGTCATCGCGCTTGTCATGAGGAAGAAGAAGTAACTGAAGCTCATGTTCAAGATGCTCAGTCTTCTCTCTGGTAGGACCGATTTCTTCCTCGGCCATAGCCTTCATATCTTCATCATCACCATTCAGCATCAGCTCCATTTCTTCAAGATCTGATACAGCGGTTGTATATTCTTTATATGTAGTTACTGTAACCTGCAGCTGTGAATACTCACGGTTAAGTTCACGGAATTTATCCTGATCCGCGATAACATCAGGCTGGCTTAAAAGCTGTTCAACTTCCTGATGACGCTCAACCAGAGCCTCTAGTTTACGTAAAATAGATTCTTGCATAACACTCTTTCAACGTTAAAAAATTTGGCCTTATTTTAGCAGAAATCACATTTTTTTGAAGATTGGTAAAGAAAAAAATAATATACAAAAGACAAGAGGGTACTTCACAAAATCGAGAAATTTTTAAAGGGAAAAAACAAAGAGTTGATGTTTTACAGACATTCATAAAAAAGCCAACTGATTGATTCTATTGAATATCGGCTTTTATTAACATATTTCTGAATTCTGTATAAAAAATTGCTTATCTGAAAAGATCACCTAAAATTAAGATCCAATAGAAAGAATTTGATGTGCCAGGATTTCTTTTATCATTCTTGATCCTGGCACTTTTTTTGTCTGTTTAATAGCCTTGAGCCATACTATCTAACAGTTCATCATACTGTTTCTTCAGCTGAGCAACCTTAGCCTTCTTCTCCATAATGCTTGCATCTTCATCCAGATTCTTTACTGCCTCTGAAGAATTTCTGACATTGTTAATCTTTGTCTGAAGATCTTTGGTCATAGCATTCTTCTGTCTTAAAGATACCTCAAGAGAACTTAGATTATCATTTATCTTATCCATCTCGGCCAAACGTGTAGCCCTGTCAGAAATAATAGCACTGCGCTGACTTTCAAGTTCAATAACACTCTGAGACAACTCTTTCTGCTGAGCAGCCAGATCTTTAATTTCCTGAGACTTGGCATTAACTCTTTTCTCATAGGAACCGGAAGCAACACAACCTAGTTTATCCAGAAAACTTGGGTCACTAATACTTGGGTCGCATTTATCCGGAGTTGTTGTACAGGCTGTTAAAAATAATGAACCTAGTAAAACTAACTTATTTATATTCTTCATAAAAGCTTAATTCCTAAATACTAATCTGGCTTACATCGCCCTTTACAATTGAGGTTTGCTGAGCATAACTTGAGATTGAGTTTTCAAGCTCATATATATTCTGCTCTAATCTTTCAATCTCATTATCAAGCTCTTCAGCTTTTCTCTCGGCCACTCTGCTGTTAGTTGCAGGCTTGCCACCTTCACCCCTATCAAGGGAATCTCTTAAGGACCTGTATTCATTAAGCGTTGATTTATCCGAATCAAGTCTCTTTCTCATGTAAGCAAGATTTGCCTCCATATCTGAAAGCTTTTTCTCTAAATCAGCCTTTGAGGCAGTTCCTGCTTTGATGTTAGCCTTGATACTTTCAACCTCGGCCCGATCATCAGCTAAAGTCTGCTCTGAAGTTTCCTTTAGGGTTCTGGTACTGTTTATACTGTCCTGAACCTGCTTCTTGCTGGCATCAAGCTGATCCTCAAGATTGTGATAATTAGCTCTGGTTTTATCAAGCATATAGTTGGCAGTCATACCTGCGGCACAGCCGGCAGTTGCCGCGATAAGACAGGCTGCGGCCTTGTTATCGTCCTTGATGCCAAGACATGCCAGACCTGCGATGGTTGCTCCGATAAGACAGGCGCCACCTCCAGATTTTGAGAAGAACTTTGGTTCGTCCTTTTTCAGATTTGGATTAACCGAACCAGAATCGGTGGAAGCGCAGCCGGTGACAAATACACTAAGAGCAACGGCAATACAAACCAAACTTGATTTCATCATAATGATCTTCCTGTTTACCTGTGAATAGTCATAGGAAATTCAGACTTTGTTGTTCCTGATGACTTGCCATCATAAGATGAAGTACAGTCAGAGTTTCCATCTTTACCAGGTTTACATACAACCTTAGGCATTGCATAGGAGGAACCATCGGTGCAGTTGGCAATGGAATTACCCTGAATTGTCAGAGCACCACCGGATAATCCTCCATTTACATTACCGGTACATTTAACACCATTTTTCTGAGAAATAGTAGCGGTTCCCTTTCCATCTTTGAAATTATATTCAAGCTGAATAGGTTTATTGGTCTTTTTATCAACAATTGCGGAATTTACTTTCCAGGTTCCATCCAGCTTTGTAATATCACCACTGTTCAGATCAGAGTTGGAAAGCTGAGGACCATCAGCTACTGGAGCTGTGGTGTTATCTTCACTAAGCTGTGGAGGTACAGGAACATTCTGATTGTCATCAGTCTTGTTCTGTAATGGATCCTGAGGATTCTCTGAAGGCTGTTCATTATCAGCGTTCTTATTATCTTCCTGTGCTGCAGGATTTTCAGGCTCCTGTGCAGGAGTTTCATTCTGATTTGCATTAGGATCTTCTGCAACAGGTTCATTTGCTGTAGGTTCAGAAACCGGCTCCTGCTGTGCATCTGGAATT
>ONFP01000036.1 GCA_900317105.1 uncultured Succinatimonas sp. | reverse complement strand
CAACAGAACACACCTGATTAGAAAATATCCATTTTCTAATCGGCACGCTTTATCCCCGCAGTAAACTGCGTGGTTTTAGCGTGCCTATTACTTGATAAACATTCAATTTATTCTTTTTCGTACAACATACAAGATAAAATATCAAGAAAAAGTTTTAATTACTCTTGTGTAAATACAGTAGCGCATAGTTAGCGAAAATTACAAAAAAACAAATTTGAAAAAAAAGATTATTAAGAAAACGTGTAGATATATTGATATGTTTTTTCGAACAGATCTCTAGAATTAATTTGAATTTAAGCCGGATTCTTCTCAGTATCAGCTTATTAGGAGAACTAGAAGAGACTCTACTGAAGATGCCAGTAAACACACTCAGGTCCAGCAAAGACCATGGCATAGGCTTTAACATTCCTGCCTTTAAAGTCGAGAGCTGATTTATAGTTATCAAACTCTTCGTTTGCTTTATTTACCAGTCTGTTTTGTTTTCCTTCTCTACTCTTATGGGCAACATCTTTCTTGGTCAGATACTTAAGCTCGATAAGATAGATACACTCATCAGGCAAGCCCTTATTTACCGTTATTACCAGATCAGGAACCATCTCTCCGCTAGTTTGGAACTATAAAAACATATAAAAATATATAAAAAGCTATAAATTTATAGGCTTTCTACAAAATTCCTGCTTCAACTATCTGAAAAAAACCTGTTCTTAAGACGAAATAAATCAAAAGATGCCTGACCTTAAGGATTATTAAGTAATTTAACAGAACACTCTGACTTTAAGCAGTTTCCTTTTCTACTTGATGTTTTGATTATATCCAAAAATGACATACTCTCCACGACAAATAGAAGCCATCAGTGGCAAATATATAAGGTGATAGCACACATTATCACCTCGATTATTCTTGAATTTGCTTTTTTCTCTTAATGATTAGAGCGCCAGAGACAGAATAACCTCACAGTCAGTCTGGGTGTAATGCTCATTGGTTCCGATAGTTTTTATCTCAGGAAAACCAACCTTCTTTAATATCTTTTCAATATCCCCTGCATTACCGTTTAATTCAGACAGTTTTACCGGCAGCTTTAAAGCCTCAAATCTGCGTTTGATAAAATCCACGGTCTGGGAAGCTGTAATTCCGACATCAGAAAAATTGTAAGGAATATCAAAGGCAGTAGAGCCCAGTTTTGCTATCTGCAGTTCCTTTTTCTTAAGTACAAATTTAAACCAGGCAGGAATAATAATACTTGCTGCCTCTTCTGGATTACAGTCATAAACAGAAATCAGGGCCTTCTCTAAAATAGGGACACAGGCCTCATCATTGTAGTTAAGCATCGGATTTACATATGCCGAAAGACTTGCCCACATCAGATTGGTTATACAGTCAACATCGTTTGGCTTGTCCTTAATCTTTGCAAACATTATAAGAACAGTCTTGATTGTAGCTTCCAGCATTTTTTCAGCCAGAACTGTATTCTTGTTGACTTCAAAATATCTTCGAAAGAGCACATCCAGCAGCCTTACAAAATTGAAGGCGTAATTTGAAGAACTGACAGTACAAAGTTCAGGATTATAAATTATAAACTTAGGAGTAAGAACCTCTGATGAACAGTCAAAGTATTTTAGACTTCCATCCTCAAGGCGGTTAAAGACAGTGACTTCTCTAGAGGTAGCGCAGCCACCGCAGATAGAGGTACTGATTACGGCAAGAGGCAGAGCTTTTTCAATATCACTGTTATTTTTGAACATCTCATAAAAGCTGTCTTCAAAAACTGCTCCGGCGGCAATAACCTTGGCTACGGAACAAACAGATGTAGAACCTACAGCCAGAATAAAATCCACATCTTCTGTCTTGCAGATTTTGATACCGTCAAAAACAGTGGAAATTCTTGGATTTACATAGGATTCCCCTAATTCAGTATAATCAAGACCGCTGTTGCGCAGAGAGCGTCTGACCTTATCTAAAAGATTGCCAATGGAAGATGACAATTTAGAATAGATCACAAGAACCTTGGAACCTCCAAGATATTTTATCTGACGACCAACCTCATTCTCCTGATTCGGACCAAAAAGGAAAGTATCCTCTCCCTGAGAAAAAACATTATCCATATAGATTTTCTGCCTGTAACAAACCTTATATAAGTCTTCTGACAAGTCTATCAGATTAGGCAGCTATTCTCTAGAATCTTTTCAAGAGAAAAAAGAGCTGTACTATAAGGATGTTAAGCTGAAAACAGCTCTGAAAAGAAAAATTAAAGCAATGCGCAAATATATCAAAAAAAAGGTTGACTGTTATCTCATTTCCTTTAAGATCCTTTTCACAAAAAAATAAACATTTTTTCTCTTTATTTCGGAGATTTCGTGCGTGAAAGATACTGGCGATTATGGGGCTGCCCCAATGGTAAACAAACCAAACGAATACAGCACACAAAAACAGATTCACAGACCAGGTGAGCTTCCAGGACAGAAAGCTTCACCTGTAGAGCAGAACAAAAAGCCTATTCTGCAGATTAAGGGACTTACAAAAAATTTCAGTAACTTTACTGCTGTTAATAATGTTGATCTGACCATCTATGAAGGAGAAATCTTTGCCCTGCTCGGTTCTTCAGGCTGCGGCAAGTCTACCCTTTTGAGAATGCTGGCCGGTTTTGAACAGCCATCAGAAGGTCATATTATTCTTGATGGAGAGGATATTGTTAACCTTCCTCCATATAAGAGAACCTTAAACATGATGTTCCAGTCATATGCTCTGTTCCCATATATGACTGTTCGCCAGAATATTGCCTTTGGTTTAAAGCAGGAAAAGCTTCCACGTGATGTTATCAATGCACGAGTTGAAAAAATGCTGAAACTGGTACACATGGAGGATTACGTTGACAGACGCCCTTACCAGCTTTCAGGTGGACAGAGACAGCGTGTGGCACTTGCAAGATCACTTGCAAAGGAACCTCGCCTGCTGCTTCTAGATGAGCCTATGGGTGCTTTGGATAAGAAACTGCGTGAACAGATGAGACTGGAGCTTGTAGACATCATCAACTCCGTTGGCGTTACCTGCCTTATGGTTACACACGATCAGGAAGAGGCTATGACCATGGCTGATCGTATTGCCATTATGGATCGTGGAGAGTTCGTACAGATTGGCGGACCTCGTGAAATCTATGAGAACCCTAACTGCCGATTCTCTGCAGAGTTCATCGGTCAGGTTAACATGTTCGACTGCATTCTGACAAAATCAGACAACAAGCACTCTGTAATTCAGTGTAATGATTTCCCTCGTCCAATCGAGCTTCTGCACGATATCGATATTGCCGACGGAATGCCTGTATCTATTGCCATGAGACCAGAGAAGGTCTATATCTCCCACGAGGAACCTGCCGAGCAGACCAACTGGTGTGAAGGTACCGTAGAGAATATCGCTTATCTTGGTGATATCTCAATTTACTATGTACGTCTGCCATCAGGAAGAATCATTACCTCTACTCTGCCTAATGTTGACAGATTCAATGTTGGTCTTCCAACCTGGGATGACAAGGTTTATCTGAGCTGGGATCCTGAATCCTGTATTGCCCTGACCTTCTAACTCATCATTAGAATATAGAGAAGATTACATCAATGGCTTTAATAAGTTCAAATATGATTAGAACCCCTGGGTCAAAGGGACACCGTCCTCCACCTAGGTATGTTCCAGGCAGAAAGATTACCTTAAGAGAAAGAGCAATCATCTTTTTACCTTATGTATGGATGATTCTGTTCTTCCTGATCCCATTTCTGATTATCTTTAAGATTTCTTTTTCAGTAACAGAAATTGCAATTCCTCCTTATTCCCCAATTGTTACCTTTGAGGAAGGGGCAATGCAGATTATTCTGCATCTGGAAAACTACACCAATATCTTTATTGATCCGGATGGAACCTACATGCGTTCCTATCTGAAGTCAATTCAGGTAGCGGCATTCTCTACTCTTTTATGTCTGATTATCGGCTATCCTATTGCCTGGGCACTTGCAACCTCAAAGAGTGCCACCCGCAATATTCTGTTTATTCTGATAATCATGCCAAGCTGGACTTCCTTCGTGGTAAGAATCTATGCCTGGATGACTATTTTAAAGAGAGACGGTCTTATCAATGATATTCTGATGAGTATCGGCATCATTGATCATCCGCTGCATATGCTGCAGACTGATCTGGCTGTATATATAGGTATTGTTTACTGTTATCTGCCTTATATGGTACTGCCATTATTCTCATCACTGATGAAGGTTGACTACAGTCTGATTGAAGCAGCTCAGGATCTTGGCTGCCGTCCTGTAAAGACTTTCTTCCATGCGCTGGTACCACAGACCCGCAGTGGTATTATTGCAGGATCAATGCTGGTATTCATCCCTGCAATCGGTGAGTACGTAATTCCTGAACTGCTCGGTGGTAAGGACTCTATTCTTATCGGCAGAATCCTCTGGCAGGAATTCTTCAACAACAGAGACTGGCCTCTTGCTTCATCCGTTGCAATTACCATGCTTACAGTTATGGCAATACCTATTATCTGGTTCTTCAAAAATCAGCGTAAACAGGGGGAATTATGATCTTAAATAAGAATACCAAGAGTACCCTGTTCAGATTTGTAATTCTGACACTGACTCTGATTTTCCTGTATCTGCCAATCATGACTCTGGTGGTTTACTCCTTCAACGAGTCAAAGATGGTTACGGTTTGGACCAATTTCTCACTGAAATGGTATCGAGCTCTGATGAATAATGATGCCATCATAACTGCAGTTGGTATTTCTATGACCATCGCTGTTATGTCAGCTATTGCTTCAGTAATAATTGGAACTCTGGCAGCATTTGTTATGGTCAGAATTAAGAAGTTCACAGGCGAAAGCGCCTTCCTGCTGTTTATGACTGCACCTATGATTCTGCCTGAAGTTATCACAGGTCTGGCACTGCTGTTACTTTTCGTAACTTTAAGCGATATTATTCCTATCTTCTCAGACAGAGGAATGATTACCATCTGGATTGCCCACGTAACCTTCTGTTCTGCATATGCTACTGTGGTTATCCGCTCAAGATTCGTTGAGCTGGATGTATCCATTGAGGAAGCGGCAAAAGATCTTGGAGCAGGTCCGATGAAGGTTTTCTTTGTAATTATTCTGCCTGCAATTATGCCTGCAGAAGTTGCAGCCTTCCTGCTGAGCTTCACCATGTCAATGGATGATCTGGTTATTGCAAGTTTCGTAGCAGGACCAAACTCCACAACACTGCCTATGCTGATCTTCTCAAGTGTAAGACGTGGTCTGTCACCTGAGATCAACGCTCTGGCTTCTGTGATTGTTTTTGTGGTTTCTATCTTTGCCTTTGTATCTTGGGTTCTAACCGTGCGCAAGCAGAAACGCAAGGAACGCAATGCGGCTATGGTTAAAGCAGCTCTCAGAAAAGAGAATACAATCGCAGCCTAATATATTGATACAATCTCCTGCCACAGCGCAGGAGATTCTGTTCTCCATCCCAAGCTTTCTATAATTCACCTATTTGTTACTTCCTTTCCAAGCATTTAATCATTAGTTTGTACTTTCATAAAAATTCACTTTCAAAACTCAAATTTTTTTAAAGTTTCGAAAGTAAATTGACACTTTACTTTCGAAAGTCAAAATTTTTGAAAGTTTCGAAAGTGGTACTATAATTAAATTTGAAAAAGTAAACACAAAATTCGAACCGCTATGAAATACATTGAACGCCAAAACTACTTAGAACGACTGAAAAGACTAAGAAATACCCCTGATATAAAAATAATCACAGGTCTGCGCAGAGCAGGAAAGTCGGAATTGATCAAGGCTTATATGGACTGGATTATTGCAAATGAGAGCAATGCCAACATTATCTACATTGATTTTGCTGATTTAAAATACGATGATCTTAAGTCCTACAAAATGCTCAATGATCACTGCGAAAAATTATACAATGCAGATAAATCCAATGTACTGATTATTGACGAAATTCAGTTATGCAATAAATTTGAACTTACAATCAACAGCTTATACAACTCTCACAGGTTCGACATCTATATTACAGGCTCTAATGCGTTCCTGCTGAGTTCAGATTTATCTACCTTATTTACTGGAAGATACATAGAAATTCCTGTCTATCCTTTCAGCTTCGCAGAATACTGCAGATATTATGATTACACAGAAAAAACTCCAAATGTTCTTGATTCCTATGTATCAGATGGAGGGCTTGCTGGTTCTTATGTATATAGAGAAAAAGAAGATCAGCTTGCATATATTAAGGATGTTTACAATACGGTGATAAAAAGAGACCTGGTTGATAAATACTCAATTAAAGAACTATCTCTTCTTGACTCGTTAACAGATTATCTTATGGATAATATTTCCAACCTAACCTCCGCAAATAAAATCACGTCAATTTTAAAGAATAATGGAACTGACACAAATCATATAACAATAGGAAATTATATTAAGTACCTGTGCAGTGGTTTCATGTTTTACAAAATTAAAAGATATGACCTCAAAGGAAAGAAATATCTTGAAACTTCCTATAAGTACTACCTAAGTGATTTAGGCTTCAGATATGCTTTGCTCGGCTCAAGAAATATGGATTATGGAAGAGCATATGAGAACATTGTTGCAATAGAGCTTCTACGAAGGAAGTATGACCTGTATGTAGGAAAGCTCTATCAGAAAGAAATAGATTTTGTTGCAATTAAACAAAACGAAAAAATCTACATACAGGTTTCAGACAACATTTCTTCAGAGGAAACTCTGCATAGAGAAATAGCTCCATTAAAAGCTATCAGAGATGCGTATCCAAAGATTCTAATCGCTAATACAGGACACAAAGACTTTGATATTGAAGGAATTAAGGTTATCGATCTGACTCACTGGCTGTTAAGCTGAAAAAAAATTAACCTGTGATTAAAATCACAGGTTTTTTTTGAGTATAATATGCACATCCTTCAACTTATCACATTTAGAGATAATCTATGTCAGACTTAAAACTCTTCTCTGGAAATGCTACTCCAGAGCTTGCAAGTGAAATTGCAAAATGTTTATACACCAATCTATCTGATGCTACTGTTGATACTTTCTCTGATGGTGAAGTTCATATCCAGATCAATGAATGTATTCGTGGATGTGATACCTTTATCATTCAGTCAACCTGCGCACCAACCAATGACAATCTGATGGAGCTGTTAGTGATGATTGACGCACTGCGTCGTGCTTCAGCAGGTCGTATTACTGCAGTTGTTCCATACTTTGGTTATGCAAGACAGGACCGTCGTGTTCGTTCACAGCGTGTGCCTATCACTGCTAAGGTTGTTGCAGACTTACTTTCATCAGTAGGTGTAGACAGAGTTTTAACCGTTGACCTGCATGCAGAGCAGATTCAGGGCTTCTTTGATGTACCTGTAGACAACTGCTACTCATCAAATCTTTTTGTTGAAGACATGAAGAACCTGTCTTTAAACAAGCCATGTATCGTTTCACCTGATATGGGCGGTGTTGTAAGAGCACGTGCTATTGCAAAACTGTTCAACGATGCAGATATCGCTATCATTGATAAACGTCGTCCAAAGCCAAATGTATCTGAGGTTATGAACCTGATTGGTGATGTTAAGGACAGAGAATGTATCATCGTTGATGATATTATTGATACCGGTGGTACCCTATGCAAGGCAGCTGCCGCATTAAAAGACCGCGGTGCAACCAAGGTTATTGCCTACGGCACTCACCCAGTTCTATCTGGAAATGCCTACGATAACATCAAGAACAGTGTAATTGATGAGATTGTTGTTACCAACAGTATTCCTGCAACTGAGAAACTCAAATCAACCGGTAAGTTCAGATATGTTTCTCTTGCACCAATGCTAGCTGAAGCAATCCGCCGTATTAACAACGACGAATCTATTTCTGTAATGTTCGGCTAATATCAGAAAGGTCTCTTTCGGAGACCTTTTTTGTGATCTTAATCTTCTTTCCTCAAATATATCATCATTTCCATTAAAGTTTTCTAAACATAAGTCCGTTAACGATGTTAGACGGAGAAGTGTTTAAATGTCACTGGTTAATACTATCTATTTAAATAGCGTTGAGGGGTCTGAGAATAGAATATATCAGGCTCACAATACCGCTGTGTCCTTAGTAGGTAACCGTGAAGATGATGAGAAAAAGAAGAATACCCTCTTAGATGATGTGGTTACCCTTTCAGAAAAAACACAGAATGACTCAAATCAGGATCTATTCTCCAAGAATCGTTCAAAAGCACTGATGGCCTACAGACAGTTTGGAAATATCAGCATTGAAGATGCTGCCAAAGAAGTTGTAAAGAGTCAGGAGCTTCCAGAGGATAAGGCAGCACAGAACGATACCGAGCCAGACAGCGAAGAGAAGGCTGTAAAGACAGATCCAGAGAATAAAGAGGATAAGGATAAGCAGAAAGTCGGAAAAGAAAACGACAAGAAATCCAATGGAGAAGAACTTACTGATGAAGAACAGGCTGAAGTACAGAAGCTAAAAGAAAGAGATCAGGAAGTCAGAACCCATGAAAAAGCTCATCAGACTGCTGGTGGTCAGTATGCCAGTGCACCGGTATATGATTTCAAGAAAGGTCCGGACGGCAAAGACTATGCTGTAGGCGGACATGTAAACATTGATACTTCAAAGGAAAGCGATCCGGATAAAACTATAGAAAAAATGAGGGTCGTAATCAAAGCTGCAAAAGCTCCTGCACAACCATCCGGTCAGGATATGAAGGTTGCAGCTGAAGCTCAGCAGACACTGAACGAAGCTCAGATGGAAAAGGCTAAAAAGCAGCAGGAAGAGATGAAGGCAAATGAAAATCCTCAAAAAACAGAGGATTCCGAAACAGAGGTTCAGAGCGAGGATATCAGGACGGAAACTCCAGAGACAAAGCCTCAGGCCTCTCTCTCAGAAGCTTAACCATTCTCAAGGCGTCTACTTAGACGCCTTAATCATATCTACCAACATCAGTTTTGTCATATCCATATTAAGATGCTCTTTTCAGGATTCTTCTGAGTTATTTTCTCAAATCGACTATTTTATATTACGATTCACATTAGAATTTCCTTGAATTTCACCAAAATGGATTGTTTGAAAGCAAAACTGCTCAAAAAACGACATAAAATACAAAATGATGTATAATTGCGGTGCAAAATTTCCAACAGGAGTAAAAATGGATCCAGTTTATGTGGGGGCACTTTCACTGCTGCCTCCTGTTATTGCAGTAGCTTTAGCTCTGATCACTAAAGAAGTATTCTCTTCTCTGCTATTGGGTATTCTTTCAGGCACTCTGATTTATACTCTTAAAACCGATGGCAATGTTGTCATTGATACACTGCAGACTACTGTAAAGGTAATGGGAAACAAATTTGACCTAAACATTGTTTTATTCTGCTCTTTATTAGGTGCACTGGTATACGTAATTTACCTGGCAGGAGCCTCAAAAGCTTACGGAAACTGGGCAACTACTAAAATCAAAGGCAGACGTTCCGCATTACTGTCAACCTCCGCATTAGGTGCATTTATCTTTATCGATGACTATTTCAACTGTCTGACTGTTGGTACCGTAATGAGACCAATTACAGACAAATACAGAATCTCAAGAGCAAAGCTTGCCTATATTATTGATGCAACTGCAGCTCCAATCTGTATTATTGCCCCTATTTCATCCTGGGCTGCAGCTGTAGGCTCTAACCTAAAGGCAACCAAAGCCTTTGAGTCCGATATAGGAGCTTTCGTAGCAGCTATTCCTTGGAATTTCTATGCACTGATGTCCATCCTAATGGTAGTGCTGGTATGTATTTTCAACGTTGACTTCGGACCAATGCTTAAGGCAGAGCAGACTGCTCTTAGGAATTCTCCAAAGCCAACAAGCAATCAGGATACCTCCACCGATATGGAGATCAAGGGTGACGGCACCATGTGGGATATGATTGTTCCAATGCTGTCTCTGATTGTATTTGCAATCTTCTTCATGCTCTACATCGGTGGATACTGGGGAGATGATGCAGCATTCCACACATTAGGTGGTGCCTTCGGTAACACCGATTCCTCATTATCTCTGGTATTAGCCTCTACCTGTGCCCTTTTCGTAGCCTTCATGATGCTGGTAACCCGCAAGGTTCTATCATTAAAGGAGTTTATGGATGGTGTATTACGCGGTGTTCAGGCTATGATCCCTGCAAATATGATTCTGACCTTTGCCTGGACAATTTCAGGTGTAACCCGTGACTTACTTCAGGCTCCTGAGTTCATTTCCTCAATCGTTCAGAATGATATCGGTTTCGTGGGTGCAATTCTGCCTGCTGTAATTTTTGTTATCGCTGGCTTCCTGTCATTCTCAACCGGTACCGCCTGGGGTACTTTCGGTATTCTGATTCCAATCGTGGTAATGGTTGCTCAGGCAATCGATCCTGCTTCATCAGAGCTGATAATCATCTCATTATCTGCAACTCTGGCAGGTGCGGTATTCGGTGATCACTGTTCTCCTATATCAGATACAACTGTTCTGTCATCCGCAGGATCTGGCTGTGTTCACATCGAACACGTATATACACAGCTGCCATATGCCCTGCTTGTAGCTTTCTGTGCTCTGATTGGTTATATTGTTGCAGGCTTTACTCACTCACTGTTTGCAAGTTTATCAACTGCAATTGGTCTGATGTTTGTATGTGTACTTATACTTCATGCAAGACAGATTAAGCAAAATACAAAAATCAAATTTGATGATTCTTCAGTAGCAGACTAATAGTAGTTTTACACACGTTTCGAAATAAGAGACCATTGGACAGTTAAGTTCAATGGTCTTTTTTTTTAGGGTCAGACAACATCGTAGGACAGTATCTCCACAAAGGCTAAAAGATTTACGTTGAAGGCAAGATTCAGTCACGTCAGTACTAGGATAAAGAAAGCATAAAACGTACTTTAAATGATATTGTCGTAAATGAAATGCAAATGCTTGACTCAAAAGGTTCAAGTGGCAATAACAATACTAACGGCTACAACAATAACAATAACTATGGGAAAAAAAACAGGGCTTATGGTCATAATCAGAATGAGTAACAGCCAATGTCATTTAAAATCTTTACAACTTTTTAAATTGAACTCTTTCTATTTTCTTACGGTTTTCTTTTCAGACATCTTCGGTCTAGACTTCTCATAAAGTCCTTCCTGTTTTATTTGTTAAGATTAAGTATGATAATAACAAAATAAAAAGTAAAGACGTACATAAAATTAACTTCATGGAGCGAGGATATGAACTTGTATTTTGAACTGTTACGATATCCAACATTTTCCATTAAAGAGGTAAATGCCTTGTATTCAAGTCAGCGTACAGCAATGGCTGCATTGGGAAAACTTCTGAAGGAAAACATGGTATTAAAGATTCGCAATGGATTATATACCTGTTTGAGCGGGGAAAATGGTGGACCTGTTGCGAACAGATTCCAAATTGCTAGTGCTATCACTCCATCTTCGTATGTATCTCATCATTCTGCTTTTGAATATTATGGAACTGTTGATCAGGTTTTCTACGAGGTTTATGTCGGCTCTGAGACTCGTTTTCATGACTTTAAATTTGATGGGTACACTTATCATTATGTCAAAGGACAGATGAAGGAAGGCATAGTTGTTCCCGATTTTAGTGGTAGTGTGAAGATTACAGATAAGGAACGATCGATAACAGATTCCATAAAGGATATAAATTTAATCGCCGGACTAGAAGAGGTGCTTTCATGTGTTCTGTCTGTGAACAGTATTAATGAAGCAAAATTATTAAAATATCTGGTTGGATATGACAGTGCCTTTTTATATCAGAAGATCGGTTTTATTTTTAGTGTATTTCAGATGGAACTAGGCATAAGCGATGATTTTATAAAAATATGTAAGGACAGGAGCGGAAATTCAAAGCGATATCTGACAATCGGTATAAATGATCCAGCTTATTCTGGCGAATGGAAGTTGGTTTATCCAAAGAATATCAAGAGTATGAACAACAACGGAATAGAAGATGTCGCAATTTAATAGAAGAGAGATTAACTAATGAGATGCTATTAGCGACATTTTATCAATTTAAACCGACATTTTTACCGACATTTATACTAAAAAAATCAGTAAAAAAAGCGAAAGTAGCTGTTTTAAACAACTTACTGAAAAATAAGTTCAAAGATAATTTACAGCTTAATATGCACAAAACAAAAGTCTGACCTATATTAATAAATACCTGTTGTTTGGTTTTGGGGATTAAATATGAATAAAGTCATACTTATCAGTGGTCACCCTGATCTTAAGAATTCTCTATCTAACAGAACAATCCTTGAAGAACTGAAAAGACTATCACCGGAAGTTGAAATCAGAAAACTTGATGAACTTTATCCTAATTACAAAATTGACATTGAGGCAGAACAGAAAGCACTTATAGACGCAGATTTAATAATCTGGCAGTTTCCTATGTTCTGGTACGGATTACCAGCTCTTCTGAAGAAGTGGCTTGAGGATGTATTCGCTCATGGCTTTGCATACGGTTCTCAGGGAACCGCACTGAAAGGAAAGATGCTCCTGATTTCACTCACAACCGGAGCTCCGCTCTTGAATTATGCCCATGGCTCAACCTTCAGTCATACAATTGAGGAATTTCTAATTCCTTACGAGGAGGCTGCAAACCTGTGTAAAATGGAGTATTTAAGACCAATTTACTCTGGAGGAATGATGTTTATCCCTGGAGTAAGCAGTGAAGAGTCAAAGGAGCTGATTATAGAAAAGGCAAAAGAGCACGCCCAAAGACTACATGAAGTGATCAAGTCTCTGTAGGCCTCAATCACCTCACAACAGCTACACATCAGTGTTGGTTAAGTTTTTAAAATAGTTATGGATTTCCTCTATATAGAGCTGAGCCATCTTACTTAGAATCTGGTTCTTCTTGACTATATAGCCGATATCCATAACATCATCCTCACTCTCATCTGGTTTGTACGGTACAGCAATGTAGTCATCACCATTTAAAGCCTCACAGATGATGCCGGAGCATAAGGTAAAGCCGTTCAGCCCTCTCATAAGATTCAGCATTGAAGCTCTGTCATTTACTTTTACGGTACGTATATAGCTTTTTGTTGAGAAAATCTCTTCGGCAAAATAGAAAGAGCTGTTATCGCCCTGTTCAAAAGACAGGCATGGATAATCAGAGAGATCTTTAAACTCGATAAAATCCCTTGTAGCCAAAGGGTGGTCTTTATACAGATAGACAAAGGTCTTACAGTCGATAATATGGTGAAACTCAAGATCAGCAGAATTTAAAAGCTTGGTGATGATGTTCTTGTTGAAGCTTGAAAGATAAAGAATACCGATCTCACTCTTCTGAGTACTTACATCATCAATGACCTCTCTGGTTTTAGTCTCTCTGATAGCAAAATCATATTCTGCGGTATTGAACTTTTTAACCATCTCAACAAATGATTTGGTAGCAAAAGAATAGTGCTGAGTTGATACGCCGAATTTCTTCTTTAAGGTTCCATTCTTTCCAAACTTATCCAGCAGCGATTCATACTGATGGTAAACCTGTCGAGCATAGGCAATAAACTCAACTCCTTCATTTGTAAGAGTCACGCCTCTGCCGGAACGGTAGAAAATAGTAATTGAAAACTCATCTTCCAGGTCGTGTATTGCATTTGAGAGGGAAGGCTGGGAAACATACAGGATCTGAGCTGCCTTATTAAAGGAGCCTGTTTCAGCAATGGTCAGAACATAATGTAACTGAGTTAAAGTCATTCAACTATTCCTTATCTGCGTAAGAGGTTCTGCTGTAATTATTACATTTACTGATTATGGACTCTACAACGGTATTAAATTAGTGAGTCTATGCACTATCACAATGCATAACTGCATTATTAGTTTGTATTAAGTCGGAAAAGAACTGTATCAAAAAAAACTTTTTTGTTGGAAGTGAAGGAAAAGCTTCTGAAGGATTTGACCTGACGTACAGTAAGCACACAGGTAAAACAGGGATCGATCTGATTAAGAATTTCAAGGTTATAGGATAGCAGAGGCATTCCGGTGGTAACCGTGTCACCCTCTCTAACCTTGATAACAAAAAGATTATCGTGGTACTTTTGAGGATTCAGACCGGCATTTATTATAAGCTGAACTTTGCCGACCTCAATGATTAGAGCATTATGTTTATCTGAAATGGTTTTAATAATGCCGTCACAAGGAGCTCTTAAGGTATCAGAAGTTGGCTTTACCGCAACAGAAGGACCGATAACATTGCTTGAAATGATGGTGTTCTTAATCATTGAAGGAGGCAGTACATTTCCTTCAAAAGGAGATTTAACCCTTTTAAGTGTCGAAGGTTCTAAAACAGATAAAAATTTCCTCAAACGACTAAACATAAAACCTCTGGTCCGTGGACTAACCTTAGAACAGTATTTTAACTTTTTAGGACGAAAAAAAATCAGAGTTAAAGCAAATAGAAAAGATTATGTATCTTGAAAAGGCTCCAGTCTGAACTGGAGCCCTGACAATTAAAGAATCAGTGCCAGAAGAGGAATTGAGATTACGGAAAACAGGGTTGTCAGGAAGGTACCTTCTGACATGGTTGAACCGTCAATATTGTTCTTAAGACACAGCATGGTACCGATTGAGGCAACCGGCATACCGAACAGTATTACAAGAACGTCAGCATATTTGTCATCCAAAGGACTTATTTTGTAAAGAGCACACATTAGAACAGGAATACCAATAAGCTTAATTAAGGTCAGAAGATACATTCTCAGATTGGTAAGCATCTTGAGAACAGGAATTCCTGCCAGAGTAGAACCGATAATCAGTAATGAGCCAGGGACAGTCATACTGCCTACTAGAGAACAGGCAGATGAGATTTCACGAGGCACAGCGGCCTGAAAATAAACAATCACAATGGTTATATAGGTGGCACAGAGGCATGGAGAGAATAAAGATCTCCACTTAAAGTCAAACTTACCCTTACCGGAGGTAATAATTGGCACACCAAACATAAAAATCAGAATATTAAAAGGAATGGTTACCACTGCAGCATAGAAGATTGCGGTTGTACCGAACAGAGATGCAAGTACAGGGAAACCGATAAAGTTGATATTTCCAAAAATCAGCATAAATCTGTAGGAGCCTATCGCCTCTGGATCGTTACAGATAATTTTTGAGATTATAAAAGACAGCAGAAACAGCAGCGCATAGGATAGTACACCTGCAGTAAGAACAGGAGGAATATCCTCAGGCTGTGGAAGAACATCTCCCATTACAGAAGACAGAATCAGAAAAGGCGCAGTAATATTTAAAATCAGAGATGAGAGCTTACGGTTGAAATCAACATCCATGTATTTTAGCTTGTTGCAGCAGAAGCCAATGATTACAAGCAAAAACAGAGCAGACATCTGAGCTAGTGTGTCTAAAAAACTCATAATTCAATACAACTAAACAAGTGGAGAAAATCTCAGAAAATGAGATACGGTTAACAGAAAACAATATTAGACCTTGCATTATAAAATGCAAGCAAATTTTTTGCTGAATAAAAAAGAGTCAAAGTCTTTGAAGAAAAAAACTGCTATTTCAGACGAATACCACGGACAGAGACACAGCTGTGAGTTTTCGGTTTCAGCTTTAAAAGCTCAATACAGGCACTTATATAGTCATTGAGAGCAATAAAGCTATCACCGTTTATACCTACCGGCAGAATATTGTCAGAGAACTCATACTCTCCGCTGCCGTAGGAGAACTCATCCAAAAGCAGAGGAGGACAGAGAACCGACCAGTCAACATTGCTGCAGGAACTTAATCTTTTAAAAGCATTGACACACAGACGGTCAACCTTGTTCTGTCTGTCATCAAGGATAACAGAATCAGATTCAACCACCAGCTTCTGTCTTGACTTATCGGTAAAAAGAAAAGCCGCAGAGCCAAGCTCCAGCAGCTTTACAGGTGAATTCTTAAGGATCTCAAGAAAATGCCAAACCGGAAGCACATCAGAGGAGAAACGGGTTATTTCCAGAAAAGACAGAGCATCAACTACATAGTGACAGTCTTTTACATCATCAAAAACCACTTCATCATAGTCTTTAACAATTAGTTTTCCGTTTCCTACCACGTCAGAAAACGAATTAACAATACTTGTAACTTTAATGCCCTGACTTTCAGCCTTTAAAACAATCTTTTTTCCACAACTGCTATTTGCACCGATTACAGCAATACGCATTTAAACTAAATCCCTTTTTGGATGCATTGGCACCGAATCAATCAGACTGAACTCGCCATACTTGAGCCAGTTTTCAAATCTTATGGTATTGTGCCACTGCAGATATTCTTTGTTAGGCCAGTACTTTCTGTCATCAGGAAGCTTAAGCTCCACACCTTCATACTCTGAGTAAGGAGCATTCTCCTCAATCATCTTATTGGAGAGCTTAACAACAACCTTGTTTTTTTCCTTATAACAGAAAGTCATCAGACCTTTTGAAAACAGACTATGCAGATCGGCTCTTAGAATAATGCCGTTATCATAGTCAACATATCTCTCATCATACATGGTTTTAATATGGGCAACTTCCAGGGCTGGAACCATGGTACAGCCGGTAACTGCACATCTTCTGTTATAGATGGATAACAGTGTAGTCTTGTACTGAGAGGTTCTATCATAACTCCTGTTGATAACAGCCTTGTAGTAAATTCCCGGCCAAGTATGATCTGAGGCAGCAAAATCTGCAATCGACAGACGTCTGTCGTTTGAAACCTTGTAAAGATATCTGCCTAATGGAGTATCCAGATCCAGAAGAAATCTGGATTTATTCTCAAGATTAAACATGAAAGCCTCAGGAACCTTTACCATCTGGCTTCTTACAAAGATAAAGGATGCGGTTGCAATATAACAGGAGAGTTTCTCATTCAGATTTCCATGACACTCCTTAATTCTATTAATAAAGGAGTCATACGAAAGATATCCGGCTCGTACACCGTAACGATACCAGCAGTCATCAGGACTTAACTCTGTGTGGGTAAAATAATAGCCACCGCCGACAATATACTGAAGTTCATCCCTTTCAACTACGAAAAGCATCATAGAGCCAGGTGCAGGAGTAAGGTTATCATCTGAGTCATGGTTAAACTCATCCATTTTGGTATACCAGCAGTTAGAATAGCTTGAACCATTGGATATAAAGTTAGCCTTAATAACCTGATACCAGTTGTAAGACACCTTACATATGAAGATTTTTTCGTCTTTTTGCATAGCTTCCAGGAACCAAAGTTGACAGGCACAGCTGTATCTTCAGTTACCCCTCCGTAGTTTAAAAGCAGAGTAAAACTCTTATGGTGCACCTGAATATAAAACGAGACAAATTACTCTGCCCGCACATATTAAAGAAGGTGTACTGCTGTTCTTGTTATTTTAAGATTCAGAATAATCAGAAAGTTTTTTCTAAACTATCATATATTTACAGTTTAGTTAGATTGCCATAGGATTTCCATATCCCACATGTGAATTGTTTAATAAAATTGATCAAAAATGGCACTATTAGGCAAAAAAGTCTTCTTTATTAGACGAAGAATTAAAAAATTTGCTGACAATATCACACTTTTGACTTTTTCTGATTTAAAAGATTTTCTTATTTTTCAAATAATTAAAAAATGTAACCGATTACATTATCTTGGTTTTGTAAACGTTTACGGTGATTAAAATCACATTATTTCAAATAATCAGACGTATATCATACTTTTTATTATCAACTTGATTTAAAAGCATTTTATATCAATCTTGCTTGTATAATTAGTTTCATTTCAGCCTCAGAAAAAATCCATGAAAACGAATGAAAATGAAACAATTTTTCACAGCATTCTCTGGCAGTAGCACATAAAAAATTTTTTGGTAAAATGCGCAGTGATCTGTTTAGGATACCTAAGCTTATCGCTTACATTCACTAAACTATTAATTTTTAAACACAAGGTTAGTTAAATATGGAAAATGTTGTTGCTGGACTAAGCACTGTTGATTATGTAATCTTCGGTGTATATGCTCTAGTTGTTATTGCAATCGGTCTGTTTGCATCAAAGAAGAACACTCAGAGTGCTGAGGGTTACTTCCTGGCAGGCAAGTCAATCCCATGGTGGGCAGTTGGTGCTTCTCTAATCGCTGCTAACATCTCTGCAGAGCAGTTCATTGGTATGTCAGGTTCTGGCTTTGCTATCGGTTTCGGTATCGCTGCTTATGAGTTCATGGCTGCTGTTACCCTGATCCTGGTTGGTAAGTACTTCCTGCCAATCTTCATCGAAAAAGGAATCTACACCATTCCTGAGTTCGTTGAGAAGCGTTTCAACAAGACTCTAAAGACCATCTTAGCTGTATTCTGGCTATGCTTATATATCTTCGTTAACCTATCATCAGTTCTATACTTAGGTGGTACTGCTCTACAGGTTATCCTAGGTATCCCAATGATGTATGCAATTCTAGGTTTAGCAGCTTTCGCTCTAATCTACTCTGTATACGGTGGTCTATCAGCTGTTGTTTGGACTGACGTTATCCAGGTTGCAGTTCTAGTTATCGGTGGTTTCGCTACTTCATACCTATCATTAAAGTGGATCGGTGGCGACAACGGTGCTATCGCTGGTCTTTCAACCTTAATCAACGAAGTTCCAGAGCACTTCACCATGATTCTAGACCAGAGCAATCCTCAGTTCTCAAACCTACCTGGTATCGCAGTTCTAATCGGTGGTATGTGGGTTGCTAACCTTTACTACTGGGGCTTCAACCAGTACATCATTCAGCGTACTTTCGCAGCTAAGTCAGTTGACGAAGCTCAGAAGGGTCTGGTATTCGCAGCATTCTTAAAGTGCATCACTCCAATCATCGTTGTAATTCCTGGTATCGCAGCTTACTACATTACTGTACACAACCCAGCAATGTTAGAGAGCATGAAGCAGATGTACGGTGAGATGGTTGCTAACAACGTTCCTACAATGGAGCACACTGACTCAGCATACCCATGGGTTGCTCAGTTACTACCAGTAGGTGTTAAGGGCTTAGTATTCGCAGCTCTATCAGCAGCTATCGTATCTTCACTAGCATCAATGCTGAACTCAACTGCAACTATCTTCACAATGGATATTTTCAAAGAGTACATCAACAAGAATGCTTCTGATTTAACTCTTGTTACTGTAGGCCGTATCACCGCTGTATGTGCTTTAGTTGTAGCTATCTTCTTAGCTCCTATGTTAAGCACCTTAGGTCAGGCATTCCAGTACATCCAGGAGTACACTGGCGTTGTTTCACCAGGTATCTTAGCAGTATTCGTTTGCGGTCTGTTCTACAAGAAGACCACTTCAAACGCAGCTATCACCGGTGTTCTAGCATCTATCGTAATTGCTTTACTATTAAAGTTCTTACCAATCAACATGCCATTCATCGACCAGATGATGTACACCTTAGTTCTAACTATCGCTGTAATCGTATTCGTTTCTCTATCAACTAACCCAGTTGATGACGACGAGAAGGCAATCAAGACCACTGCAGAAACCTTCAAGACTTCAGGTGGCTTCGCAATTGCTTCATACGCAGTTCTTCTGATTGTTGCAGTTATCTACGCAGCATTCTGGAACCCACAGTTAGGCTTCGGTTTCTAATCTGAATAGATAAGAAACAATATGCTAAAAAAACCGGCTTCGGCCGGTTTTTTTATATCTTGAATAAATGATGAAGAGAATTGAAGAAAAGAAGCAGAAATTCTATTAAAGTTATTCTGCAAACAGGCTGTCGTAATCAATATGTCCGACACATTCCTTATACCAGCCTTTCATCAGATCAGGGGTCTGTTTGTAATACATCTTATAGAAATAGTCGTTACAGTTCTGTTTGTTACAGATAATCTGCTCAGCAATCCCCTGCTCCTTTGCTACGGTTCTTAAAATATGACGCAGCCTTTTATATGGCTTTTCAAAATCACGGTTGCAGGCAAAATAGTCATAGGCAAAAGCAATACTCTCGTCAGTTTTAACCTTACGAGCTTTTTCATGCCACTCAACAATCATCTTTCCGTGAGCACGAATAGCCCCGAACTTCATATTTGCCTTAATAAGGGATTTCTCAGACACACTGTTCATACGAGCCAGCGGACATAAGGCTTTACCGGTAATCACACGGTTTAAGGCCTCATCATGTTCAACCGCATAATTATAGCGATAGGTACAAAGTTCTCTTAGAACATTTAGAGCCTTAATGTTAAGACAACCTGCCCCGCTAACTGCTTTGTAGGTATCCTCAGCTTTAGGCATTGCACAGGATTCTTCAGCAAAATCCAGCATTGCTGTTTCAAACCAGGTATAACGAGGATCATCCTTTTTACAGTTTTTCATAATCTCAAGATATAACTGCTCAAGATACAGCACATCGTTGGCGGCATAGTCAATCTGAGCATCTGTAAGAGGTCTCATCTCCCAGTCAGAGCGGGTCTGATCCTTTGACAGCTCAATTTTAAGGTAATCACTTAGGGCACTCTGCAGGCCCTGTGAATAGGAAAGATTAAGAAAAGCCAGCAGAAGCTGAATATCAACACATTTCTGAGGAAGCAGTCTTTTAAGCCCCATTACTCTGGATTTATAGGCTAAAATCTCCAGATCCTCTCGTGCTGAATAGAAAAGGACAGTGGCCTTTAAAGCGGTAAAAGCTTTAAAAAAAGGTTCAATATCAAGTTTGGCCATAGTATCAATCAGGTAGGTATCCTGCCTGATACAAAGCTGAATCAGATTAAGTCCAGGAAAAAATGATTTTACACGTGTAAATTCAGTATCCACACTTACAAAATCATTTTCACCACAGAGACTAAGAGTCTGGCATACAGACTCAAGTTTATTTGGGGTATCGATTAGATGAATATTATTTGAGCTCATGTTAATTCCATTTTTTTGGCTCATTGACTCTCCCACGACTGAAGTCGATGGGATTCCTGTTTCATAGACCACAGCATAGCGAACTACGTCTTACCCGATCTCTTGGAGAATTGCTCCTCCAGCTTTTCAGCACAGGCTTAAAATTCCGTATGCCCTACGGTATTGTCAGTATTTCAGGCTACTGACAAGCCTTT
>ONFP01000138.1 GCA_900317105.1 uncultured Succinatimonas sp. | reverse complement strand
TGGTTTACTGCTGAAGAGGCTGTAGAAAAAGGTTTTGCTGATGAGATTGATGAAGGTGAGCAGGTAACTGCTTATATGAAGGACGATCACATTCTAGCCATTGCAGGCTGTGAATGGGATTTGAAAAACTTACGTAAACCATCAAAGGAGATGTTAATGAGTAAGAAACCAGAAGATCCAAAGCCTGCAGCAAAGGTAGAAGATACTCAGATTGTTGCAAAGGCTGAGGGGCAGAAAGCGGAAGCTATGACAGCTGAACGTCTGAATGCAGAATATCCTGATTTGTTCAAGGCCATAGTGGCTGAAGCTGTTCAGGCCGAAAGAAATCGTATCAAGTCTCTGTCAGAGATTGATAACGGCGCAAATCATGAGCTTATTGTAAAGGCAATGTTTGAAGAGCCAATGACAGCAGAACAGGTTGCCATTGAGACCATCAAAATGCAGAAAGAACAGAAACTGTCAAAAACTTCATCAATTGCAGCCGATGCACAAGCTTTAGCCAATGATCTTGAAGGTGTCCAGCCTTCTGAAGGGGCTCTGCCTCAGGACAAAGATGCTGAATCACGTGCTCAGCTGGTTGCCGCTGTTCATGCCCAGCTGGCAAAAATCAACGGTTATAAAAAATAATTTGGGAGATTGAAAATGGCTGATTTAATTACAACTGAATCAACTGAGTATGACAAGTTATTTGCTGGTCTAAATCGTGATGAGATTAAGACTTTTCCAGTAATTGTAGCATCTGGTCAGAACCTAAAACGTGGTGCATTAGTTACTTTTGCAAACGGTAAGGTATCTGCAGTTTCTGCAGCAGATGGTGATACTCCTGCTTCAGATGTTTTTGGCATTCTTACTGATGATGTAGATGCTTCTGATGCAGATACAGAGGGTGTTGTATACGTTAACGGTGACTTTAATAAAGCAGCTGTTAGTGTTCCTTCAGGTGTTGACATTGAGGACTTTGTAAAAGCCGCTCGTAATGTTGGAATTTTCTTACGTTAATAGGAGATTATTAAGATGCCAGTATCTTTATTTGAGCCACGTACCATGCTTGATATGGTGAACTCAGAGTTCCGTGCTCGTTCATTCCTACGTGACCGTTATTTCTCAAACAAAAAGACCTTCAATACTCCAACTGTAGATATTGATATTAAAGGTCCAGGTAAGCGCAAGTTAGCTCCATTCGTAAATCCTCGCATTGGCGGAACCTTAGATTTACGCAATGGCTATAAGACCTCTACCTATAAGCCTGCATTCATTGCACCTTACCGTGTATGCACTGCTGAGGATGCAATGCAGAGACTGCCAGGCGAGCAGTTATACTCTGGACGTTCACCTAACGACAGAGCTGCTGCAATTCTTGCAGAAGATCTGAATGAGATGGATAAGGAGATTACACGTACTGAAGAGGTTATGTGTGCTCAAGCCTTAACCACAGGTAAGATTCTGATTAAGGGTGAAGGTGTTGACGACCAGCTTGATTTCTGGGGTGATTTATCTGCAGCAGATAAACCATCATCAACTGTATCAACCTTATGGACTGCAGCAGGTGCCGACCCTCTAAGAGATTTGCGTGCAGTATGCCGTACTATTTCTCAGAAGTCTGGTCTTACTCCTGTAGAAGTGATTGCAGGCGCTACCGCTGTTGATTGTCTAATCGACAAATTAAAGGGAGATACCACCGCATTTAATTCACGCAGAATTGACTTAGGTCAGATCAATCCTCGTGAGCTAGAGGACGGTGTTTCATACATTGGTGCTTTACGTTTACCAAATCTGGACGTATTCACCTATGATGAGACTTATTATGATGAAGCCTCTCAATCTAATAAGCCTATGATCCCAAATGATTCCGTCTTAATTGCCTGCCGTGGAGTAAAGACCACCAGAGCTTATGGACTTGTTGACATTATCAATGTTGCCGACAACTCTCATTCATTTGTTGAGGGTGACCGTGTACCTAATTCATGGTTGCAGCAGTCAAACCCTGCAGGTCGAATTGTGCAGCTGAAATCAGCTCCTCTCATGATTGTTAATGAGCCTTTAGGCTTCTACATCTTAAAGGTGGCTTAAATATGGACGTAAGACTAAAGTCTAATGTTCTACATAAAGGGGTAGTTCTTGAAATAGGAACTACCTTTTCTTTATCTGATAAGGAAGCATCAGATTGGATTGAGCGTGGTCTTGCTGAAAAGATTGCGCTTGATACCCAGAAGGTAGAACAGACTGACACTGAAAAAGCTTCTGAAACAAAGAAAGGACGCAGTAAAAAATGAACCTGAAACAGACCTTCAGAAAGGATTTAGATACCTTTATCAATGTAGGTGAGTTTGCTGATTACTGGACTATCAACGATACAAAAGTAAAAGCTGTCATTGATAATTCTGTAGCTAATTCTTTTGAAGGTGCGCAGGTTCAGGGCGTTTTCAAAGCAACAGTAGTTGTTTATCTAAGGCAGGGGGACTTATCTCCTCTGCCCTTGGTTGATTCTGTAGTAACTATTAACAAATTGAGATACGTATGCAGGGACGTACAGCAGGAGCAGGGCGTTGATATTTTAACGTTAGAAATAATGGAGCAATGATATGGCAGATAACTATGTACGCTTAGATGAGAGCGCAGTTAAGAAACTGACTTCATATCTTGAAGGAATGCCAAAACAGGCTCCGGTTGCTATTGCAAGGGCAATGAACAGAGCTATAGATTCAACTAAAACAGAAGCATCACGAATTTTAAAAGAAAATTACACCATTAAAGCTTCAAGCGTTAAGCAAAGTCTATCTGTAAAGAAAGCTTCAAAAAACGAGCTTGTTGCTCAGTTTTTAAGTTCCGCAAATTCTGCCAGTCTCTCAATGGCGCACTATAAATTCTCTCCAAATAAAGAGACAACAGGAAAAGCATTTAAACCTGTTACGGTTGAAATAAAGAAAGGTTCTCCATTTGAAGTTAAAAACGGTTTTGTCTGGAATGGAACCGTATTCAGACGTACAGGAAAGAACAGACTTCCTATTGAAGTAAAAACAGGACCAACTGTTCCGTTGGTGTTCTTCTGAAAGGAGTAACGAAATAATGGTAGAGCTTTATTGTGTTGACGCTCTCTGTAAGTTAATAAAAGAGGCGTTAGAAGATATTCGATTACATAAACCTCCAAGACAAACTGAAGAACGTCCTGGCAGTTTATATGAGGAAGAAACTCCTGAATATGAAGATGATCCTGAAGATGAAATTGAGATAAAAGTCTTTAATGGATGGCTTCCTTCAAAGAATTTTGATAATGACGCGGATTATCCGTTTGTCACGGTGAGACCAAGTAATGCCACAGTACATAACGGAGCAACAGATTTAAACATTGAAATTATCGTAGGAACTTTTGCAAGAGATGAGCTTGCATACCAGGACACAATGAATGTTGTTCATCGACTAATGATGAGAATAGCACAGTTGGAAAACGGCATTCTTGATCGCAAATATGAACGAATGGGAGATATGAAATGGGAGCTTCCATTTGAGCAGAAAGAACCTTATTACATGGCAATAATTTCAACATCGTGGCGAATTTATACCAGTCAGTATGAATCATCTAACGTTTAGTGAGGATAAAAAGATGGCAAAGAAAACAGATGCTGTGACAGTTACAGCTACTCAGGAAAAGACATGGCCTCGTATCTATGTTGGTCCAACAATTCCAAAAGGCTATTTTAAAAGCAATATGGTTTTTGAGGATGGTCTTGGAGACGTTGCTAAGGCTGTTGTTGAGAAACATCCTGAATTAGAAATTCTGATTGTTCCTACAAAAGATTTTGTTAAGTCATTAACAGAGGTGAACAAGGTAGGTTCAAGGTTACATGGCGCTTATCAGAAAGCTCTGAAGATCAAGGGAGAATAATAAATGGCAAATTATAAGCATGGTGTTTACATCGGTGAGACTGGCACCTCTTTAATTCCAACAGTCAGAGTTGAAAGTGCTTTACCTTTTGTTGTTGGCACAGCACCAATCAATCAGATTGCAGCTGGTTCAAGAAAGATTAATGAACCGGTTCTAATCAACTCATATGCTGAGGCTGTAAAATATTTTGGCTTTGAAGCAGCTCAGGTATTCAATACAAAGGGTGATAAGAAATTTACACATGGCCTCAGTGAGTTCATGTATGCAAACTTTAATTTCTATGGAATTGTACCTTGCATCTTTGTTAACGTCTTAGATCCTAGTGTTCATAAGGCAGCAGTTGCAGCTCAGACTGTTACCATTAAGGATGGTTCAGGCACCTTAAAGATTTTAGGTGTATTAGCTGAAACTCTGGTTGTAACCAATGGCCAGACTGGAGATGATTTACATACCTATGCTGCAGGCACTGATTATGAGACTGCTTTTGATGAGGATGGTTATCTTGTAATTAACTGGATTGGTGTTGAAATTCCTTCAGATGTAACTGTATCAGGCTACAAGATTGATCCTTCACTTGTAACTAAGGCTGATATTATCGGTGGTATCAATGCATCTACAGGTAAGCGTAAGGGCTTAGAGTTAATCAATGAAGTTTATCCTAAGTTCTCACTGGTTCCTACTCTGGTTCTTGCTCCTGGCTTCTCATCTGATCCTGAAGTTGCAGCAATCATGGGGGCAAAAGCAATTCTGATTAACGGTAATTTCAGAGCAATGGCTTTATGTGATGCTCCTGCAGATTCAAATGTACCTGTATATTCATCCGTACCTGAATGGAAGAAGAATAATAACCTAGTTCTTACTCAGCAGGTTCTCTGTTGGCCAATGGTTCGCAATACAGAGACTCTGTATCATGCATCAGTTCATCTGGCAGGTGTTATCGGTGTTACTGATAATGCTAACGGTGGTGTGCCTTATTGCTCTCCTTCAAATAAGAATGCGTCAATTACCGGTCTATGCTTGGATGACGGTACAGAGGTTGTATTCGGTAATGAAGAAGCAAATTACCTAAATGGTCAGGGTATTGTAACTTTACTGAATTTCGCTAAAGGCTGGACTATCTGGGGCAACAGAACCTGCTGTTATCCAGGTGTAACCGATCCAAAGGATGCATGGATTGCTGTAAGAAGAATGTTCCAGTGGGTAGGAAATACCATAGTTCTTACTACATGGCAGAAGGTTGACGAACCAGGTAACCGCAGGCTGATAGAGACTGTAGTAAATTCAATCAATCAGTGGCTGAATTCGTTAGTTGCTCGTGGTCAGTTACTTGGTGGCCGTTGTCTGTTCCGCGAGGAAGATAATCCTACCATTGAGCTGATGGATGGTATTTATCACTTCAAGGTATTTATGACTCCTCCTTCACCAGCTGAAGACATGGAATTCAATCTTGAAATTGATACCGAATACTATTCAACCTTGTTTGGCTAAGATTTTGAATCCGTCTGTTTAGACGGATTTTCTGTTTAAGAGGATTACAAAAATGGCAGAAAATGCTTTAACTCCGGATAAGACTATTAACTATCGTGTTTACAAAGATGGCGTAAATCAGGTTGGTATTGCTACTGTTGATTTACCTGAGCTGGCTCATATGACAGATACCATTTCAGGTGCAGGTGTTGCTGGTGAGATTGAGACTTCTGTTCTAGGTCATTTCCAGGCAATGAGCGCTACTATCAATTGGCGTTCTATTACTGAAGAAGCTTTAACTTTACTAAATATGAGTGGTGTTGAACTTACCTTCAGAGGTTCTCAGCAGTTCCTTGATAATGCAACCAATGAGCTTGTTCCTAAGGGGGTAAAGATTATTACCAAGGGTATCACTAAGACCGTTGGTTTAGGTTCTCTTGAGGTTGGTGCATCATCTGACACTACCACTGAATATGAAATCACTTATCTGAAGATTGAGATTGCAGATAAGGAAGTTATTGAGCTTGATAAGCTGAACTTTATCTACAAGGTAAATGGTACTGATTTACTTTCAGACGTTAGAAGTCAGCTAGGTATGTAAGAGGATTAAGATGCATATTGATTTTACCAAGCCTTATAAATTTGAAGGCAAAGAGTTTACCGGTATCGACCTTGATGTTGAGGAACTTACAGGTAAGGAACTAAAAAATGCCATTAAGAGCTACAAATCTTTAAATGGAAATAACATGCTGATTAGGAATGCAGCAACCTCTTCTCTTATTTCAGATGATGATTTTATTTTTTACTTCCTTGCTCAGAAAACCAAGCATCCAGTTGAGTTTTTTGAAGGATTACTGATTCCAGATTATCTGGGAATTATCGGAAAAGTATCCGTTTTTTTCGCTCAATCACTGGTGTAGGTGATCTTAATAACTGGCTCGAACAGTACACCAAAGGACTGATTATTCTTTCAAAAGAACTTCATACTTCTTTTCTTGAACTGTTTGAGCTTCCTATTTCAGATGTTGCCGAACTAATGCAACAGTACATAAACACTACAACCGAAATAAATAAAAAACTCCAATCTAAGACTAGGAGAACATAATTATGGCAGAAAAGTTATACCAGTTAGGATTAACTCTTGCAGGAACAGTTGCACCTAGTCTTACAAAATCTTTTTCAAAAGCAGATAAGGCTCTGTCTGAGTATGATCGCTCTGTTAATGCATTGAAAACGCATCAGTACGATTTAGACAGAGTAATGAAGCAGAGACAGGCTACCTTACAGGCAGCTCAGGCTTATGCTAAGGCACAGCAGGCGGTACGTGCTTTATCTGC